>JAPTWT010000059.1 GCA_028064935.1 Gammaproteobacteria bacterium | reverse complement strand
TGCTGCTGATCCCGGAGACCAAGACGGGCACGCCCCGGAGGGTGCCGCTGTCCACGCGGGCCCTGGCCGTCCTGGACGCCCTGCCGCGCCGGATTGACGGGAAAGTGTGGGGTATGCGCCCGGACTCGATCTCGCAGGCTTTCGAGCGGATCTGCAAGGCCGCCGGCATCGAGGGCCTGACCTTCCATGACCTGCGCCACGAGGCCACGTCCCGGCTGTTTGAGAAGGGCCTCAACCCCATGCAGGTGGCCGCTATTACGGGGCATAAGACCTTGCAGATGTTGAAGCGGTACACGCATTTGAGGGCGGAGGATTTGGTGGGGATGTTGGGGTAGCGTCATAGGTCCGTTACTGTGTAACGGACCACTCCATCCGCAGCCGCTTTTTGTAGTATCCGTCGCGCTGTCCGCGCGTCGCCGCCTCGAGCAGGTCCCGTTCCGCTTTGTCGACCAGCATCTCCAGCATAGCTTTTTGCGTTACACCGTAACAGCTTGCCAGCCTCTCAAGCGAGGTCTTTGTGTGCATGCTGATGACCATGCTCAGCCTGTCGCTTTTGCCGTCGATGTCGTGTAGGTGCCGCTCGCGGTAGGCTCTCTGCCGTTCTGCATTGCTTGTCATCTTGTGCCCTCACTGTTACACAGTAACGCGCATCATGCCGCGTTACTGTGTAACAGTCAAGGGGCCGAAGCCCCGCTCTGCCCGGTGCCTTACGCGACCGCTTGCTCCTGGCCAACCAGTCCCATTCGGTATACTCACTTGAGGGCGGAGCATTTGGTGGGGAGACTATGGTAGTCAGTGCGCACAATTAATACGCGCTTTGCCTCATCCCAAGAGAAGTGGTACAGTGCCAAGCCGTTCCTCCATCGTGATGAGTATTTGTCTTGCCAAAGCTCACGGCTCACAAAAAACTTGCTACTGCGGGATGGCGGATACTTAGACATATTCGGCGCAACCCCTCATCTATCCGCAAAGGCATAGGTTATTTTCTTCTTATGGGTGGCGCCGCCACTATTGACCGAGCCCGCGCCTCGCTTCGTCATCACACAGCCGGCGAGCAAGAAAAATCTATCGAGACCGTCGCGAGCGCATCCATCCTAACGACAGCAAAAAACGTGCTTACAGAAGCCTCGCTATTCGAACCAGAAATTCTGCTGACGGATAAATTAATTGATGTTGGCCGACTGCCCATCGCCGACGGCATTGCGCGTAATCCCACTATTGACGCCTGGACGCGGCTGTTCCATTCGCTAAAAGCGGAATATAAATACCTTGTTTTCGTACCGCACCTTATGCGTGGTGGCGCAGACCTTGTTGCCGTGAACGCAATACGTGCAGCATGTGAGCGCCATGGCACCGGTTCTACGCTTCTGGTATTAACGGATAGCGGCCAGAAAGAGGCATTGGATTGGCTCCCCCCCCCCCGCCCGAACTCACATTACGGTTATTTCGGACATTGCTCAATCTCTTGATATACAGGGGCGGTCTCGTCTTATAGAGATGTTAGTTATGGCACTGAAGCCGCGCGCCATCTTGAATGTGAATAGTGGCGCATGTTGGGATGCGTTAAAACGCAGTGGTGCCTGGCTTGCCAGTGTTACCGATGTTTATGTGTCGTTATTCTGTAGAGATTATCTCGACGATGGCCGCGCCGCTGGGTATACAGATACGCATGTCCGGCCGTGCCTGCCGTATATTAAGGGAGTGTATTGTGATAACTCTCAGCTTCCGACGTGGTTATCGACATATTATGGACTTCCGCCATCTCAGAGAGCCAAATTAATTGTTCAATTACAACCTAAGTCACCATTAGCTACGCCGCGTGGGTTTTTACGCACCCGTAATGACGCTCGGTTGCCTATCCTTTGGGCCGGAAGGTTCTGCCGCCAGAAAAACATTGATTTGCTAATTGATATAGCCACTATTTGTGACCGGTTTCACTTTCATGTCTACGGGTATGGCGACGAGAGACACCTTAAAAAAATGGCCGCTGCCGAGAAACGGTTGCCAAATTTCACCCTCAAGGGGCCCTTTACCTCAACAGAATCCTTACCTACGGAAAACTACGCTGCTTTGCTCTACACATCCTTGTGGGATGGTCTGCCACTGATTATCAATAGCGCAGCTGCTCTCGGTCTTCCAGTTGTCGCGTCAGATGTGGGCGGTATCTCTCAACTTGTAGACGACGACACTGGTTGGCTGGTACGCGATTACGCGAATCCAGGCGGCTATGTTGACGCACTCAATGATATTTTGCGTTACCCAGATAAGGCAGCGCTCCGTGTGGAGCGAATGGTCAAGCGGGTTCAGAACCAACACTCGTGGAGGTCATACGAGGAGACATTTAAACAATCACCGTCATTTTTGGACTGACATAAGCGAATATGAGCGGAGCCAATATTACAGCCATAATAAACGGGCACAATGAAGGATTACTGGCGCACTCGTCTCTTAAAAGTCTTGCGGAATCGGTAAGGCTGGCGGAGAAGCGGGGCTTAAGCGTGCAAGTAAACGCGATTTTGGATCGTCCAGACGCTCTAACCTTAGAGGTATTTGAATCCTTCGCCAAAAACTTCCCCATTCAGATTACGGTCGTAGACTACGCAGATTCGGGTCTATCACGTAATGCCGGAGTCCAAGGCGCCAAAGGCAAATGGATAGCGTTTCTGGACGCGGACGATATTTGGGGGTCGAATTGGTTGTGGGCCGCCCATCAAAGTGCAGAACGGGATACGCGAGCCGTAATTTGGCACCCCGAAGTTAACGTGTACATCGGCAGCGTGCCACATTTGTTCCTGCACGTTGATATGGACGGCGAAAAATATGACCAAACTTTTCTGGCGTACACAAATTATTGGACGGCGTTATGTTTTGTTGAACGGAACATTGTAGCCAAGATACCGTATTCGCCGACACAAATGGACAGCCAGATTGGTCATGAGGATTGGAGCTGGAACATGGAAACTATCGCCAATGGCGTTATTCACAAGGTGGTACCAGAAACTGCGCATGTTATCCGTGTCAAAAATGTTTCGGTAGTGAAGAAGGCGTCTGCTGCTGGTTGCCTTCCCCGCCCCTCTAACATGTTTCGTCAAATGTTGGCGGGTCGGGTGGTTACGAATTTTGGGTCTTAGAGGGGCGGTGGCGGGCCTGTCCTTCCGAGCGCAAGACCAGGCTGAAGGTCGACTCGCTTGCCAGATATACGCCTTCACCGGCGGGTTTCGGCGAGTTTCGGCACGATGCGTGCCGGCGGCACCTTAGCAAAGCGCGACCCATTGGCCACCGCGAGGATGTGGGCGCGTTCGGCTGCGGAGATGACATGCGAGGAGGCCTCCACTGTCACATCCACCAGCCCCCCGTCGGTGATGGCTTCCGCCCGGCTGTAGCTGAAGAGGGTTTGCATGGCTTAGCCCTCATCGTCGGGGATGATCTGCACGGGGGCTAATGTTACCCCCTGCCCACCATCTGTTCGCGCGACCAGCATGGCCCGAATCCGCTTGCCGTCGATGGTGAGCCAGCCCTTGTAGTCCCCCGATACGCGCTTCCAGCGGCTGCGCGTGATCCGTTGTACCCCCACCCCTGCGGACGTTGAGACCTGAGCCTCGGGTTTGGTTTTTCCCGCCGCACTCGGCATCGTTTCGCTCTCCGCGTCATTCATAGTTCGACTCCTGTGCCCCCTGGGGGGCTGTTAGTGTTTGGACCTGCGTCCGTCTCGGCCCTCGCCTCGTTAAGGGCGCCGTTAAGCCGCGGCGGTTTTAGTGAGCGGCAGACGGCATGCCGCCCCCGCGGTTTTTGCGGGGTGGCGTGACGGGTGCAAGCGATCGCCGCGGCAAGGCGCGAGGGCGAGGGGTGAGATCGGCGCAGGCCACCAGAGGTCCCCGGGAAACAAACGGGGATGGAATGACGGGAAGGGCGGATGCCGGAGGGGCGTGGCAAAGCGCATGCTGCTGTGCGGCAGTGACAATGAGCGTCGAAGCCGAGAGAGCACGCGACTTTTTGCGTTTATTTCCGGTAGGTATCAGCCGGCCGGCTGCTGGCAAATCCACCATTACCACACCAGTAAATACTGGCGGCTTAGTTCACTTCATACGCCATTCTCAGGTGCTATCTAAACAATGCGGCCGGCGAATCAGAATGCGGCGTGTATGGTAAAACGGAATAGGATGCAGAAAGTATGTTAATATTCCGCGTAAGCTTACTCGGCATCGAGAGCATCATGGCCCATGACTAGTGCATGGAAGAAAATTGTTTCATTGGCGGAATTGCCATCGGTAGGCCTGAAAGAGGCGAAGGAAAAGTACGGCATCGTGGGTGAACTGGATCGCCTGCTTACTGAGAAGCGCGATCCCAAAGAATTTCTAGAGCCCTTGGGACAGCTGCTAGACAATACGCCCCAAAAGTCTAACGTTCTTTCCGACGACATTGCCCTTTATCGCGCCCGGCGGGTTGACGAAAACAAGCCATTTTTTTCTGATGTTGCCGATCTTGGCCCCCCGAAAGTGTCCGGAAAAAATCGCCTTAACGATGAACAGGATCCCGTCCTGTACGCCGCATTCACACCATATACGGCTGCGGCGGAAATCCGTGGGCGCACAAGGGAGGTCCTCGCCATAGCCAAAATCGCGCCGCGACCCGGCCATGGCGACCTAATGCGATTTTTTCCCCTTGGATTGCCGGGCGGCCGCTATGCCTCACCCATCCGTGGCGAAGCGGATCGTATCGTACTGGACTACATAGGCCGCGAGATGACCAAAGCGGTGAGCGATGACCCCGAGCACAAATACAAATACAACTCAACCATAGCCATCGCCCATAAATTTCTTCGCACTGGCCTTACAGGTACTACGACCCCATACGACACGGGCATTATTTATCCCAGTGCCCAAATTGGCTTATCGTGCAACGACGACTACTTCTGTCTCGCGACAACGCCGGCTTCATACAGCAGGCATTATCACATCGTTGAGGTCACCGCGATTATCGCGAATCCCATATCCACCACCCAACTGGATTCCATAATCCTGAACAGGGCCACAATCCGCGGTCAGGCGCTGGACTGGGAGCACAAGACCTTTGCCGAAATGAGGGCTGCCCATCCGTATCTGGCGGATATTATGCGACCGAACCCAAAAGAATAGAGCGTACCGGCGCACCCCATAGTGCTTTCTACACGCGCACGAGCTTCGAGAGTTTCGGATAATCCGGCCCAAAATTTTCCAGCAGCCAGGAATGGAGCAACTCGAGCTCGACGAGTGCCGTCGCGCCATCCGGGGAGAGCGGCGCGGTCCGGCCCCGCTCGATCAACGCCATGATCTGCTCCGGCTCGGGCAGGCCCGAGCAGAGCTCGATGGTCGTCAACCAGCCGTCGGCGGCGATGGCCTCGGTTTCGGTGTCCCGCATCGTCGCGCTCATGACGACTTCCTCATGTCGTCGAGCGCGCGCCGGATTGCCGGCCAGTCGTGGCTCGTCGCGCCGCACGTCTCGCAGGTCGTCACGTGCGCGGCGATCACCTGCCGTTCGCGGGCTTTGGCAAGCCACGTGTCCAGGGTGGC
>JAPTWT010000282.1 GCA_028064935.1 Gammaproteobacteria bacterium | reverse complement strand
CCGCGCATCGCCTGAGGAGAGGTCAAGTGGTTGGCCTGACCGTCTGCAGGCGGCCCTGGCGGAGCACCGCATCCGCGCGGCCTATCAGCCGATAATCGCGTTGGCCGATGGGGCCATCGTCGCCGAAGAGGCCTTGGCGCGCCATGTTGCGACCGATGGGGTGGTGACCCCGGCCGGGGCGTTCATCGAGGTCGCAGCCGCCTGTGATCTGATCGCCGCCATCGATGAGGTGGTGTTAAACCAGACCCTGGCCCGGTGTAGCGCCCGGCGCGCATTAGGATTGCCGGGGCGCCTGCACTTTGTGAATATCTCGACGGCGCTACTCGCCGCTCCTGAGCGTCTGACCCATTTGGCGGCCGCGGTGGGGGCCTGCGGGACACCCTGGCCCCAAGATGACCCGCGCTGGCGGTCTTTGGTGATCGAGATCACCGAACGAGAGCTGATTACCGATCACTCCGGCGTCATCCGCGCGCTCGCGCCTCTGCTGGAAGCCGGCGTGCGGCTGGCACTCGACGACTTCGGCAGCGGATTTTCGTCCTTTCTATATCTCGCCGATCTCCCGATCACGTTTTTGAAGATCGAGCAGGCGCTCATCGCGCGCGTCAGCCAGGACAGGCGCATCAATATCATGGTGGGTGCCTTGGCGCGCATGGCCGCCGATCTCAATATCATCACCATTGCCGAGGGCATCGAGAGCGCTGCGACGGCCGCTTCGGTGGCCGCCCTCGGCATCTCCTGGGGGCAGGGCTATTATTTCGGGCGGCCGGGGTGGGAGTGATGGCGGTTTCGTATGATTGCGACCGAGGTTTCGCATTTATGGCCAGCGTGGCTCCCGTTGATGGAAGAAGGCGATTGTAGCCATAATTTCCGCACGAAGTCCTCGACCCATGTCGGACTAAGGCGGCCTTTCCATCAATACTTCAATTGAAGCATATCCAGTGCTTGGATGGATCGCCATCGGGGCGCTATTGTTACATAATAGTCAATGGGTACGGTGGTTAGTCTCTTTCTAGCAAAGGGCCTTATGGTGACAGCGTTTCCTGATCGGCACGATCAGTTCTTTGGGCGCGAACCCCATGTTCAGCAGTTGACGCAACGTGCTAGTGGAGCAGGGTTGACAGTTGTAGTGGGTCGGCCGCTCATGGGTAAGTCATGGACGTTGACCGAAGTGGCCAGGCGCCTGCTGGATAGCGGATGTCTTGTGGGGTATCACGAGTCGAAGGCCGCGGAGACTAGTCATCTTTTATATGCGGTCTCGGACTTATACGCGCACTGGCTGGCCGATAGTACGATGCAGGCGCAGGCAATTAGCCTCTGGGAGCGGCACAAGGGCAATCTTGTCCCGCGTGTTGGGCAGATGGTTGGAGGACTATTCCAGGCGCTTGCCCAGCAGACGCCCCTGGATGGAGTTGCCGCAGTGATCCGCTCCGCTTTCCATGGCCTAGCTGAAGCACAGCAAGACCTCCTGAGTGGCGGACTTCAGATCGCACCGCTTCCCTATGACCAAGCGCTTTCGCTTATAGAAGTAGTGGCGCAGATTAGTAAACGGCGGGTGGTGCTGATTCTGGATGCATGGGAAAAATCGCCCTCAATGGATTCTGAGCTCGCGACATTAGAAGCATTCCTGAAACACCAAGATGCGTGGCCAACTACCCATATTTTTGTTGCCATTCGAGACTCAGAGATGGATTCCACCCGAGTTAATGACAAGGCATACCAGCGAGCACGTGATCTTTGCCGACTTAGTCCGGCGGCACGTGTCTACGACCTTGTAGGGATGGACCAGAGGGACCCGAAGGAGTGCGCTCGCATGGTAAAGTACGTCCGAGATAAAGTCCCCGCTGCGGCGGGCCAGCCTGACGGTCGCATTCTTGAATTGATTGACGGATACCCTGGCGTTTTATATTTTTGGGCTGACGAGTTCCGCAGTACTCCAATTCTGACGGCAGAGTCCCTTGAGAAAGAAGCCGGGAATGCCCACGCCGTTCGATATTTTGAGCTTGGCGGCCGCTTGGGACAACTGGGCGAGCCACAACGTACGCTGGCAGCTTATTTCGCGGTTTTCCCGCGTCTTAATGCGGAGAGATGGGAAATCTTCCGGGATATACTCTTAAATGGTCAGTCAGATGCCGTAGTTCATTCATTACTGGATGACAATGTGCTGAATGATGAGGGGTTTCCGACGTATGGCCACGATACAAGACATGCAGCCGCCCGCACATGGTTCATCGAACATAGGCATTCGCTCATTCGGCGTGTCTCTGGGCAAATCATCGAGTCTTTAGCTTCTCGTGTCACGGGAGTTGACCGTGCAAGTCTACCGTTTGTGGAAGCGTTATTTGCCTGCTCAGAGACGGTTCGACTAGTTGGGGTTGACGCAACCCTATGCTGTTTGCTTGACGCAGCCCAGTCCACATCCGGTGACATAAGCGCGATTTCTAGTCATGAGTTTGATGATTTATATCCAAAAGTTGTCCGACGCAATGGTCTGTTTGCTTCACTTGTAGCAACTGCTCTCGTTATACGCGGCGCCGCGAAGGGGCGGCGTGGCGACATCGTGGGGACTATCGCCGATTGTACGGCCGCGATTAACTTGTCCGGTGCGAGCCTGTCCATAGTGGCGCAAGCTCTGGTTAACCGCGGTACCGCGAAACGTCAGCGCAATGATGCTGTGGGGGCGATTACCGATTACGCAGCTGCGATTGCGTTACCGGGCGCACCTGCTGCAGTAGTGGCGGTCGGTCTAGTAAACCGTGGCGCTGCAAAGGCTCGGCTCGGCGATACCGAGGGTGCGATTGCCGATTGTACGGCCGCGATTGATTTACCCGGTCTGCCACCTGACGTAGTGGCGCAGGCCCTTGTCAACCGCGGCGGCGCGAAGGGGCAGGACGGCGATAGTGTGGGCGCGATTAGGGATTGTACCGAAGCAATCGAGTTGCCAGGCGTATCTAATGGGATGGTGGCAGAGGCCCTCATTAACCGTGGAACGGCAAAGAGTCGGTGCGGCGATACCGCAGGAGCGATTGATGATTATACTAGCGCGACCGTGTTGCCATACGTGCACGCCACACAGGTGGCGCAGGCCCTTGTCTACCGCGGCGGTGCGAAGGTGCAAAGCAGGGACATAGCGGGGGCGATTACTGATTGTACGACCGTGATCGAGTCGCACGGCGTACCTGCTGAGATAACAGCGCAGGCTTTCGTCAAACGCGGTTCTGCGAGGGGGCAAAACGGTGATACTAAGGGTGCGATTGCCGATTGTACGGCCGCGATTGAGCTGCGGGATGCTCCCGTTGAGCTAGTGGCAGAGGCCCTGGTTAACCGTGGTACGGCGAAGAGTCAGCGTGGTGACATTGGGGGGGCAATTTCTGATCGCACGGCGGCAATTGAGTTGCCGGATATATCCGCTGAGATGAAGGCGCGAGCCCTCTTTAACCGTGGCGCTGCAAAGGCTCGGCTCGGCGATATGGAGGGTACGATTGCTGATTGTACGGCCGCGATTGATTTACCCGGTGTGCCGCCTGACGTAGTGGCGCAGGCCCTTGTCAACCGCGGCGTTGCGAAGCAGAAATGCGGCGACACGGCGGGGGCCATTGTGGATTACGAGACAGCGATCAAGCTGCCAGGCGCGCCTCCCGAGATAGTGGCGCATGGTCTTCGCAACCTCTCTGTGCTGAATCGTCGATAGGAAGGGAGATACTTTAAGGTAGGAAAGGCATTGCAACCGAATAGAGTGTACCGATGTCGCCATGTGGGCGCTTTTGCCTTTCCTCCCCACCCGGTCTAGTATAGTACACAAGAGTCTCCTTTCCTTGGCGGAGGGCATCCAGCGATGGCAACCGATCCGAATAACCCCGGCAATTTCGGCAACCTCATAGGTCAGGCGATCGGCTGGGGCCGGGACCAATGGGAGCGGGAGAAGGCGAAACAGGCCCAACGGGAAGCAGCGGAGTTGCGCAAGCGCAATCTGGCCGAGGCGGCACGCCTCAATGCCGAATCCGCTCGACTCGGTGCGCTGCTCAGGTTTGAGCGCAACCAGGCTGCGGCAAACGCTGCGAATCTCGAGGCCATCGCCCAGGCTTACGCTTGGGCGCTCGATGATCTGGCCAAGCATTACAAAATCCCGCGCGAGAGGGTCGAGCAGAAGGTGTTGGAGTATCGCGAGCGGCTCGCGAATTATAAACCCCGTCATCGCCGCCGCGCGCTTTCCACGCCGGAAGAGGCCGTGGCCTACAGCGCGTTGTCGATCGATCAGCAGGCGGAATTCGATTATGTCGGCAGCGCCGAGCGCAAGCCCCGGTTCCTCGACTGGCTCGATACCAAACTCGCGCAGGAGCGGGTAGAACAAAACCCCCAGATCCCTCCCGACGGCGCGCGCACCAAGCGGGCGAGTGGGATCTGGATCGCCAAGGACTTCTACAAAGAGCTCAATTAAACGGCGGCGATCGAATCTAATCTTACAGGAAGCTGTCGTTGTTGATGTTTCCCGCATTCTCCTCCCGGTTCTCCGCCGCGGCGGCCTTGGCGTCGCCGCCCGCTTCCCGGTTCTCCGGTTTGGTATCCGCCCCCAGGATCTTCGAGGCGTTGGCGTGGCCGGCGCGGCCATAGGTCACCACACCGCCAAAGACCTCCCGGACCTTGCCTTCCATGTCGCCGGCGCCGCCCAGGGCGTCATTGCCTCCGCCGATCCATTTCAGCACCTGGTCGGGCAGGGAGCTGATGATGCGCACCGCCATGTGCGACAGGTAGATCAATAGCCCGATAAGAACGATGAGGAGGCCATCGGCCTCGAGCGCCTGGGTGATCGACTGCGTGCCCGACAGGTAGTTGCTCGCATATCCCAGGAAAAAGGCCCCAACCAGCCAGGCGGCGCCTTCCATGAGGGCGATGGCAAGAAAAAGCCCCAGCACCAGCAGGATGGGGCGCAGGATGAGCCCCCCCGATCATCTGGTAGCCCATCTGCGCGCGCTGGGGGGCCCACCCGTTTCCCTCGAAAGAGACGTGCGCGGCCGCCCACAAGGGCGCGGCGACCAGGGTTTCGGCGACGGCCAGGAGCCATCCCAGGACCCCGGACAGGAAGGCGATCATGGGCAGGGCAGGGAGCAGGATGCCGAGCACGAAGCCCGCGATCAGAAAGACGAGCACCAGGGACAGGGCGAGGCTTGCGATCTTGGCGAGATACTGGAGCAGGGTGCCAAAAAATGCGCCGCCCACGCCGCCTGTGACCGCGCTGGCGCCCGCGGTCGCCACCCCCTTGAACATGCCCACCATTTTCAAGCCGATCCACAAAACGAGGAGGGCGCCCGCCATGGTCAGGAGCAGTTCGCCGGCGTTCATGAACGCGATGAGTGGATTGCCGTACGTGAGCGCGGCGACCGTCCCCCGGAGGGTCCCTTCGGCCGAGCCCCATCCGCCGCCCTGGCTTCCCGTGAGACCCCACAGGATCCCTTCGACGGGCAACATCAGCGCCCGTGAAATGAAGTCCGACACCCCGGAGATGGCATCGTGCGTCCACCGATCATAGAACGGCTCGCTGCGGCGACTCTGTGCGGAGCTTGAGATGGGGTTCCCGAGA
>JAPTWT010000242.1 GCA_028064935.1 Gammaproteobacteria bacterium | reverse complement strand
GCTCCATGTGTGTGGCGACTCCATGGAACCTGCCTTTTTTCGAAGGGGACACGATCATCGTGGATCCTGACCGGGAACCTAAGGGTCGCGATTATGTGATTGTCATTGGGAAGCCCACATCGGAGCCGACCTTCAAGCAACTGCTGGTGGAGGTCGATGAGCGATACCTCAAGCCGGCGAACCGCCGTTACCACATTCTTCCGGTTACCGCGGATATGGTGATTGTGGGGGTCGTGGTGATGAAGATGCGGGTGTATTGTTAAGCCAATCAGACAGTTGACATCAGAGAATAACCATGACGACAACAGCGCTCCCCGCCTTCCATGATTTAATGAACCCCTTGCTCCGCGCGCTTCGCATGCTGGGTGGCTCAGGCACTAACGAGGAAATTTACGCCAAGATTGTGGAAATTACGGGCTTCTCCGAAGAGATCCTTGCGCACCTCCATGATCCCGAGAAAAGCAGTCAAACGGAAGTCGGCTACCGCCTCGCTTGGGCGCGAACCTACCTCCGAAAATATGGCCTGCTAGAAAACTCCAGTCGAGGGGTATGGTCGCTAACAGAAAAAGCCAAAGATCTCGAAGTCGTAGATTCTGACGAAGTCGTCCGTTTTGTCCGCAATCTAGATAAACAAGAAACGCCAAAAAAGCGGCCGCTTGACGAAACCGCAAGGGAATTCTCTGAGGAGGAGCGGTGGAAAGACAAGCTTTCCGCGGTGCTGACCCAAAAGCTTGATCCCGCCGGGTTTGAGCGTTTGGTACAACGCATATTGCGCGAATCGGGGTTTGTCCAGGTTGAAGTCACCGGCCGCACGGGGGATGGCGGTATTGATGGAAAAGGGATTGCCCGTATTCATGGGTTCATGAGCTTTCATGTCTTATTTCAATGCAAGCGCTACAAGGGCTCTGTACCAGCCGGAGACATCCGAGATTTTCGCGGCGCTATGGTGGGGCGAGCAGACAAGGGCTTGTTCATCACCACTGGCTCCTTTACACCAGCCGCCGTAAAGGAAGCGACCCGCGACGGCGCGCCGCCAATCGATTTAGTCGACGGGGACGACCTTGCCCAAAAATTGAGAGAGCTGGCTCTTGGCGTCAAAACAGAACTCGTAAAGCACATCACTGTCGATGAAGCGTGGTTCGAGAGTTTGTGACATACGTAGATACATCGCATGCATACCAATCTACATAAGGAACGGAAATGATTTTACCAGAATTATTGGATATGGATTGCCAAATTCCAGGTGCCACTGCGGTCGTAATAATGCCATTATCCAGACTCGTTCTGCATGAGGCATTTTGCGTCGGGCGTTTTCATTTCTTCCCAGCGGGTTCGCTCGATTTTGCCAGACTGCGTCCAATCCCGAATGATACCATAGACCGATATTTATCATGCGACGCTGCGTTACTTGAGGGACCGAGAAAGCGGGAAATCGAGACATCCTTAACGGGATTTGATATTAATAGTTTCCTCGGATGCCCGGTCGTTGCATTCTGCCATACGCTTGACTGGGATGCATTTTACGGCGCGAATCACAATGCCGATATTTCATTGCTTATGCTTTTGACATCTTTGGTAGAACGGGCGTTGGACCTCATTCGCTTTTATTACTGTAGGCTTGATCTACCCGACACTTTACCAGGTCCCGTGGGTTCATGGAACAATTCCGGAGAGCATATTGGCGCACTACTGTATTCACCTCTGGAGCACGAAAGTTATCTCATTGCTGGAGCGGCAATTGAAAGTGCAGTAATTGCTCGGGGACTTGGGCTAGAACTTGATACTATCCCACCGCAGGATATTCCTTCTAGTGAGGATGGTGACGTCGCACGTATTCTGCTTCAGGGGCTATCCTTATATTCTGACGCTCTGTATTCATATAATTCTACGACGAAATTCATTCGCGTAATGACGCTTCTTGAGTACCTTGCCAGTCCATGGAAATACCAGAAATGGCAAAAGGCAAAATCTAATATAGCGTGCCATTGCGCTAACGAAAAAACACATTATCACGAACTGTGCGAACGTTTTCGTTTCTTAACGTCAGGAGGCAAAAACGCTGAGGAAAACGGTCTACGTACCCGCATTGTCCATATGGGAAAATTTCTACCTGAAATTATTGAACAATCGGGCGAGAGAAAGAAATTATTTAAGGAGCTTCAATGGTATTGCAGTAAGGTCCTAGGAGACATGATAGAAAATAAACACTATTCGCAGGAACAGTACGAGCGCTATCGCGACACCAGAAAGTGTCAATTAGGCGTCAAGGATTGTAATCCAACGTAGTGTCGCACCACAAACCGCGGCTATTGTCTGAGAACGAATGGTATTCAAAGGCACGACGTAAAGCGCAGAGTCAAAAAGGCTTTACGTGACTCACCCACTGGTCCCGAATATCCAGCCCCTTCTCCTGTTTGGGTGGCGACAGGCTTGTAGATGCCGGATCCTCGGACCGGGACACCATCGCCCCACACATCGACTATGTCGATGTGTGCCCATCCTCTATACAGCGCGCCCGGCCGCATCCCATTGGTTCGCACTCATCTGTTGCTCCTTTAACTGCCCCTCAGCGCAGACACCCCCTTCCAGAATCTTCTTGACAACCTGTCCAAACATAGCAAACATCGCAAACATGACAAGACAAGCCGATTTCCCTGCCATTCTGCGTGCTACGCGCGCGGCCTTGAATCTCACCCAGGACCAGCTCGCCGAACGCCTAGGCGTCTCCTTTGCTACGATCAACCGATGGGAAGGCGGCGGCAACAAGCCGCAACGCGCCGCACAGGAGGCGATCCTCGCGCTCGCGTACGAAGCGGGGATCGAGAACGCCGAGAGCCCCCCGCCCGCCGAGGCAGCTGCCCAAGTGACCCGGCGTCGCACGGGGCGGGCGGCTGCCGCCGTGCCCACCACCAAGCCGATGGAGCAGATGCTGTGGGACGCCGCTTGCTCGATCCGGGGCGAGAAGGACGCCGCCAAGTTCAAAGACTACCTGCTGCCGCTGCTCTTCCTGAAGCGACTGTCCGACGTCTTTGATGACGAGATTGCGCGGTTGGCCGAGGAGTACGGCGACCGAACCACCGCCCTGGAGATTGCCGAGTCGGACCACTCGCTGCTGCGATTCTACTTGCCCCCGGAGGCCCGTTGGGCAGTGATCAGTGGGCGTGAGTCATTCGACTGGCCGCTGGACGACCGCGGCCGCACGACCGTGCCCCGGGACATCGGCGAACACCTGACCAAGGCCGTGCGCGCCGTGGTCAAGCAGAACCCCGCGCTCTCCGGCGTGATCGACGTCGTGGACTTTGCTGCCGAGCGCAACGGCGAGCGTGATATCAACCCGGCCAAGCTGCGCGGCGTGGTCGAGACCTTCTCCGACCCGCGCTACCGCCTAGGGCTCGCCGACGTGCAGCCCGATTTCCTGGGTCGCGCCTACGAATACCTGTTGCGCAAGTTCGCTGAAGGGTCAGGACAAAGTGCGGGCGAGTTCTTCACTCCGACTGAGGTCGGCTTCCTGATGGCCCACATCCTACGCCCTAGGCCCGGCGAGACCTGCCACGACTACGCCTGCGGTTCAGGTGGACTGCTTATCAAACTGCAGATCGTTGCCCAGGAACTCGACCCTACCAGCCGTGTGCCGGTCAAGCTATCCGGCCAGGAGTTGCAGGCTGACAACTATGCCATCGCGCAGATGAACGCGATCATTCACGACATGGACGTGGAGTTGGCCCGCGGTGACACGATGATCAATCCCAAGTTCCGCAACGCGGACAGCACGATCCGGCGGCACGACATCGTCGTCGCCAATCCCATGTGGAACCAGCCGTTCACCACGGACATCTTCGCCAACGACCCGTTCGACCGCTTCCGCACCGCCGGCGGCATCACCACCGGCAAGGGGGACTGGGCCTGGCTGCAGCATACCCTGGCGTGCATGGACGACGACGGCCGGGCTGCTGTTGTGCTCGACACGGGCAGCGTGACGCGCGGCTCGGGCTCGAAGAACGAGGACAAGGAACGCAACATCCGCAAGTGGTTCGTCGATCGCGACCTGATCGACGGCGTCATCCTGCTGCCGGAGAACCTCTTCTACAACACCACTGCTGCTGGTGTCATCGTCGTACTCTCCAGGCGCAAGCCCGCGGCCCGCAAGGGGCGGATCATACTTCTCAACGCCAGCAAGCGATTCAAGAAGGGGCGGCCCAAAAACTACCTGCCGGAAGAGGACATCCGACCGCTGGCGGCGATGTACCTCAAGGGGGAGCCGGTCGAGGGCGAAGTGGCGGTGATCACCACCGAGCAGGCGCGGGAAGCGGATTACAACCTGAGTCCGAGTAGGTGGGTAGACCAAGTGGGCAACGCGGATCACGGCTCACTCGAAGAAATGATTACTGACCTGAAGAGGCTTTCCCAGGCGGCAAACGATGCAGATCGGCTGCTCTTCTCTATCCTGGAGCGCCTGAAATGAATACAGTGAAGCTCGGTGAGGAAAATGTTGCCGAGGTAATTCTTGGCCAGTCTCCACCCTCGTCGGCATACAACGGCACAGGTCATGGCTTGCCGTTTTTTCAGGGTAAGGCCGATTTTGGGCTCCTTCACCCTATCCCCAGGGTATGGTGCGATGCTGGCCAAAAGTTCGCGCAGGCAGGGGACGTTCTCATGTCTGTCCGAGCACCTGTCGGCGACGTCAATGTCGCAACGGGTGATTGCGTCATCGGTCGAGGCATTGCAGCCATTCGTGCCGGAACCAGAAGTAATCCGTGGTTTTTGTATTTCACCTTGGCTTACTCCAAGTCGACACTCGAAAGCAGGGCAACCGGGTCCACTTTCGCCAGTGTAAACAAGGCGACCTTAGTCGATCTGGATATCCCCCTCCCCGAGATGCCTGAGCAGGTGGCCATTGGCGCGGTGCTTCGCCGTATTACTGAGAAAATTGAGCAAGAGAACGTCCTCATCACAACCGCCCAAGACATTAAGCGTGTCTCCATGCGCGAGCTGTTCACGCGCGGCCTGCGCGGCGAGCCGCAGAAAGAGACCGAGATTGGGCCGGTGCCGGAGAGTTGGGATGTCGTGTCCCTGAGCGAGGCCGCCGTCCTTGAACGCGGTCGCTTCCTGCACAGACCGCGCAATGATCCGCGTTTTTACTGCGGCAAGGTTCCGTTTATACAGACGGGTGACGTGGTCCGGGCTGCTGGACATATCCGAGAATATTCGCAAACCTTGAATGAGCAGGGCGTGGCAATCAGTCGCGTATTCAGTGCTGGCACCATCCTGATAACAATTGCCGCCAACATCGGCTTTTCTGGCATTCTCGAAATGGATGCCGCCTGTCCGGATAGTCTTGTGGCGATTTCCCCATCGGACGAGTTGAACAACCGCTTCCTGCACTACTACCTGCAAACGCAGCAATCGCGAATGGATAGCGAAGCCCCAAAGGGGACGCAGAAGAACATCAATATCCAGTTTTTGTCCCCGTGGCCTGTGCCCATTCCGACTCTCAATGAACAACGCGACATCGTCGCCATCCTCGACGCCATCGACCGCAAGATCGACCTGCATCGCAAGAAGCGGGTGACGCTGGAGGAACTGTTCAAGACCTTGTTGCACAAGCTGATGACAGGTGAGAT
>JAPTWT010000065.1 GCA_028064935.1 Gammaproteobacteria bacterium | reverse complement strand
CGCGTGCCCGACAGGGCCTCCAGGGTGTGGTCCGACACCAACAGGGCATTGGCCATGAGCGCGCCGCCTAAGGCGATGGCGGGCGCCGGCACGACCCTGGCGCCGAAATCCAGGGCGCGCGGCGCGGTTTGCGAGACGATATCAGACAGAAAGGCCATGCGGTCATTGTTCGCGGTTTGCGGGCCCCGTGAGTTGATGTGCGTCAAATGTTTTGCGATGGATCAAAGGGCCGGCGCGGACCCCGGTCTACGATGCCGCCAGAATGTTTACCGACATGCGCCAATTCCTCGCGCACCTCGAGCGCCGAAACCTCCTCGCGCGCGTGGCCGCGCCGGTCAGCGCCCACCTGGAGATTACCGAGATCTGCCGGCGCGCGATCATGGCCCAGGGACCCGCATTGCTGTTCGAGCATGTCGATGGCGGGACCATGCCCGTGGTCGGCAACCTGTTTGGGACCCGCGAGCGGGTCTTGCAGGCCATGGACTTGGACGATAGCACCGCCTTGCGCGCGCTCGGGGAGTTGCTTGGACGGATCAAGGAGCCGCGCTGGCCACGTGGCACGGGCGAGGCCATTCGTCATCTCCCCATCATCGGTCGCCTGTGGGCGGCGCGCTCGCGCATCGTGGAAGACGGCGCGCCGGTCCACGAGTGCGTTCAGGAGGGTGAGGCCGTCGATCTCGAGGCCCTGCCGATCTCGCACTGCTGGCCTGGGGATGCCGGGCGGCTGCTCACCTTCGGTCTGGTCATCACCCGCCCGACGCGCGATGAGCGGCACAACGTCGCGGTTTATCGCCAGCAGCTGATCGGCCGCAATCGCCTCATCATGCGTTGGCTCGCACATCGTGGCGGGGCCGGTGATTATGCGCGGTTTCGCGAGGCCCACCCGGATGAACCGTTTCCGGTGGCGGTGGCCATAGGCGCGGATCCGGCCCTCACCATAGCCGCGGTCGCACCCATTCCGGACACCCTGTCGGAGTATCAGTTTGCCGGTCTTTTGCGGGGGGCGCGCACCGAACTTACGCGCGCCGGCAACGGCTTGCTGGTCCCGGCGCGCGCTGAGATCGTCCTGGAGGGGGTGATCGCCCCAGGCGATACCGCCCTGGAGGGGCCGTTCGGCGATCATACCGGCTATTACAACGCCCAGGACCATTTCCCGGTCATGACTGTGACCCGCGTGACGCATCGTCACGCCCCCCTCTATCAAACGACCTATATGGGGCGCTCACCGCACGACGAGCCCTCGGTGCTGGCCGGGGCCTTGAACGAGGTCTTCGTGCCGCTCTTGCAGCAACAATTCCCCGAGATCACCGACTTTTACCTGCCCCCCGAGGCCTGTTCCTACCGGGTCGCCGTGGTGAGCATTCGCAAACGCTATCCTGGCCACGCGCGCCGCGTCATGTTCGGTGTATGGTCCTACCTTAGGCAGTTCACCTACACCAAATTCGTGATCGTGACCGACGATGATATCAACATTCGCGACTGGTCTGAGGTCGTATGGGCGCTGGTGACCCGTGCCGATCCCGCTCGCGATGCGGTCATCTTGACGAATACGCCCATCGATTACCTGGATTTCGCGAGCCCCGAGGCCGGTCTGGGCGGTAAGATGGGCCTGGATGCCACATTGAAGCGGCCCCCCGAGGTCACGCGTCCTCCGGGTCGACCGATCCAGCCTGATCCCCGGACTCAGGCGGCGGTGGCCGATATCTGTGCGGCCCTGGGGATCTGATCGGTTCGGGTTGATATTGATCAAGGCGCACCGAGGGACCCGGGCGTTACCGTCGCGTTTTAGGGTTAGCTTATGAATGATTCTTTCGATGCCTCACTCGTCGCCCGCTATGGGGAATCGGCGCCGCGTTACACCTCGTACCCCCCAGCGACTCAATTCCATGGCCAGTTCGGCCCCGATGACCTGGGCCGCACGCTCGCGGCGCGACCGGCGGATCGCCCGTGGTCGCTCTATGTGCACGTCCCGTTCTGCGAGTCCGTATGCTATTACTGCGCCTGCAATAAGACGATAACGAAGCACCACGACCGCGCCGAGCCTTATGTGACGCGCGTCGCCCGGGAGCTCGCCTTGTTGTCGCCATGGCTCGGTGCGCGCCCACCCCTGGATCAGCTCCACTGGGGCGGCGGGACGCCCACCTTTCTGAGTCATGACGAGATGCGCGCCCTCATGTGCGCGATAGCCGAGCGTTTCGCGCTGCGCGCCGATGATGGCGGCGAGTATTCGATCGAGATCGATCCGCGCCATGCCTCGGATGCCACGCTCGCGCTCCTACGCTCCATCGGATTCAACCGCCTGAGCCTTGGGGTCCAGGATTTCGACCCCGCCGTGCAACGCGCCATCAACCGCGAGCAGTCCTTCGCGCTGGTGCGCCATGTCGCGCAGACCGCGCGCACCCTGGGGTTTCGCTCCCTGAGCGTCGACCTCATCTATGGCCTGCCGCGCCAGACCCGCGACAGTTTCGCGCGTACAGTCGATCGTCTTCTTGAGATCGCCCCGGATCGCGTGTCGCTCTTCAACTATGCGCATCTCCCGGAACGCTTCAAACCGCAGCGGCGCATCGATGCCGCCGAGATCCCCGACGGCCTGACCAAGATCGCCATCTTGAGCGGCACTGCCGAGGCATTGGCCGGCGCCGGTTACGTCTATATCGGACTCGACCACTTCGCCAAGGCTGGCGACGAGCTGGCGCAGGCCCAGCGCGACCGCACCCTGGCGCGCAATTTTCAGGGATATTCGACCCGTGGGCACCTCGATGTCCTGGGGGTGGGGGCCTCGGCAGTCAGCCGCATAGGCGCGATCTACAGCCAGAATGCCTGGGACTTGAAGGAATATGAGGCCCTCGTCGATCAAGGGACGCTGCCCGTGCGCCGCGGGTTCGAATTGAGCGCCGATGACGAGCTGCGCCGCGAGGTGATCAACGATCTCCTGTGCCACATGGAGTGCGATGTGGCGGCCGTCGAGGCCCGTCACGGTCTGCGCTTCGCCACCTATTTCACCTCCGAACTGGCGCGCCTCGAGCCCTTTATCCATGACGGCCTGGTGGAGGTGGATGACCGCAAGATTGCCGTGACCCCGCGCGGCCAGATGCTGGTGCGCGCGGTGTGCGCGGTCTTCGACCGTTACCTGCTCATCGCCGATCGCCGGCGGTTTTCCCGCGTCGTCTAGGAGAGAGATACCCATGCCCCGCCCCATGCCCCTTTCGGTCCTGATCCTGGCGGTGTTCACGACCGGCGTGTCCGCCCGGGTCCTCACCGGCCGGCAGGTCTTCGATCAGACATGCCACACCTGTCATGCCCGCGGTATCGCCGGCGCGCCCCAGTTCGGCAACCGCGGTGCCTGGCGCAAGCACTTGGCGAAGGGCATGAAGGTCCTGTACGGGCACGCCATCCACGGCTATTACGGGTACAGCTTCATGCCCCCCAAGGGCGGCGACGAATCCCTGACCGATAGCGAGGTGCGCGCGGCGGTGCGCTACATGGTGGCGGCGGTCCAACCCCACGGATTGGCCCTTGATCCGCATCAATGAATGGGCGGGTCATCGGACTAAGCTCACATCATGACATCCGTAATCGCATCGTGCCTACCGAAACTGAATCTGAGGGGCCGTCACCTGTTGCCCATCTTTCAGGGGGGTATGGGGGTGGCCATCTCCGCCCATAAGCTCGCCTCCGCAGTGGCGCGCGAGGGCGCGGTCGGCACTATCGCAAGCGTTGATCTGCGGCATCTGCATCCGGATATCATGAGCCGCCTGCGCCGCTGCCGGGATACGCACAAGATGCTCGACGGCAATCTCGAGGCCCTGGATCGCGAGGTCAAGGCGGCGCGCGCCATCGCCGGGCCCGCGGCGTTCATCGCGGTCAATGTCATGCGCGCACTGAACCATTATGCCGATTTCGTCCGCCAGGCCTGTCTCAGCGGGGCCAACGCCATCGTGATGGGGGCCGGATTGCCGCTCGATCTCCCCGAGCTGACTCAGGGGCACGATGTCGCCCTGATCCCCATCCTCTCCGAGGAGCGTGGGATCGAGGTCCTGTTGCGCAAGTGGATGCGTAAGGGCCGGCTCCCCGATGCGGTCATCATAGAGCACCCCGGCCACGCCGGTGGTCATCTTGGCGCCCCACGATTGGCCGATGTCGACTCCCCCCGCTTCGATTTCCGCCATGTCCTGAAGGAGGCCTTGGCGCTGTTCAAGAGGCTCGGTGTGGCCGCCGAACGGATCCCGCTCATTCCGGCGGGGGGCATCGGCTCGTTCCGCGCCATTCGCGATCTGCTCGATCGTGGTGCCTCCGGCGTGCAACTGGGTACGGCGTTCGCGGTGACCGAGGAGTGCGATGCGCACCCGAACTTCAAGCGGGTGTTGGCCGAGGCGCGCGGCGAGGATATCGTTACGTTCATGAGCGCCGCCGGGCTGCCGGCGCGCGCGGTACTTACCCCCTGGCTCAAGCGCTATCTGGCGCGCGAGACCCTCTTGAAGGCCCGCGCCACGGGCCGCTGCGGAGGGTGCGCGAGCCGGCTTGAGTGTCTGAGCCATTGTGGCTTCAAGGACGGTAATCCCGAGGCCGGGCAATTCTGCATCGAGACCCAGCTGGCGGCGGCCGCCAAGGGCAATGTCGAGCAGGGACTGTTCTTCCGGGGGGGTGCGCCCTTGCCTTTTGGCCGCGAGATCCGTCCGGTCCGCGACCTCCTCGAGTATCTCCTGACGGGCGTCGCGCCGGCCCAGGCGCCACGCCCGGCCGTCTCCCTTATCGCTTGAGGCGCCCTATGTCGTGCTGCTACGTCCTTGATCTGCGTCTTACGCCGCAAGGCGTACCGGCATCCACCTATGCCTACTCCGTCCTGCGCGAGATGGGTCCCGGGGAATCCCTGCGCATCTGGAGCCCCGAGGACCCGACCCTGCTCATGGCCCAGCTTCAGAATCACATGCGCCATACGCTCGTCTGGCACGCCGCCACTGATGGCCAGGGTTACCTGGTCACCCTGCACATCCGCGGCCCGGGCGAGGCGCTCGCGCTCACCGACACCCTGCGGCGCGATCATGACGACATGGATGCCCGTCTCGTCCGGTCGCTGTCCCTGGTCAATGGCGGGCACTGGCGTGAGGCGGTCTCGGAGGTCACGGCCTTCGATCACGCCCTGCGCGCCCATATCCTCATCGAAAACGATCTTCTCGCACCCCTTGCCGCCCGCGATGCCGAGGAGCCGACGGCGCTCATGCGCCGCGAGCACGACGACATCCTGGTCCAGCTGGATGCCATCCAGGAGGTGTGCGCCGCCCCCGAGGAGTCCTGCAAGGACCTGGACACGTGGCTTGGCCTCCTTGCCGCGAGCCTCAACAAGCACGAGTTCCGGGAAGAGACGCTCTTGTTCGATGCCTGGGAACGGGCCGCGAGCGTCGGCCACGGGACGCTCCTAAACGAGGTCCGCCGGCGCCTGTCATCCCCCGCTCCTTGACCGCCCCGATCTTCTGGGGCCTACGCGGCGCGTACGGGCGTGAGTCCGATATAGAATAACACCGCGCAGTATTGCGCAATGCTCCCGCCCAGAACGAACAGGTGCCAGATCTCGTGGGCCAACGGCCATTTCTCGTCGAAGAGAAAAAATATCGCGCCCACCGTGTATAGAAGTCCGCCGGCGGCGAGCCACGCAAAGCCCGCCGGGGGCAGGTGGCGCATGAGGGGTTGCAGGGCGATGACGATCAACCACCCCATGACGCCATAGAAGATCATCGACAGCCGCCGTGATCTCTGGGGGATGAATTCCTGGACGATGCCAAGCACCGCAAGACCCCACAGCACCCCGAACAGGGACCAGCCCCACGGCCCACGCAAAGGCCCCAGGACGAACGGGGTATAGGTCCCGGCGATCAAAAGATAGATGGCGACATGGTCGAGCCGCTTGAACACCGCCCGTGCCCGGCCCGTAAGGCCGTGATAGAGGCCCGACATGGCATACAGGAATACGAGTGTAAGCCCGTAGATGCTGAAGCTCACGATCCGCCAGGGATCCCCGCGCAGGGCCGCAAATACGATCAACACGACGGTGCCCGCGATGGCCAGCAGACCGCCTGCGATATGACTGAGGCTATTGAATCGTTCGGAGCGCAGCATGCAGTCCCCCCTACAGGGACAGTATAACATCAGGCCGCGCGGCCCCGTAGGCTGGCCGCCATGCCGCCTGGCGTCTCCGGTTGTTATTCGCGCGGTTCGCGCGCGTTGTTATTAAAGCTCTCGACGAGTCCCTGGGTGAGATGGTGCAAAAGGGGCTTTGCGGCCTCGAGGAGCAGGCCGCCGACCTCGGGGCCATCGGCAAGTTTGAGGCCCGCCCAGTATTCGGGCTCGCGTGGCGGGCGTTGCTCGGCCTCGTCGTGACGCCCCTGGAGGTAGGCGCCTTCGAGTTCGCGGGCGAGCGCGCTCGTGCGTTTCGGCCGGGACCGCTGCAGGCGGTGGCCCAGCAGGACCCCGGCGCCCACGCTCAGGCCTACGGCCAAAAGGGGGTGCTTGAGCGACCATCGAATCGGGAAGGTGACCTGGCGCTCGATCTGTTCCACGGCGCTGCCGACGCGCTCGCTCAAGGCATCCAGGGTGTCGGCAAGGTCACGCCGGTGCCGCTCGGCCTCCAGACGCGCCTCCTCGGAGGAGTACACCTCTACCACTTCGTCGTCCATGGGAGCCCCCTGGCTTAGAGTTTTTTCCATTCATCCTTGATGAAGGCCTTGTCGGCATTGACCTCCGATCGCGTCTTCTTCATCTGCGCGTCCCGTCCTATGCGTTTGGCATGCCTCATTGCCATGGCGCTGCCGACACCGGTCAACAATACGCCGATGATGAGCGCGCTCAGCCATACGCTCGTCATGGGGGAGGCGGCGTTCGTTATGATGTCGGCGAGCCCGATGATGACGAATGCCAGCAGGCTCAAGAGGCCGAGCAAGGCCACGGCGCTATAGGCCGCGGCCTTCAGGGCGTCGGTAATGAGTGCGCGCGTGCTCTCCTCGATCTCGAGCTTGATGACATTGGCTTCGCTGCGGATGATCTCGCTCGCTTCATCGGCGGCATGGCGCAAAAGACCCTTTAGCGACATGCGGTCAACGGTCAGCCCGGGGTGCAGGGACTGTGAATTCCAGTGTGTGGCCATAGTCGCCCCTAGCGGCTCAAGAGCTTGCCCAGAATGACGCCGACACCGAATCCTATGGCGATACTGGCGCCCGGATGCTCCCGTATGCGCCGCTCGAGATCCTGACGCATGGCGTTGATATCACGCTCGGACATATAGGCGCTCAATCTCCCCAGCCATGCCAGGGCCTCTTCGACATAGGGGTTGGCGTGCGTGGTGGTGGATTCGGAACTGCCGTCGGCAGCGAATGGTTCGGCAACGCCCATGGCTCACTCCGCTCGATGTTTAGGCAAGCTTAACCCGCGCTCCGGGGGCGAAGAATCGGACCTTCAGGGACGGTTTCAGCCGTGGCTTATGAGGTGCGCCAGGGGTGCGGGGAGCAGGGCGCGCACCCGCACCCACGCAAGACCGATCATCTCGTGGAAGATCAACGCCGACAGGGCGAGCGCGTGGGCGCTGGGGAGGTAGGCGAGGATCGTCTGGCCACGACGCGAGCGGGTGACGAAGCCCGTGGGGGCGGGGACCACCTTGAAACCCGCCTCACGAAACAGTGCCACCGCGCGCGGCATATGCCAGGCCTGGGTCACGAGAAAGATCGAGTGGATCTTCTGGGAATGCAGGACGGCCCATGAATAGCGGGCGTTTTGCGCGGTGGTCTTTGAGCTCGCCTCCACCCACTTGACGGGGGTCGCGAAGTCCCGGTTCAGGACGCGACGCATGAGCCGCGCGGCGGCGGTTCCCCCGAGCGGGGCGCCACCCGAGACCAGGATGGGGAGATGGGTCTCGCGAAAGAGTCGCGCAGCGTAGCGCAGGCGCACCAGGGTATCGGCGCCCACGGTATCGCGCCCCCCGTATTCCGGGGCGTCGTGGTAGCGTCCGGCGGCGAGCACGACGATGGCCCGCGGACCGATCGGCAGCGGGCGGCTCAAGGCCGGGTAGCTCTCCCAGTCGCGCGCAAGCGGGTGGCTCACCGCCGGCAGACTCACGATCCATAGCCCGGCCCACGACAAGGCCACGAGCGCGGCCCCCGTCCTGTGCCTGCGCGCCGCGAGCAGTATAAGGCCTATGGCCATCGGCAGCAGAAAAAGTCCGGGCGGGGTGAGGCAGGCATTGACCAGGCCATGCCAGACGATCACGTCCCCACGGCCTCCCCCGCGGCCTGACGGTCGGCATGGTAGGAGGACCGTACGAGCGGGCCGCTCGCGACGTTATGAAAGCCGAGCCCGCGCGCGATCTCGCCGATCTCGGCGAATTCCTGCGGGCTCACATACCGGTCCACGGGCAGATGCGCAAGGCTCGGACGCAGATATTGTCCGACCGTGAGCCATTCGCAGCCGTGCGCGCGCAGGTCCTTGAGCGTCTGCTCGATCTCATCGCGGCCCTCGCCCAGGCCCACCATGAGGCCGGACTTGGTTGGGATGTCCGGATAGCGCTGCTTGAAGGCCTGGAGGAGCGCAAGCGAGCCCTCGTAATCGGCCCCGGGGCGCACGGCCTTATAGAGCCGCGGCACGGTCTCCATGTTGTGGTTGAAGATGTCCGGAGGTGCCACGGCCAGGGCCTCCAGCGCCGCCTCCACCCGCCCCCGGAAATCCGGCACCAGGGTTTCGATCCGGACCGTGGGGGCGCGTGCGCGTATCGCGCCGACGCAGGCCGCGAAATGGGCCCCGCCTCCATCCCGCAAGTCGTCGCGGTCGACCGAGGTGATCACCACGAAGCGTAGCCCCATGGCCGCTATGGCCTCTGCGAGGTGTGCCGGCTCGTCTCGGTCGAGCGCGTCCGGGCGGCCGTGCGCGACGTCGCAAAACGGACATCGCCGCGTACACAGCCGCCCCATGATCATGAACGTCGCGGTACCATGCCCGAAGCATTCGCCGATGTTCGGGCACGACGCCTCTTCGCAAACGCTGTGAAGGGCGTGGTCGCGCAGGACCGTCTTCAGACGTCCGACCTCCGGGGACAGGGGCGAGCGCACGCGTAACCATGCGGGCTTGGGTGCCGGCGGATGCCCGGGTTCGCGCGCGGTGCGCACCTTGATCTTTTGTAGCCCTTTAAGGGCCCGCGGACGGCCGGGTTCTGAGTCCGATGTCTGTGTCATGAAAGGGGTCTTCCGGGTGACGCCGTAAGCGTGTTATGAGTTCTGGGATCAGGATGGCGGCGACTTGGTCCAAGTCCGTCGCGACCCCGCAATCGGTGACCTGCGTCATGCGCAGGCCTTGGTAGCCGCAGGGCGCGATGGCCGCGAACGGCCGCAGGTCCATGGCCACGTTCAAGGCCAGCCCATGATAGCTACGCCCGCCGCGGATACGCAATCCCAGCGAGGCGATCTTGGCGTCACCGACATAGACGCCGGGCGCGCCAGGACGCGTGCCGACATCGTCTATCTGAAAGAATGCCAGGGTGTCTTGGACGGCCGATTCCAGGGCCGATACCAGGTGCCGGACCCCGATCTTGCGGCGCGTAAGGTCGATCAGGGTGTAGACGACGAGTTGCCCGGGGCCATGGTAGGTGAGGTCCCCGCCGCGATCGGTGTCCACCGTCGGGATCGAACCCGGGGGCGCGGCCTCCTTGGCATTGCGTCCGCGCGTGTAGACCGGGGCGTGTTCCAGGACCCAGATCTCGTCGGGTGTGTCGTCGGCGCGGGCCTCGTTGAATGCGCGCATCGCCTGCCAGCTATCGTGGAAATCCACGAGGCCATGCCAGCGATGAACCTTGAGGTCTTCGCTCATCGGTTTGCGCGGGAAACCCCGGCATTCAGGCCGGGGAGGGATCCCACAGGGACTCCCTTCGGTCGTAGCCGCCTGTTCCCGCTCCTCCTGGATCGAATGGCTATCTCTTAGACGGAGTATCTAGCATGTGTGAATGGACATCAAGCGCGCCTACCGCTTCCGATTCTACCCGACGCCCGATCAGGAAGTGATCCTGACCCGGACATTCGGGTGCGCGCTATGTCGACAACCACATGCTGCGTCTGCGCTCCGAGGCCTGGATGAGTGCGCATAAGAACATTGGCTATCACGCGACCTCCGCGCTCCTGACGCCGTTGAAGAAAGAACCGGACCGCTGGTGGCTGAACGAAGTCTCAAGCGTCCCGCTCCAGCAGTCCTTGCGCCATCTCCAGACGGCCAAATGTTCAACAACTTCTTTGCCAAGCGGTCCCGATACCCCTCGTTTAGAACCAAATGGGGCACGCAGTCGGTTGAATACACGACCAGCGCCTTTCAGTGGGACGGCAAGACCCTGACGTTGGCGAAGATGATCGCGCCCCTGGCCATCGTCTGGTCGCGGACACTCCCGAAGGCGGCCAGGATCACAACCGTCACGATCTCCCGAGACGCTGCTGGAGGGGGGAAGGATGTCAAAGGGCCATGAGGACCTCTGGTCGGGCACTCAAGGCCTCGTAGATGGCATCGAGCTGGGTCCTGGCGGTGGCGCGGATAGTCAGTGTGATGGCGAGATAATTCCCGCCCCGGCTCTCGCGGCTGGTGCAAGACAACAGGTCCTGGGGGCCGATGTGGCGCGAGACGATCTCGTGGACCAAGGCCTCGAAGCGCGGAGAGTGTTTGCCCACCGCCTTGATGTCGATCGTGCACGGAAAGGTCAGGATCTCGGGTGCCTTGCCATCGTGTCCATTCGTCGCCATCTACATCCTCCTGCCCATGCGGACTTCCTCCTTGAATGTCTGGAAGGCCGCATGCAGACGATGAAACACGGGGCCGGGCCTGCCATCGCCCACCGGCTTGCCGTCGATGCGCGTCACCGCCGCCACTTCACGGCTGGAGCTCGTAATGAGGACTTCGTGGGCACCCGAAAGTTCGGCCCGGGACGGTGCCCGCTCCTCGACGACGATACCAAGCCCGGCGGCCAGCTCCACTACCACATCGCGGGTGATGCCGCCTAGGATGAGGTGGCTGCGCGGTGCGGTAAGCAGTCGTTCACCGCATACCGCGAATACGTTGCTGACCGCGCCCTCGTTGACCCGGTCGTCCCGTACCAGCAGGGCCTCATCGGCACCCCGACTCAAGGCCTCCTGGACCAGCAGCACATTGGCGATGAGCGAGGTCGTCTTGATATCGCAACGGGTCCATCGGATATCATCGCACAGTATTGCGGTGCAGGCCGTGTTGCCCGCCGGTTCCGATACCCGTGGCCGCGCATAGGCGAACAAGGTAAGGGGGGCATTCGCCGGGAAGGCATGCTGGCGGGGGGCCGCCCCGCGCGTCACCTGCAGATACAAGGTCCCGTCGCCGGACGGCAAGGTCTCGGCCAGCCGCGCACATACCGAAGGCCAGTGGACCGGACCCAGGTGTTCGTCCATACCGACCGCGGCCATGCTGGCCTTGAGACGCGCGAGATGCGCCGTTTCCCGGAATGTGCGATGCCCATAGACCGGTATCACCTCGTAGACGCTGTCCCCAAAGATAAAGCCCCGATCGAAGACCGATACGCGGGCGCTGTCCGCGGGTATCCAGTCGCCATTCAGATATACGAGCATGGGATGCCCCCTTGGCTATCCGCGCAACGATCTGCGGTCGCTGATCCCCCGTGGCCCTGCGGCCATGTCACAACGCCCGGCCAAGGGCATGTCCCACACCCGTTGGGATCGCCTGGCGCCCTCGGTCCATGACAATTATAAGAGGACCCTTTGGTGCCCGCCAGCCGCCAGCTGTTGTCGTACGGGCGAAAACGCGAATACGCTCACGGATCGATGATCAAACCATGCCCCATGCCGTCCCGGTATAGTCGCGCCGACAAGGCCAGGGCCGCGTTCTTATCCGCCTCCGGTCCCAGGCGTACGAGATAGAGACCGCGGCCGTTCACGTCGTCATGAAATATGCGGGGATCTGTGAGCCCCTTTTTGTCGAGGCGGTGCGCCAGGCGTTCGGCGTCCTGATGGCGCGCGAAGGCGCCTACCTGCACGAAAAAGGCCCGGCGCGCCACGCGGCGGGCGGGGTGCGGCCCGAATACATCGGGTCCGTGATGATCGACAGGGATCGGCCGGCGGCGGCCCTGGCCCGGCACTATACCCTCGACCTCCACGGGCGCGGTTCCGGTGGCGAGCATCCCCAAACGCGCGGCGGCGGCGTAGGACAGATCGATGATGCGCCCGGGATAGAACGGCCCGCGGTCATTGACGCGCACGATCACGGTCTTGTTGTTGTTGAGATTGCGCACGAGCACGTAGCACGGCAGCGGCAGGACCTTGCTGGCCGCGGTCATGGCGTACATATTGTACGTCTCGCCGTCCGAGGTCTTTTGTCCGTTGAAGGGCAGGCCATACCAGGAGGCGATACCGCGCTGGCGATAGCCGGCGGCCGTTTTTAGAGGATAGTACGTGCGCCCATCGACCGTGTAGGGGCTGTTGCCGTACGGGCTCAAGGCCAGCTTGTGGGGCACGACATTGCGCGCCGAAAGGTCCGCGGGATTGCGGTAACCGGTGCTTGGCAAAAAACCGCAACCGGCGAGCGCAAGGCTAAGACACAGACCGCCCGCAAGGCGCCTGCAGCCAGTCCCGAAACGACTGCCCATGGGTTGAGGTCCCGTGACCTGGGAAATCCAGGGTACAGCACGCCCGGTCTCCACGGAAATCCTGGTGGCGGATCCCGCGGGCATGGCCTCAATTCACCAGACGGCGGTGGCTGTGGATGCTCATGAGCACCCCGAGGCCGGCCATGATGATGATGAGCGAGGTACCGCCGTAGCTTAGGAGCGGCAATGGCACGCCGACCACCGGCAGTATCCCCGCCACCATGCCCATATT
The DNA here is from genome assembly GCA_028064935.1 of Gammaproteobacteria bacterium. Next base: position 12,962 of record JAPTWT010000065.1, on the reverse strand, counting down.
GATGAAGACGTCAAAGAAAAACAGGATCGACAAGGATCCGGCGAGCAGCCGAGAGTAGCTGTCCTGTGCGGAAAAGGCGATGCGCAGGCCGCGATAGACGATAAAGAGATAGAGGGCGAGCAGTGCCAGATTACCGAGCAGGCCGAACTCCTGACAGAAAACCGCGAATGCAAAGTCGGTGGTGCTGTCCGGCAGAAAATGGAGGTGCGCCTGGCTACTGTTCAGCCAGCCTTGCCCAAAAAGGCCGCCGGAGCCGACTGCGATCATCGCCTGGATGGCATGATAGCCCGCCCCCAGGGGGTCGGCTTGCGGGTGGAACAGGATATAGATGCGCTGGCGCTGATAATGGTGCATGTGCGCCCACAGCACCGGGGCCGCGGCTGCGCCCATCATAAGGACCGTGAGGACGATTCGCCAGCCGATTCCCGCGAGGAACAAGACGATGAGGCCCGACAACATGACGATCAGCGCCGTGCCGAGATCCGGCTCTTTGGCGATCAAAAGGACGGGGATCAGCAGGATGAGTGCCGCGGCGATGATGCGCCCGAGGGGCGGCGGCAGGTGGCTGCGCGAAAAAAACCAGGACAAGGCCATGGGCACGAGCAGTTTCATGAACTCCGACGGCTGTAGGGACAGCGGTCCCAGGGCAATCCAGCGGCGGGCGCCGAAGCGCACGACACCGATTGCCAAAACCGCGGCCAGGCTAAGTACCCCTACGACAAAGGCCGGGACCGACCAGCGCCGATAGGTTTCCGGGGGGATCTGGGCGACGGCTATCATGACTACAAACCCGATGGCCAGGCGCACGGCATCACTCAACGCGAAGTCGATGCTTTCCCCGCTGGCGCTATAGAGGACCACCAGACTTACGATCGCGAGGATCGCCAGCGCGCTAAAGAGCGGCTTGTCGATATGCCAACGTTCAAAGAGCGTCATGGACTGATCCTTGCCTGCGCGATCTGCGGTCGCAATTGATTCTGCGGCCGCGCATGGACATGGCCCAGGAGGTAGAAGTTCATGAGCGCGCGCGCGATCGGGGCCGCGGCCAGTGCCCCAAAGCCCGCGTGTTCGACGACCACCGCGATCGCGATGCGCGGATGGCTCACCGGCGCGAAGGCGATGAACAGCGCATCGGAGCGGATATGTTTCCCCTTGAAGCCGGGCGCCGCACTCCAGAGTTGGGCGGTCCCGGTCTTGCCGGCGACCTTGTACGGGAGGCCGTAGGCGATGCCCCGCGCGGTCCCGTGCGGGCCCTCGACCACCTGCGTCATGTCCCGGATCAATCGCTTCAGGCTGTTCTTGCGGTGCCGGGGCACGGCCGGATAGGCGTGGGGTTTGCGGAAGCGAACACGGTGGGTGACCGGGTTCACGATCCCGCGTACCACCTCCGGACGCATGCGGATGCCATGATTGGCAATGGCCGCCACCGCGTCGGCGAGTTGCAGCGGCGTGACCAGCAAGGGACCCTGACCGATACCGGTGATGACTGTCTGTCCCGGATACCAGGGTCTGCCGCTGGCCTTGATCCAGGCCTTGGTGGGCACGAGCCCCCGGTATTCGCCAGGGAGATCGATGCCCGTCCGGTGTCCGAACCCGAAATCGGTGAGGTAGCGGGTCATGCGGTTGATGCCCTGCTTGAAGGCCAGACGGTAAAAGTATACGTCGCAGGACTGCTCTATGGCCTCTTTCAAGTCCACGCGGCCCATGCCGAGCGGTTTCCAGCAGTGGAACAGGTGCGCGCTATGGGGCAGGTGATAATAGCCGGGACATGTGATGTGCTTGTGCGGATGGAACCACCGGGTCTGCAGGGCGGCGTAGGCGTAGAATGGCTTTATGGTGGAGCCTGGCGGGTACAGGCCGTTCAACGCGCGGTTGTCCAGGGGGCCATCGGGGTTGGTCGCAAGCGCCTTGTAGGCCTTCTCGCGTATGCCCTCGACAAACGGGTTGGGATCATAGATGGGGCTGCTTATGAACGTAAGGACCGCGCCGGTGCGGGGATTCAGGGCGACCACGGTGCCCGGCCGGTTATTGAGCATCTGCTCGCCGATCGCCTGCATCTGGGCGTCTATGTTCAGGTAGAGGTTGTGGCCGGCATGCGGCAGTATGCGCTTTAGCACCTTGACCGGCCGCCCGCGCGCGTCCATCTCGACATCCTTGTACCCTATACGCCCCATCAGATCCTTCTGATAGCTCTTCTCGACCCCCATCTGACCGATGTCGCGATAGCCGACATAGCGCTCGGCATCGTGCCCATGCAGTTCGGCCTGGGTGATGCGGCTCACATACCCTATGGCGGCGGTGGCCAGGCCGCCGAGAGGATAATAGCGGCGCAGCTGGGCATGCAAGGTCGCGCCGCTCAGGCGGGTGAGGTTTACCGCCACGCGCGCCGCCTCGGCCTCGCTCAAGTGGGCGCGCAGCGTGACGCTTTGAAACGGTTTGTGTTGCGCGAGACGCCTGCGAAACCCGCGGATATCCTGCGCGTTCAATGCCACGAGCGGCCTTAGCTTGGCGAGTAGCCGGTCCATGTTCGGGACGCGATCGGGCGTCACCTGGAGCGTAAAGACCGGGAAGTCGTCGGCAAGAACCACGCCGTTGCGGTCCAGGATGAGCCCGCGGGCCGGGGCGATCGGTACCGGGCTTACGCGATTGTCCTGCGCCAGGGTGGCATAGTAGCGGTGCTTGACGATCTGCAGATAGCCTAGGCGCGCGAGCAGACCGGAGACGAGCAGTGTCCCGAGAACCGCGGCAACCCATATGCGCGATTCGAATAACCGCAGTTCCTGGGAGTCGTTTTTGAGAGGAATGATGCGCATGGCTCAGCTGATCTTGGCGCGCCGGCGCAGCTCCCGGAGGATGGTGAACAAAACCGGCCACACGATAACGTTGGCAATCATGGGCGCGGTGTCGCGCCACAGCGGCGGCGTACCATGAACCAGCGATTTTATCATGATAACCATAAGGTCGCTTATGGCAATCAAAGTTCCCACGGCGAGCGCCTGCTGGGAGCGCGGAAACATGCGCAGCCGCAGCGTGAAATGCAGCGCCAGAAAGGCCAGTAAGGCCTTGGCGAGGGCCTGTTCCCCGAGCAGGGAGCCGTAGAGCGCATCCAGAAAGAGCCCCACGACCCAGCCGCTGCCGACCCCTATGCGTTCGGGCACCGCCATACACCAGTAGACCAGCACCAAAGACACCCAGTCGGGCCGCAACAGTCGCACGGAGTCGGGCAGCGGGATGATCGCCAGCATCATCGCCGACACGAAGCTCGCCAATATGAGCAGGCGCTGTTTCAGCGTAAGGGGATTATCCATGATGCGTGCCCCGCGCCCCGGCTTGTGCGCGCGGCCATAGCAGCAACACGTGCGTGTGATAAGTGAGGCGCGCAAGCGGCACGGCGCGGATGTTCAGGAAGGCGAGATTGGGGTTGCTCGTGACCTTCGTGACGCGTGCCACCGGATAGCCTGGCGGGTAGATTCCTCCGAGCCCCGAGCTCACAAAAACGTCGCCGGGACGGATATCGGCGGTCACCGTCAGGTAAGGGATCTTCACGCGGTGGAGCGATCCGGTCCCAAAAACGATGGCGCGCAGGCCGTTGCGCTCGGAGATCACCGGTACCCCGCTGTCGGGGTCTGTGATCAGCATCACCTCGCTCGTATCCTGGTTCACCGATACCACCTGTCCCACTATGCCGTGCGCGTCGATGACGGCCTGCCCGACGAATACGTGGTCATTCCTGCCCTCGTTCAAGGTCAGGTGCTGTTTGAAGGGGCCCGAACCCACATCCAGGATGCGCGCGAGACCCGCGCGGTAGCCGGGGATCGCGGACCCGTGGAGCAGGGCGGTCAGGTGCCTGACCTCAAGGCGCAGGGCGGCGAGCCGGGACGCCTTGATCTCCAGGCGTTGCTCGCGGGCCCTGAGACGGGCGTTTTCCTGGCGCAGGCGGCTATTGAGACGCAGATCCCGGCGGGCATCGTGTATCAGCGCGAAGGGGAGCGCCGCGAGCTCCTGAAGGGGGTGGTCGGCGCGCAGGATGGTCCCACGCACCGCGCGCACGTCCCGGTTATGGTGGGCATCCGCCACCATCAGGGCCACGGACGCGCAGGCGAACAGGATCAGCTTGGCGAGATTGGACGGCCGCTTGAGAGACCAGCCTAGAAATGTGCCCATGCGTTTACCACAAGTGTTGCAACAAGGCGGCGGCTGCGTAACCGTGCCGGCGCCGCCCAGGGGGTTACTCGTACGCGAATACGTCCCCCAGGACCTCCATTTCCTGCAAGGCGCGACCACAGCCGCGGGCAACGCAGGTCAAGGGATCATCGGTGATCACGATCGGTAGTCCGGTCTCCTCCATCAACATGCGGTCGATGTCGCGAAGGAGGGCGCCGCCGCCCGTGACCACGAGCCCCTTCTCGGCGATGTCGGCACCCAGTTCCGGGGGGGTCTGTTCCAGCGCCAGCCGGATGGCGGCGACGATGCCCGCCAGACCCTCGCTCAACGCGAGATGGACCTCCTTGCTGTTTAGGACCAGGCTACGAGGCACGCCGTCGGCGATATGGCGCCCCTTGACCTCCATCTGCCGGACCTCACTGTTTTGCCAGGCGGTCCCTATGTCCTTCTTGATCTTCTCGGCGGTCGCCTCGCCGATCAGCAGGCCGTATTTGCGACGTACGTAGCTTATGATCGCCTCGTCCATCTTGTCGCCGGCGATACGCAGCGACGTCGAATAGACAAGGCCACCGAGCGATATGACACCGACCTCGCTGGTTCCTCCCCCTATGTCGAGCACCATGGAGCCGGTCGGCTCGGCAATCGGCAGATCCGCGCCTATGGCCGCCGCCATCGGTTCCTCGATCAGATAGACCTCGCTCGCGCCGGCCTTTTGCGCCGATTCCCGGATCGCCCGCCGCTCGACCTGGGTGGATCCACAAGGGACACAGATGACGATGCGCGGGCTCGGCTGGAAGATGCGCCGTTCATGGACCTTGCGTATGAAGTATTTGAGCATCTCGCCGGTCACGGTGAAGTCCGCGATGACGCCGTCTTTCATGGGACGGATGGCCTGAATGCTGCCGGGTGTACGGCCCAACATGCGTTTGGCCTCCATGCCGACCGCGAGAATATTCCGCCCGCCCCGCGACCCGAATTCCTGCCTGATGGCGACCACCGACGGCTCGTTCAGGATGATGCCCTTGTCACGGACATAGATGAGGGTGTTGGCGGTGCCGAGGTCTATGGCAAGGTCGTTGGAGAAGTAGGATCGGAGCCGTCCAAACATAGGATTTCTGTCCCTTAAGCTTTAGGGTGGGGTGGGGTTAAAATCGCGTTACTCTATCAACCGCTCCCCCCGGGTTCAACCGGAGACCGAAATGTGGTAGCGTGCAACGGATCAACGTGACTATATGGGTTGGCGGCCTTGGACGCGAAAGACATCGAAAAGGTGGCGCACCTCGCCCGTCTGGGTGTGAGCGGGGCGGAACGGGAGGCCTACGCACAGGACCTGTCCCGGATACTCGATCTGGTGTCGCACATGAATGCCGTTGCCACCGACGGGGTGGAGCCCATGACCCACCCCGACGCGGCCGGCCTCAGGCTGCGCGGGGATGTGGTTCGTCAGGAAATCGACCGCAACCAGCTCATGGCCGCCGCCCCCCAGGCCCGCGATGGCCTCTATCTCGTGCCCAGGGTCATCGAGTGAGACTGCGGCGTTGCGCGCAAGCCGCCCACCCATAGATTTTAAAGGACGCATAGTCCCAGGCGCCACCCTTCAAGGACCTCCCGTTGACGCTCACGATCACGAAGATTGCCGAGGATCTCGCCGCCGGCCGTTGTTCCAGCCGCGAACTCGTGGACGACGCCCTGGCACGCATCAAGACCCACGCCACGCTCAACACCTTCATCACCCTGGATGAGGACGCGGCGCGCCGCGACGCGGAGGCCGCCGATCGCGCGCGGAGCGCGGGGGGCGCGGGGATTCTCGCCGGCGTGCCGATCGCGCACAAGGACATCTTTTGTACCGCGGGTGTCAAGACGACCTGCGCCTCGCGGATGCTCGCCGATTTCGTGCCGCCTTACGACGCGACCGTGGTCCGGAAGATGAAGGCCGCCGGCTGTGTCATGGTCGGTAAGACCAATATGGACGAGTTTGCCATGGGTTCGTCCAACGAGACCTCCTATTTCGGTCCGGTCCGTAATCCGTGGGATCGCGACCGCGTGCCGGGCGGGAGCTCGGGGGGGTCGGCGGCGGCGGTCGCCGCGCGCCTTGTGCCCGCCGCCACCGGGACCGACACCGGCGGGTCCATTCGCCAGCCCGCCGCCCTCTGCGGCATCACCGGTCTCAAGCCGAGCTATGGCCGGGTCTCGCGCTATGGGTTGATTGCCTTCGCCTCCTCGCTCGATCAGGCCGGCCCCATGGCCCAGACGGCCGAGGATTGCGCCCATCTGCTGACGGCGATGGCCGGTTTCGATGAGCATGATGCCACCTCGCTCGATGTCCCGGTGCCGGACTACGCCGCTGAACTGGGCAAGGACCTGAGGGGTCTGCGTATAGGGGTCGTTGCGGAGCATTTCGCGCAGGGCGTCGAGCCTCACGTGGCGGAGGCCGTGCGCGAGGCCCTGCGCGAGTATGAGCGGCAGGGCGCGCGTTTGGTCGACGTAAGCCTCCCCAATAGCGCCCATGCCGTGCCCTGCTATTACGTGTTGGCGCCCGCCGAGGCCTCCTCGAATCTCGCGCGTTACGACGGGGTACGGTACGGCTACCGCGTCCCGGAGTACCAGGACCTCGAGGACATGTACAAAAAGACCCGCAGCCAGGGGTTCGGGTCCGAGGTCAAGCGGCGCATCATGGTCGGCACCTATGCGTTGTCGGCCGGCTACTACGACGCCTATTACGTGAAGGCCCTGAAGCTGCGGCGCCTCATCGCCGATGATTTCACCCGCGCCTTTGAACAGTGCGACGTCCTCGCAGGCCCCGTGTCCCCGTCCACGGCCTTTGCCCTGGGGACCAAGAACACCGACCCCGTGTCGATGTACTTGAACGACATCTTCACCATCCCGGTCAACCTCGCGGGGTTGCCGGCGCTGTCCTTGCCGGCGGGATTTGCCGGGGGGCTGCCGGTCGGCCTGCAGCTCATAGGCCGCTATCTGGACGAGGCGCGCCTCCTGAATGCCGCGCACCGATTTCAACAGGCCACCGACTGGCACGCCCGTGTGCCGGCCGGGATCTAGGAGGTGACCATGGAGTGGGAGACGGTCATCGGCCTCGAGGTGCACGCCCAGCTTAAGACGCGGAGCAAGATCTTTTCGGCATCGCCGACCGCTTATGGCGCCGCGCCCAATACACAGGCCAATGTCGTGGATGCGGCGTTCCCCGGGGTCCTGCCGGTCTTGAACGGCGAGGCGGTGCGCATGGCCGCCCGGTTTGGGCTTGCCGTCGGCGCGACCGTGCACAGGCGTTCGGTGTTCGCGCGCAAGAACTACTTCTATCCGGATCTCCCCAAGGGCTACCAGATCAGCCAGTACGAACACCCGATCGTCGAGCGCGGGCGGCTTGTGATCACGACGCCGACCGGCGAGAAGACCGTCGGCATCACCCGCGCGCACCTCGAGGAGGATGCCGGCAAGTCATTGCACGAGGACATGGGCGGCTTTACCGGTATCGACCTCAATCGCGCCGGTACCCCGCTTCTGGAGATCGTCTCCGAGCCGGATATGCGCTCGGCGGCCGAGGCGGTGGCCTACCTGAAGACCCTTCACACCCTGGTCCGCTATCTCGATATCTGCGATGGCAACATGCAGGAGGGCTCGTTCCGCTGCGATGCGAATGTGTCGGTCCGCCCCTTGGGGCAGGCGCGGCTTGGCACGCGCGCCGAACTGAAGAACATCAACTCCTTTCGGTTCGTGGAGCGTGCCATCGATTACGAGGTGCGCCGCCAGATCGCCCTGATCTCCTCCGGCGGCCAAGTGCGCCAGGAGACCCGCCTCTATGACTCGGTGCGCGACGAGACGCGCTCGATGCGCAGCAAGGAAGAGGCCAACGATTACCGATACTTTCCCGATCCGGACCTTCCGGCGCTTGTCTTGACCGAGGCCTTTCTGGCCGAGGTGAGAGACGCCATGCCCGAGCTGCCGGACGCCAAGCGGGAGCGGTTCGGCGCCCAGTATGGCCTGTCGGCCTACGATGCCGGGGTGCTGACGGCCAGCCGGGAACTCGCGCGGTATTACGAGGACGCGGTTGCGGCGGCCGGGGTCGAGCCCAAGCTCGTCGCCAACTGGGTGAGCGGCGAGCTCGCCGCGCGCCTCAATGAGGATGGGCTCGATATCGTCGATTCGCGGGTCGGGGCCGTGGCCCTGGCGGGCCTCTTGCGCCGTATTGCCGACGGCACGGTGTCGGGGAAGGCCGCGAAAGACGTCTTCGAGGCCATGTGGGCGGGCGAGGGCGATGCCGATACCGTCATCGCCGCGCGCGGCCTGCGTCAGATCTCGGACGACTCCGCCATCGAGGAGGTCGTAAGGCAGGTCATCGCGGCCAACCCGAAACAACTGGCCCAATATCGGGCCGGCGAGGAGAAGGTGTTCACCTTTTTCGTGGGGCAGACCATGAAGGCCAGTCGCGGCAAGGCCAACCCCGCCAAGGTCAACGAGATTCTGAAGCGGCTCCTGGCGCCCTAGACGCTCAGCCGCCACCCTGGCGGCGTGTGTCTGCGCGGGTCCGTCCGGCGCGCCTCGCCGGCGTTGCCGGGCGTCTCCTTCCGCCTGCCCTTCCCGCCATCGTCTCGACTTGTTCCGTGGACAGCCAATTGCGGTCAGCGCTGGTGATGTCGGGTAGCGGCGCCCATGCCGCCTATCAGGTCGGCGTGCTGCGCGCCCTCGTCCGTCTCCTGCCGCGCCATGCACCCAACCCCTTCAGCGTCTATTGCGGGACCTTGGCGGGCGCCATCAATGGCACCGTTTTGGCCGCCCACGCCGACGATCTCCGCGCAGGACTCCCCCTGCCCTTACGGCATCGGATGTGCCAGATTGAAGAAGAATCCTCGTTCAATCACAGAGCAGGGGGAATCGCCATGAAGATTACACGAGTCGGACTGGACATTGCCAAACAGGTTTTTGAGGTGCACGGCGTGAACGAACATGGGGTCGCCAAGCTCCACAAGACCTTGCCTCGAGCGAAGGTGCTGGAGTACTTCGCGCAGCTGCCGCCGTGTCTCATTGGCATGGAGGCCTGTGATGGCGCGCATTACTGGGCCCGGGAGCTCGCGGCACTCGGGCACACCGTGCGGCTCATGGCGGCGCAGTTTGTGATCCCCTACCGCAAACGCGGCAAGAACGACGCGAACGACGCCGAGGCCATCTGCGAGGCCGTGGGAAGACCCAACATGCATTTCGTAGCCGTAAAGAGCCCGGAGCAGCAGGCATTGCTCATGGTGCATCGGGCCCGGACGCTCGTCGTGGCCAACCGCACCGCCCAGGTGAACCAGATCCGCGGACTCCTGGGGGAGTTCGGCCTCGTGGTGCCCAAGGGGGTGGCGAGCCTGCGCCGGCAGCTGCCGCGGATCCTCGAGGATGCCGAAAATGGCCTGCCGGACCTGGCGCGCGAGATGCTCTCCGGCCTCTTTGAACAGCTGCGCGCGCTCGATCGGCATGTGCAGCGCTACGATCTGAAGATCCGCACGCTGGCGCAGCAGAGTGAGCCGGCACGCCGGCTCATGCAGATCGCGGCGATCGGGCCGCAAACCGCCACGGCCCTGATCGCCAGCATGGGCGACCCCCACGTCTTCCGGAGTGGACGGAACTATGCCGCTTCCTTGGGCCTCACCCCGCGACAGCATTCGAGTGGCGGCAAGGCGCGGCTGGGCGCGATCACCAAGCAGGGTGATCGCACCGTGCGCACGCTCCTCGTGCACGGCGCCCGTGCCTACCTGCGGGTCGTCGACAAGAAAACCGACGCCAAGAGCGCCTGGGCGCGACGCCTCAAAGAGCGCCGCCACGTGAATGTCGCCGCTGTGGCGCTGGCGGCAAAGCATGCCCGCATCGCCTGGGCCCTCTTGGCCAGGGGTACGGCGTATCGGCCGGTGCAACCCCAGGATAAGGCGGCCTGACGCAGGCCGAGGTCCCCCGGGAATCGTTCACGGGCCGTAGCACAGAGGAGGTACTTACCACCCGGATTGCGAGAGCGAGGACGTTGATGGAAACAGGTCAGACCGACGCGGGAAGAGCCTGATAATCTGAACGGTGGCCGACACCGACAACTTAAGTGAGGCCCCTGCGCGCGAATGTCATCAGGGCCCGCACCGACGGGTGCATCAGAGGCCGGATATATTTGAGCAGTCCAACCCTGATTCCAAAGACCGAGACGATCTTGCAATGCAGGGGGAGTCCATATATCAGGCTAGTATTCTCGATATCTGAGACTTCCAGACTGAGGGTGAGGCTGGTACTGGGATTGCGCTGGCTGGCGCGAAGCTGTGTAAAAAATGGTCTCGTCATAGTGCCAATGCCCGTTTGAGATCATTGTGCTCGAAGGCGCTGGCCATGCGGTTGATTTCGGCTGAGCGCGCACCTACGGTTGCGGCGATCTGGCGCCACGTCGAGGTCACTGTTGCGACCTCTTTTATGATCGCGCGAGCCCGCGGCAGTGTGAGGGCGAAAAACTCCGACGCCGCCTCGAGCAGGTCAAGCGAGCAAGTGCCCTCGTTGAGATCGATGTTTGTCGTCAACACCCGCGCTTTGAGATCAACCGGAACGGGATTGAGGTCGTATGCCGGTGAGAGAGTCCAACCGGACTTTCCCCGCCACAGGAAGCCGTGATTGCGGAGATGATCGCCGACGTTTGAGATCAAGACGTTGAAAACGACGCGCCGATAAAGCGCTTGAGCGTCCGTTTTCCCCTGAGCGCCGTGCTCAGCCAGGGCATTTACGATCTCGGGATAGTTGCCGCGCTCGCCATCCTTCGCGCCTATCATCGCCATCGCCGACAGGAACGGAATGCGGATCGTGCCGTCGCGATCGAAGCGGCGCGACAGCATGATGGCCTTGCCGGCGACATTGACCAGTTCATGCTTCGGGGTAACGATACCTGCCCGGTCGGCCAGCCGCAGAGCGACCTCTTCCCACGTTTCCAAGCTGTAAGCGTCGGTCTCCTTCGGAAATTTGGCGATGGAGAGGTGACCATGTTGGTCGATCACGGAAGCCTTGGGGCGCGCGCCGCCGAGGGACGACCCGGGGGCAAAAATGAGCTGAAAGTCTTCCTCCGTCTCCTCATCGCGCAGAATGCGCTCGGTAATCTGCAGAAACCGACCAAGCTCGACCAGAGCCGGAACGCCGGCACGGATCGGCGCCTGGAAGACCTCTTCGCCGACCCATCGGAAGCGAAGAGCACCGAGCCGGGTTTCGTCGGTGACACCCAGTAGATAGTCGCTTTCCACTAGGGTGCGGACGGCCCGACCTTCGCGTTCGGCAGAGCGACGTTCAGCACGCTGCATGAGACGTCGCCCCCAGGCATCGGGTGCCGAGTCTCCAATAGAACCGAAAGTGGCCAGCCCGGCAGGAGGCGCGAAGGCGCCCCGCGTGAGAGCAAGGGCCGGTTCCAGCGAGAAGCGGTCGGGATCCTGAAGCCATGCGCTGTCATATTCGAAAAGGATCTTCTCTGCGCCGCGCGCGCGATGGCTTCTCGCAAGTCCAATCGAGCGCTTGCGGCCCCTCAGATCAATATGGACCTCGAAATCAGTCATCGCCGGACGGTCCTTTCGGTCGTTTCAGGTGAATGTGCTTGGGCAGCTCGGCGCTGGCGAGGGCCTGGCCTACGCGGTCGTTGCTGATGTCGGCGATCTGGACCAGGCCATCAAGCAGGCCGAGGGCCTGAAGAACGCCCGCATAAATTCCGATGCTGACGCTGGCGTCACCAGCCTCGACCCTTTGCAGGGTCGAGCGCGACGTGAAAGCGCGTTCTGCCACGACCGCCATGGGGAGCTTACGGCGACGTCGCGCGTCATGGATATCCGCACCAAGCTTTCGCAGAGCACGTCGTACAGCCGCTGGAGGGCTATGCGGGGTAGGCATTTGAGACCTTCGTGCTACAAATGTCCAGAATATATAGCACGAAGTTGACAAATGTTCCAATCAAAAAGGCAGTGGTGGGGCTGTCCCGATCACCAGGGTGTCGGGGCTCAGATGCCCCACATCAACGTGCAACGCGGCGTTTGCCTGGCGTGCGCGATCTGTTTGGGTGTGAGACCACGGTCACGCTTTACGATCTGACGAACACCTACTTTGAGGGCGCTGCCGCCGCCAACCCCCAGGCGGCGCGCGGGCGCTCCAAGGAAAAACGCAGCGATTGTCCGCTCGTCACTTTGGCTCGTGCTCGATGGCAGCGGCTTTGTGCGCCGTTCAGAGACCTTTGCCGGCCATGCGGCGGAGGTCCAAACGCTGGAGGCCATGCTGATCGGGCTCGACGCTCCCCGCGGCAGCCTTATCGTGATGGATGCCGGCATCGCCGCCGAAGCGAATCTCACCTGGCTCGTGGGCGCACGGGTATCGCTATCTCGTTGTCAGCCGCAAGCGCACGCGCCACTTCGAGGCCGCCCATGCCATCACGATCGAGACCGCAAGCCAACAGGCGGTCCAGATCCAGAAAGTCACAAGCGACGATGGCCAAGAAGTCCAACTGCATTGCTACTCCACGGGACGCCAGGCGAAGGAGGCGGCCATCGCGAGGCGATTCTGCGCACGGCTCGAAACCGGTCTGCACAAATTGGCCGAGGGACTGAATACACCGCGGGGCGAGAAGCGCCTGGCGAAGCTTCAGGAGCGCATGGGGCGGCTCAAAGAAAAGAGTCGGGTAGGACGTGTTCTTCGGTGCTCAAGACCGCGCGCGTTCGTTCGACGATGGCGGTGATATCCTTGATCGGCACCGCAAGGCGTTGTGGCGATGCGGGCCGCGCCCGCTTCTTGTGCCCGCTCATGCCACGCCC
>JAPTWT010000245.1 GCA_028064935.1 Gammaproteobacteria bacterium | reverse complement strand
TCGCATGGGCAACGGGTGAATCTGGAAAAGGTCCAAAAGGTGGATCTGCAGACGGTAGACCAATGATTCGATGCTGCCACAAATCATGGGTGAATGCTTGAAAGATCGTACCTCGACAAAGAAGAACTAATGGATCTGATCGACAACATCAGCGGGTTGCTTGGCGACGATCTCAAGAAGACTCTCCGGCCAGGCGCGCGCCTGAAGATCGCGGCCTCGTGCTTTTCGATGTACGCCTTCGAGGCGCTGAAAGCCGAGCTGGAAAAGATCGACGAGCTGGACTTCATCTTCACCTCGCCCACCTTTGTTGCCAACGAGGTCACCGACAAGATTCGCAAAGAGCGAAAGGAGTTCCACATCCCCAAGCTCGACCGGGAACGCAGCCTCTACGGCAGCGAGTTTGAAATCCAGCTGCGCAACAAGCTCACCCAGCGGGCGGTGGCCAAGGAGTGCGCCGAGTGGATACGGCGCAAGGCCAAATTCAAGAGTAACCGCACCAAAGCGCCGATGCAGCAGTTCGCCTGTGTGCAGGCTGGTGGCACCGACACGGCTTACATGCCTCTGCACGGGTTCACCGCTGTCGATCTCGGGTACCAGCAAGGCAATGCGGTGTCCAACCTCGTCAACAAGATGGATGAGGCACCTTTTGTCGCTACATACCTGAGCCTGTTCGATCAGATCTGGAATGACCCCGAAAAGCTGGAGGACGTGACAGCACAGATTTGTGAGCACATCGCCTCGGTTTACCAAGAGAACTCACCCGAGAGCATCTACTTCCTGATGCTCTACAACATTTTCAACGAGTTCCTAGACGACATCGACGAAGACGTCCTGCCCAACGACCGCACCGGCTACCAGGACACCCTGATCTGGAACAAGCTCTTCAACTACCAGAAGGATGCTGCCACCGGGATTATCAACAAGCTGGAAACCTACAGCGGCTGTATCCTTGCCGACAGCGTCGGCTTGGGCAAGACCTTCACCGCACTGGCAGTCATCAAGTATTACGAGTTGCGAAACCGATCTGTGCTGGTGCTCTGCCCCAAGAAGCTGGCGGACAACTGGCTGAACTACAACCGCAACCTCAAGACCAACATCTTCGCCCGCGACCGGTTCAACTACGACGTCCTCTGTCACACGGATCTGTCCCGTACCAGCGGCGAGTCCTTCGGTACACCGCTGAACCGCATCAACTGGGGCAACTACGACCTCGTCGTCATCGATGAGTCGCACAACTTCCGCAACAACGACGCCTACAAGGACAAGGAAACCCGCTACCAAAAGCTGATGCGCAAGGTGATTCAGGAAGGGGTCAAGACCAAGGTGCTGATGTTGTCGGCCACGCCAGTCAACAACCGCTTTACCGACTTGCGCAACCAACTGGCCCTGGCCTACGAAGGCGACTCCGAAAACCTCACAAAAAAGCTGCGCACGGACCGAAGCGTTGAGGAGATTTTCCGAGGCGCACAAGCAGCCTTCAATGTATGGTCGAAGCTCCCCCCGGAAGAACGTACTGCGCGTGCGATCCTCGACTCACTGGACTTCGACTTCTTCGAATTGCTCGACAGCGTCACCATCGCACGCTCGCGTAAGCATATACAGACCTTCTACGATACCAAGGACATCGGTCAATTTCCGGAGCGCCGCAAACCGCTGTCGTTTCACTGCCCATTGACCGAGAGGTCGGACGTGTTGGGCTTCAACGAAATTTTCGAGCAACTCTCCCTGCTCAAGCTGGCCGTGTATGCGCCCATCAGCTACATCCTGCCCAGCCGTCTGAAAAAGTACGAGGAAATCTACGACACCAAGGTCGGAAGCAAGGGCACGCTGCGCCAAGCCGACCGCGAAAGGAGCCTGCAGGCTCTAATGACGGTCAATCTACTCAAGCGCCTCGAAAGTTCGGTGCAGGCGTTCCGGCTAACGCTGCAATCACTGCGAGCCAACATTGATGCCACCCTCGCCAAGATCACCGCGTTCAATCAATCTGGCAGCGCGGCCACGGTGGGTGACCTCACGGAAGTGCTGGAAGATCTGGATGCAGAGGACGAAGATCTGCCCATGCCCGGCAACGAGGGCGGAGAGATCGGCAGCAAGATCAAGATCAGCCTCGCCGACATGGACTTGCCGTCCTGGGAGCACGAACTGAAGGTGGACTTACAGGTCATCAATGCACTGCTAGCCTCGATGAACAAGATCACGCCGCAGGACGACGCCAAGTTGCAGCACCTCAAAGCACAACTGTTCGGCAAGATTGCAAACCCAATCAACCCCGGCAACAGAAAGGTGCTGATCTTCACAGCCTTTGCTGACACCGCTGATTATCTGTACACCAACCTTGCGCCGGAGCTGCTGGCCACGCTCGCGATCCACACGGCCAAGGTCACCGGCAAGGGGGCGCCACAGACCACCCTCAAAAGCAAGACGCAGAAACGCGGTTATGACTTCCAGGAGCTGCTCACCCTCTTCTCCCCTCGCTCGAAAGAGAAGGTGGTGGTACTGCCGGACGAGCCGCACGAGGTGGATCTGCTGATCGGCACCGATTGCATTTCCGAGGGCCAGAACCTGCAGGACTGTGACTACCTGATCAACTACGACATCCACTGGAACCCAGTACGCATCATCCAGCGCTTTGGCCGGGTTGATCGCATTGGCTCGCCCAACAGCAGCATCCAGCTGGTCAACTACTGGCCCGACATCTCGCTCGACGAGTACATCAACCTCAAAGAGCGGGTCGAGAGCCGAATGATGATTGCTGACGTGACCGCCACAGGTGACGACAACGTGCTGTCTGCGCAGGCCAACGACGTGTCGTACCGCAAGGAGCAACTGCGTCGCCTGCAGGAGGAAGTCATCGAGCTGGAGGATTTGAAGACCGGTGTCTCCATCACCGACCTGGGCCTCAACGACTTCCGCATGGATTTGCTCAACTACGTCAAAGCCCACGGCGAACTGAGCAATGTGCCTAACGGGATGCACGCAGTGGTTCCCGCCAGACCCGAGATGGGCCTAAGGCCGGGCGCGATCTTCACGCTGCGCAATCGCAATGCTGGGATCAGCCTCAACCAGCACAACCGCCTGCATCCGTACTACCTCGTCTATATCAGTCGCGAGGGCGAGGTCATTCACGACCACACCGAGGTTAAGCGCCTACTTGATCTGGTGCGTACCTGCTGCAAGGGTCAGGACAAACCCATCGTCGATGTGTGCCAGCGCTTCAATCAGGAAACGGCAAATGGCCGCCGGATGCAGCCCTACTCCGATCTGTTGGGCAAGTCCATCCGTTCGATGATCGAGGTAAAGGAAGAAAAGGATTTGGACAGCCTGTTCAGCGGTGGCAAGACCACGGCACTGACAGACACCATCTCCGGCCTGGACGACTTCGAACTCATCAGCTTCCTCGTGATTCAGGAGGCTGGATGAGTCAAGGAGCGACCACACAAAAACCAGCGCTGATCGCCTACCCCAAGCAAGCTGCTTTCGGGCGCGTTCTGCCCAAGAACAAAATCTATGAGCACAGCGGGGCCAACACCCGGCTGAAGGAACTGTTCGTCGAGCAGGTCGAGCAGATCGTCTGGCAGTACAAGCTCGCCCCAGAGACGATCAACCTGCCTGCGCGGCCCGGTGTGCCGGAAATCCAGATTTTCAGCATCCAGCTCAAGTCCACCGAGCTGCACGAAGACGTGCTCCGCTGCATTGATGGCGCGGTGCAGTTCCCGATCATGTTTGAACTGAACCAAGGCCAGGGCGATCAGGCGAAAACGCAGGTAGTGGCGGCTTACAAGCGCCCGAGCGAAGCCGACGCCAGTCGCTGGGTGCTGTCCAGCTACTTCACCAGCGACTGGATGCCAGCAAGCACTGCCCGTGCGGCTATGCCGCTGGCCCTCGACATGGCCCACCTGTACTCCGTTCTGCTGCAAGGCTTAATGCCGTTGCCAGCACGTCCACAGGAGGCCTTGTCCGACTGGATTGCGCGTATCGAGCAAGCGGCAAGCAAGCGCCGCGAAGTCGAGAAGACCCAGGCGAGACTGGCTAAGGAAAAGCAATTTAACCGCAAGGTCGAGATCAACGCGACCTTGCGGCAACTGAAATCTGAACTTGAACACTTGAGCCGCTGAACCCCGATATTGGAAGCACGGCGACCAAAGGAACGAAGATGGAAAAACTAAAAATGCATTCACCCAATCTCACGCAGGACAACATTGCCCGCATTCGTGAGCTGTTTCCGGGTTGCGTGACGGAGGCCAGGGGTGAAGACGGCAACGTCAAGCTGGCGGTGGATTTTGACCAGTTGCGGCAAGAACTCTCCGAGCACATCGTTGAAGGGCCGCAGGAACGTTACCACCTGAACTGGCCGGGAAAGCGTGAGGCACTGCTGACGGCAAATGCGCCGATAGCGAAGACGCTGCGTCCTTGCCGCAAGGAAAGCGTGGACTTCGATACCACGAAGAACCTGTTCATCGAAGGCGACAACCTCGACGCCTTGAAGCTGTTGCAGGAAACCTACCTCGGCAAGGTCAAGATGATCTACATCGATCCGCCGTACAACACGGGCAATGATTTTGTTTACGCGGACGACTTTGCAGACGAAGTCTCTGAATTTTTTCTCCGCTCAAATCAAGTGGATAGCAAAGGAAATCGCTTGACAGCCAACCCCGAAACAAGCGGGCGCTTTCACTCGGACTGGCTGTCCATGATGTATTCAAGACTAAAGTTGTCGCGCAATTTGCTGCGAGATGATGGACTCATCGTAATTCATATTGATGAGAATGAATATCCCAACTTGGAGAAGCTTCTGGCCGAAATATATGGCGAGAAGAATAATCTCGGAACTATTGTGTGGGATAAAAGAAATCCAAAAGGTGATGCCACCGGTGTCGCGCAGCAGCATGAACTAATTTGTATTTACTGCAAAGATCGAGAATTCTTCAAGGCGACCTGCGAGTTCCAGCGTCCCAAAGAGAACGCAGGAAAAATGCTTGCAAAAGCCAAGCAGATTCTTGGCAAGGAAGGCGGGGTCACTGAAAAAGCAAGGAAAGAATACAAAGACTGGGTAAACCAGCAAGATCTCACTGGGGGCGAAAAGGCTTATAACCAAATCGATAACAATGGCGACGTCTTCCGTCCGGTTTCGATGGCGTGGCCGAATAAGAAAAAAGCACCGGAAGATTACTTCATCCCGCTAATTCATCCCGTAACAGGGAAGGAGTGCCCTGTTCCTGAGCGGGGGTGGCGCAACCCTCCTGCAACAATGCAAGAACTCCTGAAGTCTGGGTTGATTATTTTCGGCTCAGACGAGAAGACGCAGCCAACAAGAAAATATCGGCTGAAAGATAATTTATTTGAAAACATCCCTTCGCTGCTTTACTACGGCGGCAGTGACGACGCCTTGCTTGCTGACCTCAATATTCCTTTTGATACACCAAAACCGGTTCAGGTGGCAAAGAGACTAATTCAATCAATTTGCAAGAATGACGATATATTGATCGACTTCTTCGCTGGCTCATGCACGGCGGCGCATGCACTTATGCTTTTGAATGCAGACGATGGGGCAAATCGCCGATTCATAATGGTTCAATTGCCCGAGGAGTGTGACGAGAAGTCCGAGGCCAGAAAACTTGGATACTCAGTAGTTTCCGAGATTGGAAAAAATCGCATTCGGAGGGCGGCACAAAAAAATTCGAGAAGAATT
>JAPTWT010000213.1 GCA_028064935.1 Gammaproteobacteria bacterium | reverse complement strand
GTTGTCGGACAGCGAATACGCCGTGATACCGAGAGCGGGGTGCGTCATATGACCCGTCAGCATCAGTTGTTGCACGACTGTTTTCACTTCGTCCTCCGGCGGTTCGTCAGGATCCGGATTTGGTTCTGGGTTTGGGAACGGATTTGGCGGCGGCTACGGTTCCGGGTCCGGCTCTGGTGCCATCGGAAACAGCGGCACGACGTTATCGGGATCGTAATCCGTGCGACTTTAGACGCCTTAGACACGGTCCCCCCTAGCTCCCTCGTCCAAAATTGGACAGGGGGCTTTTTGGCTTGCATTTGTGCGCGTCCCCCTGCACGAGTGCGGAGACCTGCGATTCGTTCCTTCATACGATATGAGAACTGCACCACTTTGCGAGTTGGCTGCGAGGACACGCGGTTCCTGGCAGCCTTGGCATCGGGATGGTCTTCGTAACGCGCAATGGCAATTTGGCCCAGAGGAGGGTATAGGATCTCCCAGAATGGCTCCATACTGTCAAATGTCGAGTCTACCCGTGGGTTTGTCAGCCCTGTCAGGGCTAGCCTGCGATTCGGGGGCTCATGGAAGATAACGGCGTCTGCAGGCGTTGGCTGATACCGCGGGAAGGAATGAGGCTCGTGCAACTTGCGATACTGGAATCGGAGTTCTCTCCGGAAGTGCTCCTGCGGCGGTTGCTTGACGAAGGCTATGAAGCACGTCTTTCTACGTCGGCGCCGGAGCGTGTAATTGTGGTGGCAGAACCCCCATCGTTGTCAAGGTTGTCGGAGTCCGTCACGGACTACGTACTGTCCGATTGGATAGCGGGGTACGTTCTACAGTTGCTGTCTCACGAGCACGACTACTTGAGCGCTGAGGACAGGGAATACGTGGGGCTGCTCGCGTCCCATACGTTTCGCATGGGCACGGGAGCGTCGGGATTTGGTTTGTGGCGAGACAAGATTAGAGACATCATCCGAGCTGTGCTCGTGCGCAGCGGAAGCGTGAACATCCGCGGCATCCTCCGCTTTCGAGCCGGTGAGTTTCTGCGAGCCATCGACGTCCAACTCACGGACGTCGTCCAGCATTTTCTCGCGGATCGGGAATATGAGGAGTTTGTGTCAATGCTTCGCGTTATGCTTGATGCACAGCCTCCGTCAACCCAGACGCTGCACCTATATTGCACGGATCAGCGCGTTTGGATCTGCGACGAGGGGGGCAACCTCGTTCGCGATAGGGAGGTTGCGAAGGCGGCGCACGAAGCGAGTGAAGACGGGGAAGTCGACGCCGAGGACCTCGCAATGAGCATTCTCATCATGAAGTCGCCCTGCCGCATTATTATTCACGATCTCGCCGAAGGTGCCACTTGGCCCAGTTTCGCCCAAACCGTGGAACGGGTGTTTCTTGAGAGGGCCAGTCGGTGCGAACATTGCTCGACTTGCGACAAATTGCGTCGAGCCGCCTCCGACGGCACTTGACGTTAGAGCGTTGGTTTTGTATCCTGACAGGCATAGCATTGTTTGGGTTTTAGAGCGAGAGCTCGCACGGTGTGAGAAAGTTCTATATGGTGGCGTTACGGAGAGACACGCCTCGCTAAGCGCTGCGTACAGAGAGAAGATGTCGTCGGCTGTAAGCATCTTCCGTCAGCATAGCAGAAGGATACCACTTTCCTAGCCGCACCGGGGAGATCCTCATCGGTCACCGTTTTCTCTAGCGGCCTTGGTGATGGATTGAAACGGTGCCGAAGGCGCTCGATACGCGCGCACGAGGAATCCTCAATATGAGTTGCGATGGAGGATTCGAATGTGGGTGGAACCACGGGAGGTACGCTCTCGTCCCTATAGTATGGGGCGGGGGCTTTTTTAGTGCCGAAAAAGAGGAGTGATTTTAATGGCGGGCCAAGAGTTCGCAGTGAGCCTGAAAGACGGGTCCGAGCGACGCTACCAGTCAGGGACGAGCTATCTTGAGATTGCGCAGGACATCAGCCAGGGCTTGGCGCGAGAGGCGGTGGCGGCGAAGGTAAACGGCAAGGTCGTCGATTTGTCGAGCGTTATCGAAGGGAACGTTTCCTTAGAGATTCTCACGCTGAAGGACGAGGAAGGCGTTGACGTCATGCGTCACACGTGCGCGCACGTCATGGCCCAGGCGGTTTCGCGCGTGTTTCCAGGGACCAAGTTCGCCATCGGACCGGTCATTGAGAACGGGTTCTACTACGACTTTGCGGACCATGTTTTCACCCCGGAAGATCTGCCCAAAATCGAAGAAGAGATGAAGAAGATTGTCAAGGCGGACTATCCCATCGTACGCAAGGTCCTCTCCCGCGACGGGGCTACCCAGTTCTTTCGCGAACGCGAGGACAGGTTCAAGGTGGAGATCATTGAGGATCTGCCCGAGTCCGAGACCTTGACGACGTACTCTCAGGGGGAATTCGTCGACTTATGCAGGGGTCCCCACCTTCCGTCTACGGGGCGGATCAAGGTCTTCAAGCTGATGTCCATCGCGGGCGCGTATTGGCGCGGCGACTCCTCGCGCGAAATGCTGACGCGCATCTACGCCGTCGCTTTTGCCAAGAAGGCCGAACTCGACGAGCACCTGAGGATCTTGGAGGAAGCAAAAGAACGAGATCATCGACGGCTTGGCAAGGAACTGGGTATCTTCATGCTCTCGAAGGAGGTTGGCCAAGGGCTGCCTTTGTGGCTACCAAACGGCGCGCGGATAAGGCGGACCATCGAGCGCTACATCGTGGATCTCGAGGAGAGCCTTGGTTACCAGCATGTGTACACCCCGCACATGGCCAGCGTGGAACTGTACAAAATTTCCGGTCACTGGCAGCATTATCACGAAGACATGTATCCTCCGATGCAGATGGACAACGAGGAACTCGTCTTGCGCCCGATGAACTGCCCGCACCACATGATGATCTTCAAATCGAGCATGCACAGTTACAGGGACTTGCCCCTTCGCGTTGCGGAACTTGGAATGATGCATCGTCACGAGATGTCGGGGGCGCTCGCCGGGTTGCAGCGAGTGCGTATGATGACCTTGAATGACGCCCACATTTTCTGCCGGCCAGACCAGATTCAGTCCGAGTTCACCCGGGTCGTGAAGCTCATTGAGCACGTGTACAAGGACTTTGGTCTAAAGGAGTTCTATTACCGATTGTCCTATCGCGATCCCGCCAACAAAGAGAAATACGTCCAAAACGACGAGATGTGGGAAACGGCGCAGGCGATGCTCAAGCAAGCCATGGACGATCTCGGTTTGCCCTACGTCGAAGCTCCCGGTGAAGCCGCGTTCTATGGTCCAAAGCTCGACGTCCAGGTGAAGACTGCCCTCGGGCGTGACGAAACCTTGTCGACGATACAGATTGATTTTCATTTGCCGAACCAGTTCGAGCTTGAGTATATCGGGGAGGATGGTAAGGGGCATCGTCCCGTCGTGATTCATCGAGGGGTTGTGGGCACCATGGAGCGATTCGTCGCTCTGTTGCTCGAGCAGTACAAAGGGGCGTTCCCCGCCTGGTTGGCTCCGGTGCAGGCCCGCGTGGCAACGGTCGCAAAGGAGTACGAGGAGTACGCCCATCGCGTGGCGCAGTTCCTGCGAGACATGGGACTGCGTGCTGAGGTGGACGACAGGTCCGAAAAAATCGGGTACAAAATTCGCGAGGCCCAGGTGCAAAAAGTTCCTTACACGCTGGTGGTTGGAGAAAAGGAGACTCACGGCGGCACGGTCAGTGTGCGCCGATACGCACAGGGCGATTTGGGTGCTTTCACGCTGGAGGAATTCGCAGCGCGCCTGAAGCAGGAAGTGGACGACAAGGAGTTGCTCGTTGAAGCTTGATTCGTCCTTGTTGCCTTTGCATCGAGCCAGGTCTGCGTCAAAGTCGAACGTTTAGACACCGACAAGTTCCAGAACCCTTATCACGTTTCTGCTGAGCCATCGCCTGGCGCGCGCAATATTAGAATGTCCGCGCAAGCGGAATAGACTGATTGCGAGATTACGAAGCGTCGCCATCGTTCGTGGCCCTTCTTTGGTTCGCACCTGGGACTTGTCTTCCTGAAAGAGAACGTCACGCACCCAGTGTAGCCGATTTTCAATCTCCCAGTGACCGCGATTCAGTTCTAACAGCCGTTTTGCGTCCGCCTGCTCTGCACAAAGGCTGGTGACTCCATAAACGCTTTCCTGTCGCTTCGACTCGCCTTTTGTGGTGTATACCTTGCGTTCGATGTGGAAGACCTGCTGTACATAGGGGAACGAGATATAGCCTTGAAGCGCCTGGCTCACCCGGATTCTGCGGATTTCAATTCGTCCGTGACCTTTTTCGGTCACCTTGTGTACTGGGGGAAAAATCCTCGTCCTCCAACGAAGCGATGTCGGACAACAAGGTCGGTTGATTGCCTTTGACCGTAAATACGTAGTCGGCGTTCTTTTCTTCCTTCAGATACCTTGCGTGCTCGACCTGCGTGTGCAGCGCATCCGCAGTGACCACTTTTCCCGACAAATCTAACGGGTCTAACAGCGGTTGGAACTCCGTGATTTCGTTATGCTTGCTGTCCACTGCTCGCTGCGCGATGACTACTGCTTCTCGATGGACAAGCGCGGAGAATAGGTACAGCGGTTGGCCTAGCGCATTCTTCGCCCCTCGCACCGCTTTTCCGTCAACCGCGACCGCCCGTGCATCGGTTTGTTCCCCAACCCACGTGTTGACAACTTCGTCGAGCGCCTGTGCATCTACCGACTGCAACGCGCGGCGTAGTGTGGGTTCACTCGGAGGTTCGTACCGCCCCTTGCGCTCACTAAATCGACACCCCAAGCGCTGGAGTGCTTCTTGGGACAAATCTTGCGCCCATTCCCCAATCGCCCGATATCCGTCCGCCCCGGAGAGAACGGCACACACCGCAACCGCGAACACGGAGACAAAGCTGTGTCGAATCCCGCGTGGTTTTCTTACGTCCACCAGTTGCGAAAATCGTTCCAGAAGTCCACCCGGTTGTTCGATCGCCGCTTCATTAATATCCATCATGCCGACCCGTCCTCTGAGTGCGGGAACCAGAAACGAGTCCGTGAGCCAACGTCTCGCTTTGGGATAAAGCGGATATACGAAGACGGCCTTGCGTTGCCCATGATGATAGTATTTGCCGGATTGCCGTCCGTAGCCTTTCGTCTCTCCCAGTCGCGCCCAATTCGCCGCCCGGTAGCAGGTCCCTAAAAATCGTTCCGGGTCCACGAAGGTCTCTGCCAAGACGACCCGATGTCCATACGCGGTATACCAGTCTTCCGAGAGTCGCCTACAGTTGAGTGCCAACGCCTTCGACGCGAGGTTCGCGATGTGTATTCCCGGGAGCACTAGAAACCGAACATTGTTGACGACGTACTTCAAGCGTTGCCACTGTAGCTCTTTCGTCCAACCAATCCATTGGTCCCGTGCACCACACTTGAACGCAGGGCTCGCCCAACCCAACAAAGCGACCCATTCGTCGCCAAGGACGGCGACGTACTTCAATGATTTTCCGACCAGGTGATGGTGCCCGAGGTAGTGGTGGGCACGCATGAGCTGATCCCAACGCTCAGATTCCTGAGGAGAGATGGGGCGGACCTTTAGTTGTTGTAGGTTGACGGAAGACGTCACGCTCGGTTCCTCGCACTTCGTTTTCATTCCTGTGCATGAGTGTACATGAGGTTCGGGGAAAAAGCCAGTAGAAATTGCCGCCCTATGCCCTATTT
>JAPTWT010000299.1 GCA_028064935.1 Gammaproteobacteria bacterium | reverse complement strand
TGGCGGAATCGAAGCCAACAGGTCGCCTGCCTGAAAGTGCAGCCGTTCCACACCGCGCGTCCCGTTGGCAGCCCAATAATGCTCTGCCTCGGCAATTACATGGGCGCGGTCCACCACTAGGGCGGTCAGGTTGGGGTGCCGTTTCAAAATAGCGAGCGATTTGGTGCCGCGGGAGCCACCAACGTCGATGATCCGCTCAAAGCGCCCCCAGGCAAAATCGCTGGCAAAGCTATCCCCGGTCAGCGCCTCGACGCTATCCATGGCTTCGGAAAACAAGGTATCGAAGTCGGCGTGGTGGTCAAGGTAGGCGAACAATTCCTCGCCATAGGACAGCTGAAAGGGTGGCACGCCCTCCCGCACGCCCTGTTCGAGCCGCTCATACCAGGGTCGACTCATCGCTTCGGAGTTGTGCATGAGGATCATGGCGCGCACATTCTTCGGGTTGTCCGTGCGCAGGAAGGCGGAAAGCTTATTGTTGCGGAATACGCGCGGTGCCGCCTCCTTGAAGATGCCTATCGCGGCGAGCATGCGCAGCAAGCGTCCTGTGGCGTCTGCATGGGCGGAGACGCGAGCGCCAATGGTGTTTGCGTCAAGCGCTTCATCCCCTAGCGCGGTAGCGATGTCCAGCCGTGCGGCGACATAGAGCGCCCGGGACTGCCAGAAGGCCGAACCAATCTGCATAAGCCGGAACGGCGGTGGGGTGAGCTTATGGGGAATGTCTTGCAGCCACGAGCCAAACTTCATGGCTTTGGCGAAGCGACGCACGGCGCCCGAGTTCTTCTGAAATGACATTCATCTATCTCCCGCTATTTCGACGTGCACGGCGCCAGACCCGCCAAGAACAGGTGCCCATTGAAGGCCGCCAACGTTTCCAGGAAACCGGCGTCCATGGGTCGACCCATTTGTTCCTCAAAGATTTCCTTCAGCAATATTGGCGTCATCGCCAGACTCACAAAAGCCAATCGCAGGATATCGGGGTCGATGTCGGAAGCGATCTGTCCTTGGGCTTTCAGGGCCGATACTTTGCGGGCACCGCGTGTGCGTCCGCGCTCCAGCAGTTGTTGAATGAAGCGCCGACCGGGTCCCTGGTTGAGAGCCAGCACCTTAAGGATCAGCTTGGGAAACTCCGGCCGGGCGGTCATGGTCTCGTAATACAGACGCAGGAAGTCGGTAAAGCCTGCTGTTGACGCTAGCATCGGGCCGTCAAGTACCGTCAACATCGGATTCAGGGTCTCGCGGATCATCTCTTCATAGAGCCCCTCCTTGTTGCCGAAATAGTAGCGAATCATTGAGACGTTGGCGTGGGCCCTCTCGGCAATCAGCCTCGTAGTGACTCGATGGTAGTCGTCAGCAAGAAAGCAATCTAGTGCAGCTCTTACCAGGCGGGCTCTCACCGGCTCCGTGGCGCCAGAATTGTCCATGATCGACTTCCCTGATGTCGATGCGAAACAGATTAGCACGCACAGCGGCGTGATTCAGTATGTTTTAGTCAATCAAGATCGGGGGAGTGATTGAGCGATAAGCGCAGTACTGAACGGCTAATTTCGAGAGCGGCATGGGGCGACCGCTCCTGGCCGCGTGCCGCCACTTACAAAGTGGCCAGTACATACACTCTGGGATATGCTGTCTCCCAAAAAGAAAGTTGGGGGAACCCCCACGTCATCGATGATTAACGTCTTATTCCATCTTAGATGCGCGAAAATCCGATCAGGCCGGCCATTGTTTTGAACAATTTCCGCTCGATGAACTGAGGTCCTCATGCCGACATTTAAAGTGAAGCAGGTTGACGTTCCGCTGTTCGGGGTTGTAGAGGCCAGAGACCAAACAGCGTGGCTGACCGCATTCTCTGCGGCGACCACGACGATCCCAGTGCAGGTGGATGCCGCAGCGCTGGAAATCATTGCGGCCGACCTCGAACTCGACGCAGAGGGACTTGCGGCGGATGCTGAGCGTTACGTCAACGGGAGCTACAGAAGCAAGGCCCGTGGCTTAGGCGGGTCTCGGCTCGGCGACGTCGGTGAAATCCTTGCCTTCCTCATGAACCACGATTTGGGCTACGAGATTGTGCGCGTCGTATCCTGGCGGGCGGGAAACGGTCAGGCAATCAAGGGGGCGCGTTTCCCGCAACCCGACTTCATTGTCATGGACGAGACCGGTTTGTCCGCGCTCGAAGTTAAGTCCACCGAAGCGTTCGACTTTGTCGACCTTCGCGATGCGACCAAGAAGTGGGTATGGCTGCAGCCGTGCACCTCCGTTGGCGGGTGCCGGAAGCGGGCACTGCCGCAGCTTGCGTTCGTTGGTGGGGAGCTAACTCCGCAGCAACACTCGCTTGTCGTGCAGGATGGAACCGTCATCCCGTTCCCGGTGGGGAAAGGAGTTGCCGCCGCGGTCCTCGCCGTGGATGGTAGGACGAACGAGTTGCGTACCGAACCGAAGTACAAGACGCCGAAAGCATGCCGCCAGGCGAGCCGCAATTGCTGGTTGTGTTTGCCGATGGCTTGCCATTTTGCTTTGGTCCGAATGCCGAACGCGCCCGGTGCGCTCTCGCTCGGTGGCGCCGCTAGTGATGGCTCTGCAGGATGGCTTCGTGCCTACCGGCGGTGGGCTCAGGCGCTTGCCGCACGCGACCTTCTGGCTGTGCGTGCGTCGCTCAGTGTTCTCGTCGAACAGGTGGCGTCTTGGCTCGCCGCGCCCGATCAAGTCAATGCCGATGTGCTCCGTGGCTTCTGGGTATCCTATTTGCAGGATGCGATGAGGAGCAGAGGTTTCGATGTTGAGGTGCCGGGACAACTTGGGGCCTTGAGTCTCCTAGAGCTGGGGTTCGAATGGACTCGCGCTTCAGTTGCAGAACCGACGAGCCGCGAGGGAACCATCGAAGACATCGCACGCTTGGTTTCCCAAGATCAAGATTCCGCCGCTGCCTTCATGATTTCGGCACGCCTTCGGCGGAACGACCGGGATGCGGACTCTGTGTCGGTGCGAAGCCAAGACGACTACATCGAATTCCACCTCGTGTCAGAGACCTGGTGGACGCAGGATGCAGTCGAAACCATCGAGAACGCATCGTTGATTGCCACGCGCCTCCTGTCCTTTGCGCTTCCGGCATCAGGTTGGCCGGTCCCGGCGGATGTTATCGAGATTCCCCTTCGGGAAGTGGCTGCTCAAGTTGGAGACCGTAAAGTTCCCTTTGGTTGGGAGTCTAAATCTGCGACAGTGCGCCCTGCCTCGTGGAGGTGGTGGATGCAACGCTGGCCGTTCTGGTTTGAAGAGCGGTTGTCACCATGGCCAGCTCTGCTCGTTTTAGGTGATCCGCGAGTTCGACTGCGCGTGATGCAGGATGGACGTGCCAACCTGAGAGTGCTCAGGACGCTGCTGCGCCACCGCTAGCGAATATAATGCGGCTCAGGAACCGGTTGGCATTTGCTGTACTCGTGGCTTGAGTAGGGTCCGCCTTGGAGAAGTCTTACTGACCGGATTGGGCACGAGGTACGCGTTCGTCGAATTCTGAAGCGGACGGATCGCGAGCGTTCTGAACTGCGTCCGGTAATCGATGCATTGCTGACAGACTCATCGCAGAACACCACTGTCCGCTTTGGCCGATTATGCATATTGCGGTTCCCAACGGATGTTTCGCCGATCATGGCGGACTACTAGGTGCCGCTGGCCTATTTGCGCGCGAGAACGCGATGACTGTTGCGCGACTCTTGGTCATTCGCTGCTCAATAGTTGATGATCGTAGGTGACGTGGCCACCAGGTCGGTCTAAGATATTGGCATTGTATTGTAACTGGCGGCCGTTGTTTGGTGGGCTCTTGCGGCATATGGGTGCGGCGTTCCTGATACGCTGCGTGATTGGGGCTATCGGGAAATCGGATTCAATGCTTTGTCCGACGGCACCTCCTTTCAGGCCCTCCGCGCATTTTGGAAAGATGGGCCGATTATACAAAGGGATTTCCGGTGGGGTAGTATGATAGAGGTATACGATCGGCTATGGGTGGCCAATGATCAATTCTGCCGCAATGGCGGGGGGGAGTGGTCTGTGGTCCACGCCTGCAAGAGCCCATGCCACCAGCGCGCCGTTGGGTACCAGGGAAGTCTTCCTAAGACGCACGCGAATTATCTGATCCTGAGCATCAATCAGGACCTTTTCCTGAATATAATCGATCCGCCCAAGCCCCTATTCATGCCGGCGTCCTTCGAGGCATTTCTATTATTTGCCGACAGAGAATGGTTGGCAGGGCGCAAGCTATTGGTCCACTGCAACCAAGGTGAATCACGGGCGCCGTCCCTTGCGCTGCTGTTCCTCGCCAAGTGCCGAGGGGCGTTGAGCAACGATTCCTACTTGGCGGCGAGGTCGGAATTCGAGAAGCTCTACCCAGGCTACAAGCCTGGTTCGGGCATTCAAGCCTATCTCGCGAGTAAGTGGCACGAACTGGGCACTGCGCCGCGGCAGGGCGGCGGGTTGGAGCCGGCGCGTCACTGAGAAAAGCGGTCCAAGAAGTGGTACGTAGGTCCTAATCCTAATCCCGCATGCCGCGAACCCCACGATCCGCATCCGTTTCCGCTGATCTTTCCGTTGTGGCGCGACTGCCTGCCGCATATGTGGTATATAAGAACGCACCAATCCTTGACTATGGTCGATTACATAGGATATAACACGCGGTATATACCCGGACTGGTGAGAGCATGAGCGCGGACCCGTGGCAGACTTTGGGCGCCAAGCGCCCCGATGAAGGCGAAGAAGGGGACCGTATCGATATCGCGGGGTTTGCGGACTCGTACAACCCGGATCTCGATGGGGAAGCCTTGGAGGGGGCGGCGCCCGCGGGTGAGGTGTCGCCCCCACGTTTTGGAGGCACCAAATCGGGAAGCCCCGCAGGCGAAGACGGGGAGATGGGCCTCGAGGATGGCCACCCCGATCTCCTGGAGCCCCAGCGGGCGGTGCCAACCCGTCCGCCGGCCGCCCCCCCGATTTCGATAACGACCGCGCGAGCCCCGGCACCCAAGGCGGCAGCGCCCATAGCGCAGGCCGCGCCCGCACCGATCGCGCCGATGCCCCCAAAGAGGACCGTTCCCCCCCAGGCGATCGAGGAAGAGCGGGGGGCGGAGGAGGGCGGTGAGCAGGGGCAGGAGTCGGATACCCCGGATCCCACAAGGGGGCCGGCAAGTGCCAGGCCGCGTCGTTCGTCTTGGCCCCTGGTGGCGGCCATTGCCGGTGCCGTGACGCTGTTGGCGGGCGTCGGGACCGTGGCTTTCCTGAAAAGCACCCAGCCGCCACGCGAACCCCTGGCCCAACCGCTGCCCTCGCCGCCTGGTGTCACGACTCCGGCGCCGCCTCCGCGCCCGCTCACAATGCCAGTGGAACCCCCGGGTGCCGCGGGGATCCGCGTTCAGCCGGCACCGCCGGCTGCGTCGGCGTCGCCACTGTCACTGCCGCCGGCGGCCGGCACGCCGGCGCCAGCGCCGAACCCGACTCCTTCACCGCAGAACACCGAAACGGCGGTGCCGGCCGCCAACGCGGCAGGGTCCCTCCCCGCCCCCAATCGGTCCGAGGGTCCCTCCGTGTCGGTGCGGGCCTCGTCTCATTCGATAGCAAGTCAACTGGCCCGGCTCGAGCGCTCGTTTCAGGGGATCAAATTTCTTGTGGGGCAGATCACCCAGAAAGAAAGCGCGCTTGCCGTGGCGATCCAGAAAGAGCAGACG
>JAPTWT010000034.1 GCA_028064935.1 Gammaproteobacteria bacterium | reverse complement strand
CTGACTGCTCTGCGCGCGTGGTCTATCACCTGGGTCGGGGGGCTCGTGAGTGTGCAATGGGTGAATAATTTATTTTCGCATCTAGTACGCCTTCCGCTCCAATTCTTCGAGCACCATGCTATGGGCGACGTCGTATCTCGCTTTGGATCGGTCCGAACAATTCAGAAGACACTGACGGGACATTTCGTTGGCGCTGTATTAGACGGAGTCATGTCAGTCCTGACGTTGGCGTTGATGTGCGTTTATAGTTTACCGCTTACGATATTTGTCGCCGCTGCGTTCGGTCTGTATGCGCTATTCCGTTTGGCAATTTTCCAATCTCTCCGTCGGGCGACAGAAGAGCAGATAGTATACGCAGCGCGTCAGCAGACTGTGCTGTTAGAATCTATTCGTGCTATTCAAGCCATAAAAATCACCAATCAGCAGGATCATCGTCGCGTACGGTACGCAAACGCTATGGTGGACACCACTAACCGGGAGATTGCGGTTCAGCGTTTGGCGATCGGATTTCACGCCGGGAATGGAGTGATTTTTGGAGTCCTCCGCGTTGTTCTGGTTTGGTATGCCGCGGCTCTTGTGCTCAAAGGAGAGTTCAGCGCAGGCATGCTTGTAGCGTTCATTGCCTACGCTGATCAATTTTCGCGGCGGGCTGCAGGGCTTATTGACCGGTGGAACGAGTTTCGTATGCTGACGCTGCACGCAGAGAGAGTGGGTGAAATCGCACTTGCTCCGCCGGAACCGTATCTCGAGGGCATTCACAGTGGAACGCTAGGGGAAGCGCGTCTGGAGGTATGCGATCTCTCATTCCGGTACTCGGACAACGATCCTTGGGTAATTGAAGGTCTCTGCCTCACGGTAGAACCGGGAGAGAGCGTAGCCATCGCGGCACCCTCTGGAACGGGTAAGACGACTTTGGCGAAGCTCGTGCTGGGACTTCTGACGCCTTCGAGAGGGAAAATTAAGTTTTGTGGTGTTGATATTCGGAAACTTGGATTAGCACAATACCGCGGCTTCGTAGGCGCGGTAATGCAAGACGATCAGCTGTTTACCGGATCAGTCGCTGACAACATCAGTTTGTTCGATCCTGATGCTACTCTGGGGAGAGTCGAAAGGGCCGCGCATTTGGCGCGGATTCATAATGAAATATCAGAAATGCCGATGGGGTATGAGACCGAGATGACGGATATGGGTAGCAGCTTCTCTGGCGGCCAGAAGCAGCGGGTGCTTCTGGCAAGAGCGCTTTATCGCGAGCCGAAGTTTCTCGTGCTTGACGAAGCGACAAGCCACCTCGATGTATCTTGCGAGCGCGAAATCAATGCGCTTGTCAAGCGATTAAAGATAACGCGCTTGATATTGGCGCACAGGCCAGAGACTTTAGCAAGTGCCGATCGAGTGATCGTCCTCGGGCGAGCGGGGCTGCACGAGCAGACGAATTGCGGGTAATTTTGCTTTCCTTCTCGTCAGGGGTGCGGCTCGCATATACACAGGATTGACTCAAATTATTCGGAGCTGGCGTGAGGTTACGGACGCGTTTGTCTTGCAGGAATCACGAATTTTTTGGACTGATGAAACTCGCCGCTCCTTGAATCGAGTCAGGAACCACTATCGATGTGCTACCGCGATGCATCTCGGTGCCATTGGATGGTCGGAAATTGCGGAGAGTCGTAAAGGTGAAATATGTCGGTAAGAGAGAGATTTTTAGAGAGCATGATGGGGCGTATATATGTGAAGTTCGAAGAAGAAAAGAAGAATAGCCCGATTTTACCGAAGCGGCATTCACTGAATACGCCGCTGATCGTATCATTGACATCGTATAAACCGAGGTTTCACAGCCTGCATCTGACGTTAAAAAGTCTTCTTGAGCAAACTGTCACGCCGGATGTCATTGTTTTATGGATCGCTGAGTCCGAATTTTGTGAGTTACCAGAATTGGTCAATGTGCTGAGTGATAGAGTAAACATTATTCCAACGGTTGACTTGCGGTCGTACAAGAAAATTGTACCGGCGCTGGAGCGCTACGCGGATTGTCATATTGTTATCTGCGATGATGATGCATATTATCCTAGAAGATGGCTCGGGGAGCTTGTGCAGGGAATCCTTAATAGTCCACGATCCACTATCGCAAAGGCGGTCCATAGGTTTCACTACTTGCCGGACGGGATAATTGCGCCCATTATTGACTGGAGCTTTGACGTACAGGATGATCGGGCAAGAATTCCAAGCCGAGATAGCATTCCGGTTGGTGTTGGAGGGGTATTATATCCGCCGGGAAGTCTGTACACGGATGTGTCAGACGCCACTCTGTTTAGTAGTCTTTGTCCGACAAGTGATGATCTGTGGCTATATGTGATGGCACGCTTAAACGGATACTATCCAATTAAGGTTGGTAGTAAATTTCTTCCGGTTTATTGGCCTGGCACACAGCAGGTTGGGCTCTTTCAAGAAAACCTGTTTGGAAATGACGACATGGCGATTCAGAGGTTAGTTGATCACTACGGAGTAGAAGTCTTCAGCAGTTAGGGAAACTGTGATTCACCGGTAGGACAAAAGGTTCGGGCCACAGCCGCACAGGTAGCGCAACGAAACGGCAGACGCTGGCGAGCTTTAAACAGTACGGGAAAGTGACACGGTGGGCGCAGTCTCTGGCACACACGGATCAGATCGTGCCTTGGCAGGACCTCGTTGCGGTGGTCGAGCGGTTCTACCCGAGGGTGGGCGAAGCCGGTGGCCGATTGCGCTGGAGCGGATGCTGCGGGTGTACTTTCTGCAGCTGTGGTTTAGTTTCTCTGATTTTGCGGTGGAGGAGGCGCTGTACGATGTGGTGTCGTTGGGCGCCTTCGCAGGAATTGATTTGGGGCAGGAAGGTGCCCCCGGAAGAGACCACGGCGCGCAAATTTCGCCATCTGCTCGAGCGGTATAAGCTCGGTAAGAAGCTGCTCTTGACAATGAACGGATATCTGGCGCGCAACGGCATCAAGATCAGCAACAGCACGACCGTCGATACGACGATCATCAACGCCCAGATCTCGGCCAAGAACCACCACGGCAACCGCGACCCTGAGATGCATCAGGCTGCCGAGGGCAAGCAGTGGTACGTTGGGATGAATGCGCACGTGGCGGTCGATAGCCGCCACATGCTTATTCATACGGTGCTCGCAATCTTGGCGAATTAGCTAGCACTGCCTCACCTGCCGCACGGGAAGGAGACCTGTGTGTGGGGAGAGCTGGCGTACCAGGGCCACAGCGATCTGATCGGCGCGAAGGCGCCCCGTGTCTGCGACTGCAGCAATCGGTGCCATCAATGGGGAGCGCGGATCGACGAGGCGGTTAAGGCGAAGAACCGCAACAAGTCCAGGGTGCGCGTGAAGGTCGCGCGCTGCATCGGAGTGATCAAACGGATATTCGGATTTCAGACGGTCCGCTATCGCGGGCGGGCGAAGAACCTGCATCGCCTTGAGAGCGCCGCGGCAATGGCAAACCTGTTCGCTGCGGTGCAGCGGCGGTTGCTAGCCACATGGGGCTCGTGCCGGTGACGTCCGCCCCGGGGGCGTGAATTTGACCCACTCACCACCGCAGCGTTCCGCAACACTAGCCCAGCGATCCACTGTATCTCGATTTCCAATAAATCCGGACGCCTCGGCAGTCATGATCGCGAGTTGTTCGGAGGTTCCCGAAGCATCGTGTTGCGCTGAGTGTAGATTGCACCGGGTGTCTTCGGCGACATCCTGTTGTCGGTCTGTCTCTCCAACTGTTGGTGGTAGAGACATTTCACAGTGCATTCATGAGTGATGCTATGTCGATAATGAAGATGAAACTTGCCGAGTTGACGGCCAAGAAATTTCACGAGGATTATGTGGAACTGAGACTCCCTGTTCACTTGACGGAACCGCTTCTAACGTGGTGGACTGATTTATGGCCCGCGGAGCAGTGTAAAGAAGATTGGCATCGAGGCAAGTGAAAATGTCTTGCAACGAGCAATCTACGTTTGACTACAATAAAAGTGCGAAAACTGGAGTCGTGAAAATGAAGCGGGTGCCGTTCTCAGAGGCGCTGGCATTAATCGTATGCGTCGGTAAATCCGCGTCTGTCGGATGACGTGGAGCCCGGCGACACTCCGCGTCACACGTTGAAGCGGGAGTGGGCCAATGACGCGGAACCGACTTTCACCTTCCAGGCGGTGAGAGGACATCCGAGCCTGGTGGCCCGAGTACCTGGCGGCGCAGCGTAAGTCCGGCCAGTCGCAGGTCGCCTACTGCCGCGCGCAGGGGCCGGACCCTAAATACTTCACCCTCTGGAAGTGCAAGCTGCGCAGCGCCGCGCCTCGCATAGTGCCGGTGGTGATCACTCCCGCCGCGGAGCCGCCGGTATCGGAGGTGCGCGAGCTGGCGAGCGGAGCGACAATCGTCTCTCTGCGCCTGTCGCTCGGCAACGGCATGTCATTGTCGCTCGAGATCGCACCCGGCGCGCTGCCTGCGCTGGTGCGGGAGCTCTCGAGAGTTCGATGCTGAAGCTGCCCCCCGATACGCAGATCTTCATGGCGGTGGCGCCGGTGGACATGCGCCGTAGCTTCGCGGGGCTTTGCGCCATCATCACAGAGACGCTCGGAGCGAACCCGATTGGTGGCAATCTTTTTCTCTTCCGGGGAAAGCGTTCCGATCGCGTGAAGGCAATCGTGTGGGATCGCACTGGACTTGCGATCTGGTACAAACGCGTGGAACGGGGGAGGTACAAGTGGCCGACTGTAGACGCGGCATCGATGGAGCTCACCGAGCAGGATCTTGCGTTGCTGCTCGATGGCGTTGACTTCACGCGCATCCGGCGATTGCCGCCTTTTGCGTTGTAATTGCCGCTGCATGGGTCGCGCGAATGATCGTCCCAGGCATACTCATTGAGTCTGTTGTTTGATAGAATGACGCCGTGGATAGCAGCACCACGCTTCCGACGGATATTGCGACGCTGCGCCTGATGCTGCGTGAGCAGCAGGAGCTGATCGAGTCATTGAAGGCACATCTGCATCGGCTCCTGAAGTGGCGGTTTGGACCCAAGGGGAGGCGCTCGACGTCGATCAGTTCGGGCTCTTCGCGGATGAGAGCCTCGTGATTGAGGTGCCGGTACCTGTGCGCGATTCGGACAGTAGGAAGTCGGCCTCCGCGCGGCCTGCCGAACGCCGCAGCGCGGTGTGGGTGCTCAAGCACCTGCCGCGCGTGATCGAGCAGATCGATGTACCGGCGGAGCAACAGACCTGTCCCTGCTGCGGGGAGCGGATGAGCGCCTTCGGGCACGAGTGGAGTCGCTGGAGTCCGATCCTGGAGGTGGCTCCGAGTATGTCAGGTCGCACGGTGGGCGAAGCCCTCGACCGGGCTATTGCGCAGTACGGCAAGCCGCACTCGATCACCGTGGACCATGGGACGGAATTCACCTCCAGGGCGCTGGACGAGTGGGCCTACCGAAGGGGTGTACTGCTGGACTTCATCCGGCCCGGAAAGCCTACGGAGAATGGATTTATCGAGTCGTTCAACGGCGAGCTGCGCGACGAGTGGCTGAACGCCCATGAGTTCTTGTCAATTGACGACGCGAGGTGCAAGATCGATTCGTGGTGGACGGATTACAACCTGCACCGACCCCACAGCGCGCTGGGCAATGTCAGCCGGGAGGAGTACTTGTAGAAGACGAAAACCGGACCGAAAAAGCTGCGAATTTCCAACGATAGACGGGCCCAAAGCGGTACCAATCTCAGTTGAGAGAGTGG
>JAPTWT010000028.1 GCA_028064935.1 Gammaproteobacteria bacterium | reverse complement strand
TGCGCCTACCTTCTGGCAAGGTGCTTTTCTTCGAGAAGGACGTCGAGGAGTGGCTGCGCGAGCGCCGCGTGCAGGTGCTTCCGCCGCAGGAGCATCCGACCGACTTCAGCCAGAAGTGGTGGTAAGCTGCCCGCGCTGATACGCGGGAGATACATCTCCGGACCGAAAGGCGCGGAGCTGGCCCGGTAAGATTGTGCGCCGCTGGCTACGCCGGTGGCATGGTAGCGTGCAGCGAAACCAAGGAGTTCTCCATGGACAAGCTGCTGACCACCAAAGACCTCGCCGCGGTCTTGGGGACAACGCCAAGAGGCGTCTATTTGCGCTTAGCGAGAAACAGCTCGTCTGCCCCGGCGCCCGTCATTGTCCCCGGCTCCGCCACTCTGCGCTGGCGTCAGTCCGATGTCGAGGCCTAGTTGGCGGCCCTGCCCGCGCGGGCAATCGCAAAGCCCCAACCGCGCCGGTACAAGGACAAGGTGCCCGTCCTGATAGGTGAGGCGGCCATATGGGAGAAGTATAAGGGCCTATAGCCGACAGGGGAAGCCGCGACCGGCGGTTCTGCTTGTGGGGCACGGTAGTCCGCAGAAAGTTCTTGCCTTGTAGCGTAAATTATCCTGATGCGTTATGGGTCGACGTCGATACGGGGGCGGAGTCTGGCGACAAGTGTGGATTCATGAAAGGCACCGTAAGGTTTCTTGGTTTGTTCTGGTCATTGCGAACGTAAGTAACAGCTTTGACAATGTCCTCGTATAAATCCTCACAGACAAGTATCAAGCGCAAAGCGCCACGGTAATGGTCTTCGTTTAGATGACGCTGGCCATCGTTCGGGTCGCTGCGTTGCGTAAAAACTACGCCGTTTCCCGGCAGGCCCACATGAACCATGCCGCAGCGGAGATTGATATAAAGGTCGTGGGCTGAATCCACGTATTGTGCGTATCGGTTAAGACTCGGTATTGTCTGTAGGGCCATGTTGAACCGTTTTCCGGATTTGCCGCTTACATGGAAGTCCTCTAAGTCATAATAAATGGCGCCAAGGAGCTCCACCACGGTTGCCATTGGGCTGAAACTGAGATAGTGGAGCCTCGAGTCGTAAATCATTTTACGCAAGTCTTGTAAAACAACGATTTCAAAAAACCAATCAAGCGTTCCTTCTTTGGGCATCACCATTTCTGTTTCCTCTTCGGGTCAATCCGACGCGCCTTATCCTGAATAGTGCTTGCCCGGCGCAAAGGGGTCGGAAATTCTCATTCACGTAGCATGAATCGGTGTCGAGTATACCAGATTGCGCTTGTGCTGACGGTTTGGTGGGGCAGGGCGCGCCGCCAGAATGTACGCGCAAGCCCCGCGATTCCTGTTCTCGCGTGGGCGTTCGCCGACGCGAAACTCATCACCATTCGGGGCGAGCCGGCGGCGAGCTGCGGGCCACGAGCGTGCGCTCGGAGACTCGTTGTTGCGTGCATCCATGACATGGGTTCCGGCGCTAAGAGCGTGCACGGTATCCACAGGGCCGATGGGCTTGGTATGCTGGGCAGGCCTTATCCGAAAAATTGAGCACGAAAGGGGGGTCACATGAGTAAAGAATCCATGGCAGGCGCGTGCGCCGCCATTGAGCAGACAATGGAAGATATTGAAAAGATTCTTACCGGAGAAAAACTTAAGATATCGGGACCCAAGCGTGAGGCCTTGCGGAAGAAGATACAGGCGGCGCTTATAAAGTCCTCGCGCTCCTGGTACAAAAAGGGCTTCAACAGAGGCCACAAAGAAGCGTTTCGCGCCCACAAGACGCATAAGCGCGTACCCGAGACGCTGGAGGTCGAGGTGGAGCGGGAGTTCGTGCCGAACACCAAGCGCCGCGTGCCGTTAAAATCTACACTTACCAAGGCGTTTCGCGAGAAGGCTTGAGGAGCGATGGGGTATTTCGCTAACGAGTGCCGGTGACCGGGCGCACTTATAGAGGTAGGCTAAGATGCGGTGAAAGCACCGTAGGACGCTGATGACAAAGATGGAAGCAGGTTCGCGTGTCTCCGCGCAATGGCAAGTCCACCATGCCGGAACGTCATGGGCTGTTGCCTTGGCGCATTCCGTCTGGATTCCTCTCGGGGTAGCATTTTTCGGCGCCGCCGCCGGTGGTCTCATTAGCGCCTGGGCGATTTTTAAAAGTGCTGACAAGGAGTGGCGGAGAAGACAACAACAAACGACAGAGGCCTTGGAGCGGGAGCGGACGCAAGCGAGACGAGTGTTAATGGCAGAGATGTACGCAAACGCCATCAGACTGCGTGGAGCGGCACAGGCTCTGCAGCAGGAAACAAGAACGGGAGAGGCGCCGGATTTCCTGCGCGGTCGCAAGTACGATGAAGCTTATCGTGCCCATTTGGCCGTCGCCATCGTGGACGTGCAGTGGGATGCTGTAGAGAACATTATCCAAGCTTATAACTACACTGAGGCCGTTTCGGACGGGCCGCTCTCAATAGCGGAATGGAAGGCGAATCCGGAGAGATTTGCCGCGGGAAGAACGACAGTAGTGGGATTTGCTCACGCTTACGCAGTCGCGGCGCGTATTTTTTGCGACGCCATCCACAGGCTAGAAAAGTATGCACCAATGGATACGTCGTTTTGGAATGCCGTTCAAGCGGTAGAAACGGACACTCAAGGCGTCTTTGACGCGACAGGTCATATTCAGTCGCCGCTGTCTTGAGTATCTGCTGCGGGAGCGCAAAGTCTCAGCCGAGGACAATCTGGATAGGGCGATTGACGACGCGTTGGCAACACACCTGCCGTCGCATATTGGGGAAAATCTGGACGCCGTCCGGAACATCGGCTTGTTCGCTACACACCCAAAGAAGAGCAGCAACTCCGGGGAAATCCTGGTCGTGGAGCCCGGCGAAGCAGAGTGGAACCTGGATGTCCTGGAGTCGCTGTTCGACTACTATTACATACAACCGGCCAAAAGCGCAAAGAAGCGCGAGGCCTTGGACAAAAAGCTGGCTGAGGCTGGCAAAAAGCCGATGAAGAGGCCGTAGGGTGCCGGCGGGCAAGTACCGAAAGACGCAACGAGAGTTGCATATTTCATAAGGTAAATACGGACCACACGCAATTTGTAGGTTCTTGCCGGGCCTAAAGCGTGGCGTATGGGGGGTGTCATTTTGCTTTTCTTTTGTTCGAGTGCCAGACTCACCCGCTGGCGGTTTCTGGCAACCCGAATGCTCAATAAGGCGCGCAAATGACCCTCGAGGAAACGCTCGCAAATTTGAACGAGTGGCATTTCTTTCGGGAGTTCGTCTACTCGGAAAATACGTTTAGCCCAACGCCGCAGCAGGAGTTGGAGCTTGCCGACAACCTACTCTGGCTCGGCGATATTTTGGTTGCTTACCAGCTCAAGGAGCGCATGGCTCCTAATGAGGCAACGCAAGAGACGGAGCGCAAGTGGTTCGAGAACAAAGTGGTTGGTGATGCCACGAGCCAAATGCGCGATACGGTCCGATACCTAAGAGAAAACCCAACCATCACGTTACGAAACCACCGGGGCCACGAGCGGCGTCTTGTCTTTAAGGATATAGCGACATTCCACAGGTTGGTAGTGTACTTGCCGAGTCAGCGCCTGCCTCCAGTCTGCCTGGAAACCAAAGCGCACATCAGCAAAACGGAAGGGCTGATACATGTCATTGCTGCGCATGACTACCTTCGTATAGTGCGAACGCTTCTAACGCCGACTGAGTTCGCGGACTATCTGAGTTTCCGCGCCAACGTTATCGAGAAATGGGAGAAGGAGTCCAGGGCTGTGCCGGAAGAGGCGCTCATTGGCCAGTATCTGAGTGGCGAACCTGTCGCCATTCCGAGCCCCGACTATATCAAATACCTTTTAGCGCTCGACAGAGACACCCAGGAATGGGACATATCGGGCATTATATCAAACTTTTCGAAGCGTATGGTAGCTGAGTCCAATTCCGAGCAATATTATCTAATCATCGGTGAGCTCGCATGTTTGTGCCGAAATGAATTGAAGGAGTTCAAAAGACGATTCTTTGGTTCACTGGAGGAGGCGCGTAGCGATAGGTGTACTCCGCCTTACGGAATGGTGAGCTCGAGAGGCTGTGGTTTTGTGTTCGTACCGATGACAAAGGAGTTGTACCAAAGAAGAGAGGTTGGGCTTCAGAATCTGACGGAGGGCTATAAGTATCTGCACCATTTATCAAAATGCATCGGTGTTGCGATAGGAGATGTTCGCTCAGATAGGTCTTTTGTGGCCCATTGGTGCTATTTATCGTCCGCCTGGAAGCAAGATGGAGAATTGGATAAGGCGCTGACAGAAAATAATCCATTTCGGCCCACGAAGATTGTGAAGGTGCCGCTTTACAGGTTCAATCTGTCACGCAGGGGAGAAGAGTGAGCCGTTTCCAGAAGGTCGCTAAATTCTCTGTCCAGACCGAGTTATCGGCAGAGTAAACGGACGTGGCGCATGGGTCGGTCATGGCAAGCGCGTCCTGATGCAAGAGGGCTACGCTTGTACTACCGCCCATTGTGGCATCATTAGCGAGGTCGTGGGGTTCGAGGCCCTGCTGCGTCTTGTGGGCGAGAATATGTCGGGCGAGAGTCAGTCTCGCTGCGCACAACCGGAAATGGCGCAGGCTCGGTGGTATACTCGTGGATTTAAATGGAGGAGCTAGTATGGGCGAATGGCGAACCGACTTTGCGGCGGCACATGCCCACCTGCCATGGTGGCCGGCTAAACTCCTTCGACCGCGCCTTGTGTTCCTGCCGTTCTGGTGGCCGCTTTCGTCTAATGGCGCCTGGGCTTTCCTGAATGTGATTCTTGTCGGCTACGGCCTGCGTAATTCCCCGACTTATGTGCGTCGCTACATTATCGGCCACGAATATGGCCACATTCAATCTAACCATACCTTTTTGCAGCTTGGTATCTTAGTTGCGCTGATGGGTGTCGAGCTAGCCCGTATTTACCAGATGCCATCTGTAGAGGGCTGGTCGTGGTTGTTTTTGCTTATCATGGGCGCCCTAGTCTTGTGGCCACCCCTGGAGCGTAGCCGCCAGTATCAGGCTGACTCTGTGGCGGCCTCCCTGTACGGGCAAGAAACGGCGCGGCAGGGCATGCTGTGGATGGCCTATAAGACGGCCACGTTTGATAAGACTCGCCGTAAGAGGCTTACGCGGCTTGGCTGGCAAGAGCAGGATTGAGGGTGCGCTGTTTAGCCGATTTCGCCGCTCACAGCGGAGCCCGGATAGGCAACTGAATTCCATACATGGACCCACGAGACTTCATGACCTTCTCCGAACTGGCCAACTTCATTTGGGATGTCGCCGACCTCCTGCGCGGTGACTACAAGCGCGCCGACTACGGCAAGGTCATCCTGCCGTTCACCCTCCTGCGGCGGCTCGAGTGCGTGCTCGAGCCCACCAAGGCGAAGGTGCTGAAGGAATATGAGAAACGCAAGGGCGAGGCGGCCCTCGATGTGCGTTTGATGCGCGCAAGCGGCCAGGCCTTCTACAACACGAGCCCTTTCACCCTGTCCGGGCTTCTCGCCGACCAGAAGCACATCCGCCAGAACCTCACGGCCTACCTCGGGGACTTCTCCGCCGAGGCCCGCGACGTGTTCGAGAACTTCAAGTTTTTGAGTCGCATCAATGAGCTCGAGGAGAAGGACCTGCTCTTTCTCGTGGTCCAGAAGTTCACCACCATCGACCTGCACCCGGACGTGGTGCCCAACGAAATGATGGGCCAGGCCTTCGAGGACCTCATCCGGCGATTCGCCGAAGACTCAAATGAAACGGCCGGTGAGCACTT
>JAPTWT010000228.1 GCA_028064935.1 Gammaproteobacteria bacterium | reverse complement strand
GTGGTCCTCATGGAGGCCGTTTGGCCTTCGACCTGTTGATAGCTTGCGTTCTCGGGGAAGATCGGCGTACCCGTGAACCCAAAGAGCTGGGCGCTGGGGAAGAACTCCTTGATGGCCTGGTGGTTCTCGCCAAACTGGGAGCGGTGGCACTCATCGAAAATGAACACGATGCGTTTTTCGCGCAGGGGTTCCAATCGTTCCTTGTAATTGCGCTTCTGGCGCCCATCAAGCGCGAGACCCAGCTTCTGGATGGTGGTGACAATGACCTTGTCGGCGTAGTCCTCGGAGAGCAATCGCCGCACCAGGGTGTCGGTGTTGGTGTTCTCCTCGACGCAGCCTTCCTGAAATTTGTTGAATTCCTGCCGGGTCTGCCGGTCAAGGTCCTTGCGATCCACCACAAACAGGCACTTGTCGATGTCGGGGTTATCCTTCAGCAAGGTGGAGGCCTTGAAGGAGGTCAGCGTCTTGCCGCTGCCAGTGGTATGCCAGATGTAGCCGTTGCCACTGTGCCGGTGGATACACTCGACAAGGGCCTTGACCGCATAGATCTGGTAGGGGCGCATCATAAGAAGCTTTTGTTCGCTTGCCACCAGCACCATATAGCGACTGATCATCTCAGCTAAGGCGCACTTGGCCAGAAAGGCGCCCGCGAAGTCATCCAGATGGGTGATCTTGCGGTTATCGACACCGGCGAACTGGTATAAGGGCAGAAACCGCTCGTCGGCGTTGAAGGCGAAGTGGCGGGCGTTGTTGTTGGCAAAATACCAGGTCTCGCTGCGGTTGCTCACAATAAAGAGTTGAATAAAACAGAGCAGCGTCTTGTCGTAGCCATTGCCGGGGTCATTCTTGTATTCGACGATCTGCTCCATCGCGCGCCGGGGGCTGATGGCGAGCGTCTTCAGCTCGATCTGCACGACCGGCACCCCATTGATCAAGAGGATGACATCATAGCGGTGGTGGCTATAGTCGGTGTTGATCCGGAGTTGGTTGACCACCTCGAAGCGGTTCTTGCACCAGTCCTTGATGTTGACCAGGGTGTAGTGGAGCGGCGTACCGTCATCGCGCGCGAAATGATTGTGCTCGCGCAGGCGTTTGGCGGCCGTGAAGACATCGGGGGTGACGATCTCGTCTTGCAGACGTAGGAACTCGGCGTCGGTCAAGGTGACGCCGTTTAGGGCCTCAAACTGTTCGCGGAAGTTGCGCTCCAAGGCGGCGCGGTCCCGGATCTCCGGGCGATAGGTGTATTTGAGATCTTCCAGTGTGGCGAGAAGCCCCTGTTCGATGTCATGCTCCGTCATGCGCCCATCTCGCCTCTCTGGTCCAGCCACCGGGCGGTCCTCCCGCGGGCCGCAGGGAGGGTGTCCTGGGTCTGCGCCGGGCAGCCATAGGGCCGCGGGCGCGCCTCAGTCGCCACAGGGGCAAGAGCGCCCGAAAGGGCATGGATCGGAACCATTTAGGTGGCCTCACACAGACGCGGCAGCGGGTTTCAGGGGCCCAGCCGACCCTTTGTCGTTGTGTTTTCCGTATCTTACGCAATCGGCACCGATCAGGCCACCGGGTCTTGTTTTCGATCCTCGGCAGACCCGGGGCGAATCATGTCGTCCCCGCCCAGGAACGCGATAATATCGTCAAGGACGTCTGCGGCGGGTGGGAAATCGCCTCGCGCACCCCGCCATGCCCCGAGCGTGGGCCCGGTCCAGTGGACGTAGGGGCCCGCAGGCAGCCATGGGAAGTCCGTTCCGGCGTCGATATGGGCAATCCGGGCATAACCTTGGTGGGTCCATGCGCTTTGCTCAATCCATCGATTAACATGCGCGTCCTTCCCCCCGTACCCGGCGATAAGCCATAAGGGACAATCGAGCGCGGCATTGACAAAGGCATTGTAGTAGTAACCGAGCGGGGCCGCGAATTCGTTGAGATTCCGCTCCTTCTGGTCGCCTGAGATCATCACAGGCCTCCCTGGGCCTCTCGGAACCGGCCCACGGCTTTGCCTGAAAGATTTCTGTGCCTCTTCGGCCGCATGATACTTGACGACATATCCTCCTAGGCCAGGGTTCCTTCCGAAACGCACGCTCCCGTGTAAATGCAGGAGGATAGCCCGCTCCGAGGCCACGCGCCCGC
The DNA here is from genome assembly GCA_028064935.1 of Gammaproteobacteria bacterium. The sequence goes on along the minus strand of JAPTWT010000228.1, from coordinate 3,674 downwards.
GCCATGCTGCATGGTCGAATACCTCATACTGCTCGCCTTCGGGGCTTGGTACAAAGCCGTCAAACCAGACCCCTGCACGGTCAATGAGGTCGTCGTAGTTCAAGGTCACAACCGTCAAATCGAAGTGTTCGCCAAGGCGGCTCACGAACGCCGAAAGATTCCTAACAGAACAGGCCTTCGTTCTTTCGATCACAAAGGTGGTGATAGCCGACAATAACAAGCGATGCAGGCAAGAAAATGAGTCCACGTTGACGATATTGAGAAACTCTTCATAACCTGGTCTTAATGTCGTGACGGTACCAATCTCTCCGCCCACGACGGGCGGATACCGCTTGTCCAGAGCATATTCGTCCAAGGCCTCCATGGCCGCCATTATCGTCTCAAAGTTGAAGCCCAGTGAACCTCTTTGCTCGCAAAGTCCCCGAATGACATTCCCGAGGCGATCATGTTCATGAACACACAGATACTCGGTAATGTCGTCAGTGGAAGGGGCGCCGGCATGAATGGTGGATCCAGCCCCCAACAACACGACAAGCCGTTGGCGAGGCGTACCAGAACACCCTTGCGTCTCGCAGCCACGCGATTGACGGTCAACCATCCGACACTCCTCCCCCATCTTACGCTAACCAGGCCTCTCCTCATTCCCGGAAGAATATCCGGCTGTGCCCGTCGCCGTCTTTACATCATTCCAGTGCCCGGCGGTGCGTCCATGGCCCGCATGTCGCACTTCTATTGCGTCTCCTTGATGGTTATCCTGAGATCATCCCGTGTAGCGACTCTCGATTGCTACCGCGGATGCCCCCCTCGGGCGCCACAATGTCCGCATTTGATCTGTGTCCATTTGATCTCAGGACCAAATGGACGTTGGCCGCCGACCACGGGATGCAATTCGGTGTGCGTTATCGTAACAGCGTTTACCTGGCAGCGAGGGCATGGTGCCTGGCCATCCTTATCAATTTGCAGGAGAAGTCCGTGAGATTCTCGTTCGCTAAAGTCGTTTGCCAATTCAAGCCCTTCTTGAGGTCCAGTTATCCGTGTGTTTTAAGAAAAACGAAACCATTTCTCTCGTGTCTTCCGCCGAGACCGGAAAGCCATCGTGTGCCAAAAGCGTAGCTTCTGTGAGCGTCTGAATACCTGTCGTATGACTGAGAGTCTTTGGTGGTATTGCGTTGTCCACGGAGTGCATTAGCCTGTCGAGGGCTGTTTCGTGCGCGAAGGAAAGCCATGCACTAGCACCGCCTCCCAGAACCACAACAGCCCGGCGAGCTTGACCGTGGATATATTGAAACTGCTCAATCCATGCATTCACATGAGGATCGGCGCCGCCATAGCCTATGATTAAAAGTCTAGAGTTTGAGGAAATAGCGTTACCTAATGCCTGATAATAATAACCATAGGGGGCCATGGTGGCCGTGATCTTGGCGATCTTGTTTACTCCGGAGATTATGGGGCCTGCGCTTAAAATCTCGCCGTTTTGTGTGTTCTCGCTGCGGACGCTGCCCGTTACGGAGCTAAGAGCTGCGTTAACGTTATGGTGTTTAACAATTTCATCGAACCGGATCACGCCTGTGTGGTCCGCAATATAGCCGAAAAGGCTGCAACCGTGCAGGTGAACGAGCGTGCATGGATCCCTTTGCGCCCGCGCGATAAAACTGGGCCGGTCGAAGGCCCTAGCTGCGGGCCCGTTGGATCCCGCATCTCGGATGAACCCATCAAAGGGTTGTTGGCTGTCTGATGTTAGGGCCGCGTCCAATAAGAGATCGTAATTGAGTGTGAAGACGTCCAAGTCAAAGGATTTCTTGAGGATATCAAAGCTCGCCCGGTATTGAGTCGCAGCGCAGTGTTCTTTGTCCGGGACGTGCTCCATGAGGGTGGCCACGATTTGTCGACGCGCCTCCTGAAGCAGGAGTCTATCCAGTAGGAATGCGTGTCGCGGAAGAGGATCTAAGAATGCGTTGAGAGGGAAGCGGTACTCGTCTCGTGCGGTGAGGTTGTATTGGCTGCCTGCAAACATCTCCAAGTCTTCGATAACACCCAGCAAGGTTTCAAAGTTGGGGGCGCGGTAATAGGCCCTCAAGGCCTGCATTAGCCATGGTATGACGGAAACCTGCGTGTCGTAACGCCGGGGTGGCGTACCCGGGACGTCGCGGGCACCACGCCCGTAGGGCGCACCAGCTATAATGGCTTGCGGAGCATCTAAGCGCCCAATTTTCGCTGTCAGATGTTGTGTCGAGTAATTGTCCTGTCTTTTTATGACGTCTTCGGAAAGCGGCTTGCCTGACCTATCTTTTTGCTGACGAAGGCTTGCAATGACAGCGCCGGTAGTGGCGCCAGCCCCGACGATAACGGTTAACCGAGGTTTTGGCCTGCGTTTCTTCATGGCGGCGGTCATGTAAAGAGAATGTGAGGCTTCTACCACCATTAATACCATAGCGCAACGCCAGAGTCGTGACCGCCGCCAACGTTCATGACGCCACGGCCCTGCCCGATCTCCTCCATGGCGAGGAAACCCATGTCTGGGTCGACTCGGCCTATCAGGGCCAGACCGATTACAACATGTGGCGACGATCACGAGCCACAAGACCCTGCAGATGCTGAAACGGTATACGCACTTGAGGGCAGAGGATCTGGTGGGGAGGTTGGGGTGACAGTTTTCCCCGGATTTGGGGAAAACGGGCAACAAAAGGCCGGGCATTAAGCCCGGCCCCAAGTCCCATCCCTGCTTGCGCAGGGGATACTTCACCATAAAGACTTGCCTTTCATCCCTGCTTGCGCAGGGGAACTACGTCTTGTACACCGTGGTCATAGTACCTGATCAAGGCTTTTGCTTCAACCTCCTTTCGACCTCTTTCATGAGGCCGCGGGTGATCGCCCCACGACTTTGCCAGCCGCGCTTCTGGTCGCGCTCTTTTCTAAACGCGATCGCCAGTTGCTCCAACAACCCGGTATCAGAAAGCCCTTTCAGGTCCTCATCAGGGCTCCAGACCTTGGCGCGGTCGCGGGCGCGCTTTTCTCGCTGGCGCTCGGCGGGGGACATGGGGCCTGATTTTTTGGTGGGTTTGCGTGGCATCGTGCGCCCTCCTAATAGTGACTGTCACGATATGCTGCTATCCTATACAGTGACAGTCACGATTGCAAGTCTAACGGGGGATGGCGTGCCCGTCGCCGGATGCGACGGCCTCCGTGTTGTAGCGGTCGAGTAGCTCATTCTCGACCACGTTGGCATAGCCAAGCATCTCATCCCAGGCCTCCCAGGCCGCCTCCTGGCCGTTCTGGGCCTGAATATCGGCCAACGCCAAGGCCTCGGCGAGCGCTTGCGCCCGGCCGGCAAAATACGCGCGCGAAAAGGGGGAGGGATCCGGCGCACGCCCGAGACCACGGAGAAGAGCGATGCTCCACTCGGTTTCCAGCGTTTTCTGTTTGAAACGCTCGCCGGCGCGGATCAAGCCCGCGACCTCTCGGGCGGTCAATGGGCCGCAGATCAGGTTGTCGACGTGGTCGTTATATTGCCGTTGGTCGATGAATTTCCGCATTGTGTGTCCTCCGTTGTAAAGGGCCCCGCACTATTACGGGGCCCGGGGAAATCAGGCCGCCACCTCCTGCCCCTGGTCGGCAATCAGGTCCTTAATGAAGCCGTGCGCCTTGGAGGCCTGATGAGGACCTGAAAGGGCTTT
>JAPTWT010000324.1 GCA_028064935.1 Gammaproteobacteria bacterium | reverse complement strand
AGGCTGAGGTAGAGATTTCGCTCGTAAAGGATCAGTACATTTTGAAGGGCAGCGTTGACCTGATACGAGGCGAGCACGACACAGTCGAGGTCATTGACTTCAAGTCGGAGAAGAAGCCCGATATGGAAAAGGATCGGGAACGCCTGCGCCAGTACCAACACCAGCTGGAGGTGTACGCCCATCTGGTGGAAGAGCGCACCGGCCAGAAGGTTGGCCGGATGCACCTGTACTACACCGGTGAGGACGGCGGCAACCCATACGTCTCCTTCACGAAGGACGACCGCGCCATCGGCAAGACCATCGCGCGCTTCGACGACATCGTCGAGCGCATCGAGCGGCAGGACTATCAGATCGTAGCACGGCCGGCCAAGCTCTGCCAAAGCTGTGACATGCGCGCCTACTGCGACAACAAGAACTGGAAATTCAGGAAGGACCCATGAGATTGAAGTCGATCATCATCACAATCGCCAGTACCTCCGCACTTCGGCAGATCGTCGATGACTATGAATTGATTGTTGCAGATAAGCGCAAACGGCAGGCGTTGGCCGACGCTACCGCGGCCGCACGTCGTTGCGGGCCGGAGGAGCTTCTCGGTTATCTCAACGAGACCGAAGTCAAGCAGGTTTGCGAGGCCGTGGGAGTTGAATCGAGGGGGCGAAAGAATGCCCTTATTGCCCGGCTTTTGGAGGCGGTCCGCCCTGCGCCGCCGCCTGCGTCAAAGCCGGCACGGACTACCCAGATCAGAATGTCTAACCAACTACCGACGAGAAGGCCAATGAGTGACTCAAAACCCGCGCAGGAAAGCCTGCAACTGGTCACGCCTGATGGAGGCACCACCAACGTTGAGAGATACGAGTTCGAGCCGATCAAGGGTTACCCGATGCTCAACTGGCGCGGCAAGCGTCCATTCACCTCGACGCAGTATTACCCGGCGCAGTTGAAGGAGATTCACGGCGAAGAGGTAGATGGCTGGCGCAACAAGATTTTCTGGGGCGACAACCTTCAGGTGATGAGCCACCTGCTGAAGGAGTTCAGGGGTAAGGTTGACCTGATCTATATCGACCCACCGTTTGATTCGAAGGCGGATTACAAGCGCAAAGTGACGCTTCAGGGTCGAGAAGGCTCAACTGAACACACGTCCTTTGAGGACAAGCAGTATTCGGACATCTGGAACAACGACGAATACTTGCAGTTCATGTATGAGCGGCTCACATTGATGCGAGAGCTGCTTGCACCAACCGGGAGCATTTTCCTTCATTGCGACGACGTAAAGAACTTCCTCCTGCGTGCGATTCTCAGCGAGATTTTTGGAGAATCCAATTTCAGGAATGAGTTGATCTGGAAGCGTTCGACTGCAACAGGACTTGCATCAAGGAGATGCGGGACTCTGCATGACACTATCTACTGGTACTCCAAGTCCGATGATTATTTCTTCAAGATGCAGTACCACGCCCACGACGAAGATTATCTCAAGCGGGCACGAAAAGATGAGAACGGGCGCCTCTACATCCCCATTCCAACGGGAAATCCGGGACCTCGTCCAAATCTTTACTATGACTACAAAGGATATTTGCCCCACCCAAACGGATATAAGTGGACGAGGGAGAAGATGGAGGAATACGACCGTGAGGGGCGACTGCTCTTTCCGGAATCAAAAGAGGGAAGAATTCAATTCAAGCAGTACCTCGATGAAGTTGAGGGCGTGAAACTGCAAGACCTATGGCTTGATGTTCATCCAGTCAATCCGGTGGCGAAAGAGCGGAATGGGTACCCGACCCAGAAGCCGGAGGCCCTATTGGATCGAATCATCTCAATGGCAACACCGCCTGGTGGATTGGTCTTTGATTCATTCATGGGATCAGGCACTACGCAGGCGACTGCTATGAAACTGGGGCGACGCTTCATTGGTGCTGACATCAATTTGGGGGCTATTCAGACAACCACCAAGCGGTTGATTGGCGTATCCGATGGCCTGCGCCAGAAATCGCTTGATGACGAATTTAAGTACTATAACGGGTTTGAGCTTTATAACGTCAACCACTACGACATCTTCCGCAACCCGATTCAGGCGAAGGAGCTGCTGATCGAGGCGCTGGAGGTGCAGAAGCTAGAGTTCAGCACTGTATTTGACGGCGAGAAGGACGGCCGCATGGTCAAGATCATGCCCGTCAACCGTATCGCCACGCGCGCCGATTTGAACGAGTTGATCGCAGGCTTCGACTACAAGGCGTGGGAGCGCAAGCAAAACGAGTCGCCGAACCGCCCAGTCGAGAAGATTACCCTCGTCTGCATGGGCCACGAGCCGGATTTGGCCGCACAACTGCAGTTGAATGCCAGGCCATTCAAAGTCGATGTGGAGGTGGTGGACATCCTGCGCGACAAGGCCAATCTGGAATTCAAGCGCGATTCGCAGGGCAAGGTGTCCATAAAGAGGGGCGATCTGATAGTTGAGAAGTTTTACCCGATGAACCTACTGCAAAAGCTCTCTCTGCAAAAAGATGCGGTCGATGACTGGAAAGAACTGGTCGAGTCGGTACTAATCGATTGGAACTACGACGGCGCGGTACTGCAACCGGCGGTGGTGGACATTCCGGGCAAGGATGAGTTGGTCAAGGGCGTATATAAGGTGCCGGACGATGCGGGCACCATTCGCGTGAAGATCACCGACCTGCTGTCGGAATCGTGGGAAGGGAGTGTCAATAATGGCGACTAAGAGAGCAGCTCCTGCGAAGAAGGCTGCCACTACGCAAAAGGCCAGCGCATCGCTGGACTTCGCCTTCTTCCTGTTTCTCTGGCACTTCTACCAAGACAAACGCGGCACGATCCGCCAGCACTATAAGGAATTGACCCGCAAGTTCCTCGACTTCAACAACCCGGAGCGTAACCCGAAGGCTTTTCTGCGCCAACCACAGTTCGAGGCGCTCGAGGTCTATGTCTTTCTGAAGGAGTTTCTCGATAACGCCAAGGTCGAGGAAATCTTCCAGCAGTGGTTTGAGAAGCGAGGTCGCTTCGCAGGTCGCGCCGAAGGTGGTGTAGTCACCGGCGACGCGGGTCAGATGGGCTTGTTCGATGCCGTGACGCAGGATCAATACAACGCCGTGTTTGCGGCGATGCGTAAGAACTCGCGCGTCTACCCAAACTACATCTTTGCCCTGACGATGGGCACCGGCAAAACCATCCTGATGGCGACCTGCATCTTCTACGAGTTCCTGCTGGGCAACAAATTTGAGAAGGACGCGCGCTACTGCCATAACGCGCTGGTGTTCGCCCCGGACAAGACGGTGCTGCAATCGCTGAAGGAGATCGAGGCCTTTGACCTCACCCGTGTGGTACCGCCGGAGTACGTCAACTTCCTGACCACGCACCTGCGCTTCCACTACCTCGAGGAGGCCGGCACCTCACTCGACACGCTGGATCGTTCACGCTTCAACATCATTGTCTCCAACACGCAAAAGATCATCCTCAAGCGCCAGCGCAAGGAAAAGAACGCTACGGACAAACTGTTCGGCTCCACAGGTGAAATTCTGACGGCAACCGGCGTCTATGCGGACGCTGCCGACCTCTACAACTTCGACCAACCGGAAGAAGAAGGGGAACTAACCACCAACCAGCGGTTCGAGAAGCTGCGCCGTCTGGAGCAGTTAGGCATCTACGTGGACGAGGCCCACCACGCCTTCGGTAAGGCACTGGCCAAGGACATGGGCGTCGGCGCGAACGAAGCGGACACTAGTCTGCGCACCACTATCGACATCCTCGCTGCCAGCCTCAACGCAGCGGGCACTCGCGTGGTGGCCTGCTACAACTACACCGGTACGCCCTATGTTGGGCGGGAAGTGCTGCCAGAGGTGGTCTATGCTTACGGCCTGAAGGAAGCAATCGACAAGGCCTACCTGAAGAAGGTTCTGCTGCACGGCTACAGCAACACTCGCACCGACGAGTTTGTGGACATCGCCATCGATTCCTTCCTGAAGGAGTCCGGCGCGCTACGCCCCGAAGGCTTGCTGCCCAAGCTGGCTTTCTTTGCGGCCACGATCGACGAGCTGAGCGGCGAGCTGAGACCGGCGGTCGAGCGCGCATTGATGAAATACGGCATACCGACATCCCGCATCTTGGTGAACGTCGGCGATGACAAGCTTACCACCAATGACGACATCCGCGAGTTCAACCGTCTCGACACGGAGGAGTCGGAGAAACAATTCATCCTGCTGGTCAACAAGGGCCGGGAAGGCTGGAACTGCCGCTCACTTTTCGGTGTGGGACTGTTCCGGGAGCCCAAATCGCGTATCTTTGTCCTGCAAGCGACAATGCGCTGCCTACGCTCTATCGGGCAGGCCCAGCACACAGGGCATGTCTTCCTTTCCGACGGCAACCTGCAAATTCTAAACGACGAGCTCCAGCAGAACTTTCGGATCAGCGCAGAGGAGCTTCAGAAGACCGCCAGCGACAAGGAACGAGTGGAGGTTCGCGTTGTCGAGCCACCGGTCAAGATCAAGCTGGTACGGGTTCACAAGCAGTATGAGCTGCGCGAGAAGAAGCTTTCGCCTGGGCAGGCGCTCGGCCTTGACCGGACAGAAAGGGAGGCATGGAACAGCCTGATCGAGAAGTACCGGCTCATCGAGACGCAGCAAGGCGGCCTTACTGCCGCCGATGCCGCGCGCGCCTCCGGCAGCCGCACTTTCGACCTGACGGCACGCCGCGACAAGCGGGTTTTCTCGCGGATGACGTTGGTCGCGGAAGTGTCGCGCTATCTCAATCGCAGCCCCCTGGCAATAGAGGAACTGCTCGATTCGACCGAGGAAGGCACCGACGAGCTGGTTGCGATGGTCAATGAGTTTAACGAGCTGCTGTACGACGAGATCATCCCCCGCCTGTTCCGCCAGCTCTACGACTTGGACGAATCGCAGCAAACCGAGGAGCACGAGGTCGATCTGATCAAGCTGCCACCGAACGGCTACTACGAGGTGACGGCGGCCAAAGACAAGATCGTCCGCAGGGCCGACAGCGTTATCAAGGATGATGAACGTGCCAAGAGTTTCCACCTAGACACCTACTGCTTCGATTCGGGGTCGGAAAGCCAATTGTTCTGGGATTTGTTACACGAGCAGCGAGTGAAGAAGATCTACTTTACCGGAATGTTGACGCACGGCCAGTCTGATTTCTTCATCCAGTACATTGACCCCGACTCGCGCACCGTGCGGAGCTATTACCCCGACTTCATCTTCCAGCGCGAAGAGCCGGATGGCAGCTTGAAGTACGTCATTGTCGAGGTGAAGGCCGACAACCAGATCGAGGACACGGTGGTGCAGGCCAAAAAGGATTTCGCTCGTCAGATCGCGGTGGCCAGCGGGATGGAGTACCGCATCCTTAAGTCATCGGATGCTGACAACCGGCATTTCCGGAAACTGCTGTAAAGCAACACAAGAACAGGCGAGGATGGGTGAAAACCACCAGGCGTACTCACCAAGCGGGCACGCTGTTCTGGAGGATGTACCGAGACCACGGCCCGTCACGGTGGAAGGACCAATTCCGCGCCAATCTTGAGGACGACCTGGGGATAAGCTCCGCCGCCCCTGGATGGACGCCGGAACGGCGCGCTGCCCGAAATGAAGGGACCCCCTGGGCAATTTGTCAGGAGTCGCAAATGACATGACAGGGGATGCTTTCAAGGACACCCGTCGCCACCAGCCGTAGAAATGTCCGGACGTCGTAGGTGAGGACACCTTCAGGATCGCCTGGGGCCGAGTCGAGAAACCGCAGGTGGATAGGACACCCCGCCCCCTCATGGGGCACCCTGACAAAGACGTCGCCCGTGCGCGTATCACGATACAGCTCGAGCGACAGACCAAGAT
>JAPTWT010000029.1 GCA_028064935.1 Gammaproteobacteria bacterium | reverse complement strand
GACCTTCTCGAAGACAATATCGATCTGGGTGCGCCGTTCGTGACCGTGGGGGCGCACCGCACGCAGATCCTCCCCGCAGGTCTCGCAGAAGCTCACCGGGGAGATTTGTGTGTATTCGACGGTGCGGGTATTTCCCGAGCGACTCGGGTCATACGCCCGGCCCTTGGTGTGCGGGCCGGCGGGACCGAGCGCGCTCTCGTCCTTGGGGGTCTGCGAGGACGGCTTGCTGGAGTTGGCGCTGGTCTTCGGGGTGGTCTTCTCCAGGAAGATGGCCATCAGCAGCTTGAGCAGCATCAGCAGGGCCTCGATCAGGGCGCCGCTCTCGGCGCCGACCTTGCCATCGGCGGACAATTGCCCAAAGCGCTCCTGAAGGGCCGTGAACTCCTCGCGCAGGGATTGTCTGTTGACGCTTGCCATGGGTGACCGGGCGGCTACCCGTCGGCCTCGACGGCCAAGAGGGCCGCGAGCACCGCCAGGCGCTCGGCTGCCGGCAGGGCCTGGTAGCGTCGCCCCCAGTTCTCGGCCTTGCGCTTGATCATCTGGCGGTGGGTGTGGTTCTTGCCCGCATAGCGCACCCAATGCACCCGATCGGGGTGAAAGTTGAACCACAGCTTCTCGGTGCGCACCCCGCCCTGGTTCATCACCTGGAGCTCCAGGCTCTGCCAGTCGGGAAGCGCCTCATCGTACAGTGCCGAGGGGTAGCCGGAGAGGATTACAGAACACGGGAGGGTTTTGAGTAACGTGAGCAGCGCGATGTGGTCGGATTCCTCGTACTCATAGCGGTAGCGCCGCTTCGAGGTGCGGGTCGCGTGGAGGTACGGGGGGTCGCAGTAGACGAGCTCCCGGCCCTGATACGCAAACTCGGTCAGGAACCGGTGGGCGCAGCCGGGCACGAGTTCCACCGGATAATCGCACGCGAACCTCTCCAGCGCGCGCTCATCGCGGTCGATGCCGATGTTACGCCGTGCCGGGGCTTTACGCTTCATGATCGCCCCGCCGCCGAGATGGGTCTCGATATAGGTGTCATGGGGCGGCATGAGGGCGATGATCGCCTGGCATAATCCTGATGTCGCCTTGGATCCGAAATACGCCCCCATCGCACTCCCCCCTCAAGTCCCTTACATGGGAGGGAAGCGTAGCGTCAAGGGCCTATACTGTCAAGTATCTTGTATCGTTAATGCCGGAGGGGGTGAGTAGTTACCCGGTCCGATTGTCTCCGGCTGACTCCATCCAGCCCACTTATAAAACCGCCCTCTTCGAATCCGCGTGGTTGCATCGAAGCTATCTTCTCTGAATATGTGGTCTTTTTGGCCCATATCATGGGAAAGGTCGGGCATGGACGCAGGAGGTTTCTGCTCCCCTTCAAGGAACACAGCCGTCGACACCATAGGGGTCGGCCACACTTCAACCCATTGCCCCGCGGTGCGTTCATACGCAGTGCCCGTATTCTGGGCGACACCGAACTCCCTTTGTCCCATGCCGTCCTCCCCAGTCTCGCCCGCTTATTATTGTGCTGACGCCGCAAGCCGCGCGATAGCCCACTGTGGCGCCAGTAACACTATCCCCGGCCACCCTGAAAGTGGCCAACCTGTGCGGACAGATTCCTCGTGCACGGCTGCCCCTTCTGGCGTGAGAACGACGTGAAAATTCGGGTTGAGTATACCATCATCACGGCGGAGTTTGGCCGGGGCGCCCTGCGGGTCCACGAATTGCCGCGCCAAATCCTCAATCTCCCGCTGGATGCAGTCAGATATCTTGTGAACCAGTAGAGGTGTTCCAGCTGAGGTAAGGCCGCCGCCGAGACATCCGTACACGCGCGACCCTATCTTGTGAAGCATATTGCCACCGTGCTTCCGCATGTGGTCAATCTCTGCCGGGCTCCAGTCCCCGCCCGTCACACCCTTGGCTTCGTATTGCGCAAAGGCCTGCGGCCAATTTTTTATGGCGATTTCCAGCACGCCCTTTTGGGCGAAACCTTCTCCTCTCGGATGCCGTTGCACATCGACACACAGCAGGGCATTTTTGCGTACCACCGCAAAAAGCATCCAGTTCGAGCGCTGGGAATAAGCGCGCCCTAACGGAATGACCTTATCCGTGAGATGAAAATGGTGGATACCAAAATCAGCCAACAAGAGGTCTGTCCTAGTCGCTTGCTTTCGGCCGCTGATGTCGTGCCGCGACAGCCCTTTGCCTTGATATGGGTTAATGTCTTCGCCCTGCATTACGTGATGGACAAAGTGGTCTACCGCAAGCCTTTCGCTGCCTGGCACACGCCGCCAGAACCCTCTTGAGAAATGTATCGACCTCGGTATCGGCTCAACATACCTCAGATGAACAAACTCCAGCCATCGGTATAGAGAGCAGGAGAGGCTCGGCACGTCTTTTGTAAATGCGAGACCGAAACACTCGATAAAATCGTCAGCTATACGCTCGACATCCGCCAAGAACACTTTTGTCAACTCATCGGCGTCGCCCATATCTGCGTTCCTTCGTTACACACAAGCTTTACCGCAAGAAGGGCCTATCCTCCGAGTCATAGACCTTTTAAGCCTTCTCGCGGAACGCCTTGCTAAGCGTTGACTTCAACGGTACACGGCGTTTTGTGTTCGGCACAAACTCACGTTCCACTTCCGCCATCAGAACATCGGGCACCTGTTTGTGCGCCTTATACTCTCGGAATGCCTCCTTATGACCACGGTTAAAGCCTTTCTTGTACCAGGAGCGCGAGGACTTGATAAGAGCAGCCTGTATCTTCTGTCTCAGAGCTTCTCGCTTGGGGCCGGATATTTTAAGGTTCTCTCCGGTAAGAATTTTGTCGATGTCCTGAACGGTTAACATAATAGCAGCACTTGCGCCTGCGGCAGATTCCTTGCTCATGTCCTCTCCTCTTTTGGTTGGCCTTTCTCGCCGAATCGCTCCGCGCCCTTGAAACAAGGTCGGCGCCGAGTGCCTCGACTTCCCGGTGTCGCATTATCAGTAAACCATACAACAATAACAGGCGCATGTCCGCATGGCTACTTTTACGAATTGCCTCGCGCCCCTATTCCCTCGTGCTCAATACACCAGAAGACGCACCATGCAGTCCAGTTGACAGAATATTCTGCGTGTTTCGTCTAAAATAACTGAATGGACATCTCAACGAAGTGACGCTCGTCTAGCCACATTCGACGCAACATATCTCGTCGCCGATAGACTCGAAACGATAGCTCCTGGTCGCCGGTCTCGACACCCGCAATCATCATCACTGGCAAAGCCGGAAGATGCTTTCCTCGCGTGGTAACGCGGTGCAAGGTTCTACGATCTGTCCAGCTCATTATGGGCGCCGATTCTGGGTGGGAATGCCACTCACCAAGAAAGGACTCCCGACCGTTCGTGTTTTCGAAGTGCTCCCGCAACATCGCCTGTTGATATCCATTATCCGGCAACATGCGGTACTGTTCGTGCTCCGCATTTGGTCCAGCGCCGATAAGCGCCGTGACAACCCTCTGGTTGCCGTTTACATACCCCAACAACATTCCGCCCGTTTCGTTCGGGTGATGAGTCGCAATATCCGTCAGGATCTGTTCCTGTTGTAGGGGTTCCGGAAGCCACAATAACTCATCGACCAACTCACTCGTCATGATGTTGGCACTTGGGGTGGCGTCGAAGGGAATATGTGATCCAGTCCGGCACCGTAGGCAAACCGGTCTCGGGGTCCCATTGGGACAGTACGGCGACGTCCCAGGGGAAGTTTGGATAACTGTCCGATTCGGAAGGTGCATCCAAACAAAGGGTGGCCACTACCAGTCTTGCCGCCATTTGCGACACCTGGTCCATATCAAAACCAGTACCACGGAAGGTCGGGTGGAAGCATCCGACCGGCTGTACTTCAGGAAGGTCTTCCGTCGGCGGCGGTTTAATTGCCCCTTCCGGACTCGGTCTGCCTTCCTTCAATGCATTGACCGCATCGAACATCCAATAGCGGAAACACTCGTAGCAGCCGCTGGTGTGCCCTGGAACAATTCGACCAACCACTCCGCCCCAACCACCATTGGAACCGTACGCCCACACATAAGGGACTCTTTTTTCTCGCGCCAGCCCCTCCAGATATCGATTCACCGATAGCTCCGCGGAGGCATCGACGATAATATCCACTTCATTCAAGGCCGCCATGAATCGGCCGACAATATCAGGATGCGAATTTATCGACCCGATGCAGTATTCAATAGCTTCTGCGCGCAACGGTGGGTAATTGAGCTGCAGGTTCGCCGCGACGGAACTGGCCTTGCTATCGCCGATCGTCGCCATACCGTATAACCAACGCGGGAGGTTGCCGATCTGTACAGAGTCATAGTCTACGCACCGAAGATCGCCAATCCCTGCCCGCGCCAACTGCCACGCCAACGGCCCTCCAATAGCTCCGAGGCCGACCATAAGCACCTTCTTGACATTAATGGGGATCGCGCGCGGCGCCCTACTCCACCTGGTATCCTTCGAGAACTGTTCGGCTCGTACAAAAAAAGTGGACATAATTCGCTGGCCTGCCTGCACGATGGGTCCCACGTTCACCCGGAGCACAAAAACCCAATTATCAATTAGTGCCCCGCCCTTGTCTTTCTCCTCCGGGATTAACAAACCGACCAGATCGGGAAAAGAGACTATATTTGCAATGTCTGGCCAGGCGGCGCGCGCTTCGGCCAACGGGTCAGCGCCTTTTGGTATTTCAGGAAGACGCACCCACCGACCAGATAGTTCAGCGGTATTCTGAAGCCAATTCGTCCAGAAATTCCCGATGGCCAATTGGCCGATAAGATCATGGTCGGCCGTTTGAAGGTGCGTCACGGCACCGCGAATAATACGATTAGGCGGATCGCCCGGGAACCGACGCCAACGAAAATGACCGTGGTCAACACCGGGTGGCACTTCCCAGTCACCGACTAACATGGCGCTCCCAGGACAATACGGGACATAACCGCTTTGTCGCAAACCTTCCTGAGCCTCGAGAACCGTCTTGTCGCCTCGATGTGCACGAAGGATGTTTTTTACCTGACAAAGCAGAAACGCGGCAAGGTAGTCACGAGAGCCATCCCAGCTATTACCGGCATCCTGAAGTAGGCACAAACCATTGCTTGGATTGATGTGGATCCCTGGAGGAAACTCTGGGGCCAATATCTCGAACGGAAACGCTGGGTAGTTGGGAGGAAAGATCGCCGTTAGGCAATATAAGTGCCCAGGGTCTCGGTCATCCTCCCAGTCCCGATAGTCAATCAGAAGCCGATATACGCCGGATTCCTTTCCATCGTCGGTGACAGAATAAAGGAATCCGGAATCCGCCAACGCCTGAAGCTCGAACTTCAGGCGCTCTTGGTCTTTCTCAAACCACCAAGCCATCACCCAACCGGGCGGTGGCCAGGAACCTGCGGCGCCCGCGGTTTACCTGGCGGTATCTCGCCCGGCGGGCCCGGAGGGACATTATCTGGCCGTTGGGACTGGCCCGGGTGAATCGGCTTACCGTCAGGTTTTTCGTCGTCGTGAGACATGCGTACCTCCGTCTGTTGAATATTTACCAGAGACGCCAAGGCGTTATCGTCATGAATTCTACACCACCGCTTTACCCAGCATTGAGTTCCGAACCAGAGCTCCATAATTCCCTATTTCGTATTCGCAGACAACCCCAACGGATAGAGTGTCATTCAACATAGCGAAAATTTAAACCATTTTCTTTTGGCTCTTCCGGGTTTCGTGTGGGTAGCCCATAAAAGTCTCATGACGGGCACCCCGCCGGATAGAGGTCAAGCTTCCCGCAATGAAAGAGAATCGCGATGCGATATTGGGTAAAATTCCGATAGCCGCGGGCGTTGGCTTTGAGGAGTTGGATCTGGGCATTCATGCCCTCTGCGGC
>JAPTWT010000321.1 GCA_028064935.1 Gammaproteobacteria bacterium | reverse complement strand
GCTCGCGCTCGCATCCGGTGCCGACACGTGCGTGGCGATGGACCTGGCGGCCGCCGCCGCCGACGTCATCCTGGCACGCGAAGACACGGCGACCTGCAGCCGGGAGGAGTTGGGCCGCGAGCTCGCCGGCCAGGGTAAGTTTCTGCGCGCACCCACCCAGATCCGAGAGATGGCCGGGCGCCTGCGCCAGACGGGGCGGCGCATCGTCTTTACCAACGGCTGTTTCGATATCCTGCATCGCGGCCACATCACCTACCTGGAGCGTGCGAAGGCCTTGGGCGATGTCCTGATCGTCGGCCTGAATGACGATGATTCGGTCCGGCGCCTGAAGGGGGCCGGGCGACCGCTCAATCCGCTTGCCGATCGCATCGCCGTGGTGGCGGCGCTCGGTTGCGTGGATCATGTCCTGGCCTTTGCCGGGGATACCGCGCACGGACCCATAGAGATGGTGCGTCCGGATGTGTTCGTGAAGGGCGGCGATTATGTCGCCAAGACCTTGCCGGAGGTGGCCTTGGTCGAGGAATTGGGCGGTCGGGTCCGACTCCTCGAATATATCGACAATAGCTCGACGAGCGGCCTCATAGCGCGTATTCGCAGAGACGCGCAGGCCGGCTAGTGGATGTCCTGATACCGACTTACAACCGGCCGGCCGCGCTGGCCGTGACGCTCGCGAGCCTGCTTGGCCAGGGCGTGCCGCTGCGCGTGGTGGTATCCGATCAGGGCGACGTGCCGGCCGCATCGGTCGCGGAGGTGCAGGCCGTGGCCCGGGTCCTCGAGGCCCAGGGGCACCGGCTTGTCTGGCATCGCCATCTGCCGCGCCGCGGTCTCGCGGAACAGCGCGCCTTTCTGCTCGCAGAGGCGCGCGCGCCCCAGGCCCTGTTCCTCGACGATGATGTGATTCTGGGGCCCGGTGCCCTGCCCCCGTTGCTTGCCACCCTGAAGGCCGAGGGCTGCGGCTTCGTGGGGTACGGCGTTATCGGGCTCAGTTTTCGGGACGACGAACGCCCCCATGAGCAGGAGATCGAGTTCTGGCAGGGGCCGGTAGTCCCCGAGACGGTGACCCCGCAGTCGCCGGCATGGGCCCGCCATCGTCTCCATAATGCCGCCAATCTCTATCATGTAGGGCGCAATGTGAGCGGTTACCAGCGTTATCGCGTCGCCTGGATAGGGGGGTGCGTGCTCTATGATGTCGCGGCCCTGCGTGCGGTCGGAGGGTTTTCCTTCTGGCGCCATCTGCCAGCGGACCACTGCGGGGAGGACGTGCTGGCGCAACTGAAGGTCATGGCCCGGTTCGGGGGTTGCGGGCTCCTGCCTTCGCGGGCCTATCATCAGGAATTGCCGACGACCATCACCGATCGGCGCGTGGACGCGCCGCGCGTGTTGACGTTGTAAGGATCCGATCGCCCATTCGGGATGGGCCTTGGGCCAACGGTGCTAGACTCACGCGATGATTGTGTTGCTCACCGATTTCGGGGCGGCCGATCCCTATGTGGGTCAGGTGCGCCTGCGGCTTGCAGAAGGCGCGCCCGGGGTTCCGGTCATCGATCTCTTTCATGATCTGCCCAATTTCGCAATCCAGGCCAGCGCCTACCTCCTCTACGCCTATTGCCGTGATGTCCCGGCGGACGCGGTGATCATGGCGGTCGTCGATCCGGGGGTGGGTGGTGCGCGCCATGCCATTGTCTTGCGCGCCGGTGGACGCATCTACGTCGGTCCCGACAATGGTCTTTTCGAGATGGTGGCGCGGCGCGACGGGGTGGAGTCCTGCGAGGCCCTGACCATACCGGCTAAAGTCGCGCCTACCTTTCATGGACGCGATGTGTTCGCGCCGGCGGCCGCGGCCCTGGCGCGCGGTGCCCGCCCGAGCGCCCGTCCTGCGCCTTTGACGCGGTTTTCCGATTGGCCCGACGACTGGGCGCGCGTGCTGTTCATCGATCACTACGGGAATGCCGTAACCGGCCTGCGCGCGCGCCCGGGGTTGCGCGCACTCATGGCCGGAGGCCGTCGCTTAAAGCGCGCACGTTTTTTTGCCGAGGGCGCGCCCGGGGAGCCGTTTTTTTACGAAAACGCCAACGGCTTGATCGAGATCGCCGTCCGCGAGGGCTCGGCGGCCGCGATCCTGGGCCTACAGCTTGCCGACCCGCTGTTGATCCTGGACTGAGGCCGCGGAGGGGCGCCCATGGCGCTCGAGGACCTGCCGCAGGTAGCGCCCGGTGTGCGACGAGAGGTGGGCGGCCACTGCCTCGGGCGTGCCGCTGGCGACCACGCGGCCGCCGCCGCTACCACCTTCCGGGCCGAGGTCCACGAGGTAATCCGCAGTCTTTATGACGTCGAGATTGTGCTCGATGACGACCACGGTGTTGCCCCGGTCCGTCAATGTCTGGAGTACGCCGATCAATTGGCGGATATCGTGGAAATGGAGGCCCGTGGTCGGCTCGTCGAGGATGTAGAGCGTCCGCCCGGTGTCACGTTTCGAGAGCTCGCGCGCAAGCTTGATGCGTTGCGCCTCACCGCCGGACAGGGTCGTTGCCGACTGCCCGAGAGTGAGGTAGGCGAGCCCCACGTCGGTCAGGGTCTCGAGCTTGCGGCGTATCGCCGGGACGGCCTCGAAGAAGGTCAGGGCCTCCTCCACGGTCATCTGCAGGATCTCGTGGATGGTCCGGCCCTTGTAGCGGATCTCGAGTGTCTCGCGGTTGTAGCGCATGCCCTTGCAGATATCGCACGGCACATACATGTCGGGCAGGAAGTGCATCTCGACTTTGACGAGACCATCGCCCTCGCAGGCCTCGCAGCGTCCGCCACGGACATTGAATGAGAACCGCCCTGGACCGAATCCGCGCTCACGGGCCTCGACGGTGGCGGCGAAGAGGTCGCGCAGGGGGGTAAAAAGGCCGGTATACGTGGCCGGATTGGAGCGCGGTGTCCGCCCGATCGGGCTTTGATCGATGTCGACGACCTTGTCGAAGGCCTCCAGGCCATCGATGCTGCTGTGCGCCGCGACATCCAGTCGCGTTTTGTTCAGATGGTTGGCGGCGGCGGCATACAGTGTATCGTTGATGAGTGTGGATTTGCCCGACCCGGAGACCCCGGTCACGCAGGTCAGGGCCGCGACCGGGATGCCTACGTCGATGCCGCGCAGGTTGTTGCCGCGCGCCCCACGGATCACGATCTCGCCCTGCCCGCTGCGGCGCATCGGCGGTACCGGGATCTCCTCGACACCCTTTAGGTATTTCCCGGTCAGGGAATCGGGGTTTTCCATGATCTGCGCGGGAGTCCCTTGGGCCACGATCCGCCCGCCGTGAACCCCGGCGCCGGGGCCGACATCCACGACGTGGTCGGCGGCCAGGATCGCCTCCTCGTCGTGTTCGACGACGATGACGGTGTTGCCCATGTCGCGCAGGGTCTCCAGGGTCGCGAGCAGGCGGCCATTATCACGTTGGTGCAGGCCGATGGACGGCTCGTCCAGGACGTACATGACGCCGACCAGTCCCGCGCCGATCTGCGATGCCAGCCGGATGCGCTGTGCCTCGCCGCCTGACAGGGTCTCCGCGGAACGCGCGAGGGTCAGGTAATCGAGGCCCACGTTCACGAGAAATTTGAGGCGCTCGCTGATCTCGTGGATGATCTTGGCGGCGATCACCCCGCGCTGGCCGGGGAGCAGCAGGTGCTGAAAGAATCCATGGGCCTCGTGAATGGATAGCCCCGTGACCTCATGGATGGCGCGCGCGTCGATGAATACGTTGCGCGCCTCCTCGCGCAGCCGGCTGCCGGCGCAGGCCTCGCAGACCTGGTTGCCGATAAAGCGCGCGAGTTCGTCCCGTACGCTGGCCGACTCCGTGTCGCGATAGCGGCGTTCCATGTTGGGGATCACGCCCTCGAACGGGTGTTTGCGTCGATGCCGCCGTCCGCGGTCCACATAGCTGAAGGTGATCGACTCCTCGCCACTGCCATACAGGATGACCTGCCGGACCTTTTTGGGGAGGTCCTCGAAGGGGGTCTCGATATCGACGCCATAGTACCGGGTGATCGACTCCAGGAGCTGAAAATAGAATGGGTTGCGGCGGTCCCATCCGCGTATTGCGCCCGCCGGCAGGCTCAAGGTCGGGTCTTGTATGAGGCGTTCGGGGTCGAAGAACTGGCGAACGCCGAGACCGTCGCAGCTCGGACAGGCGCCGGCGGGGTTATTGAAAGAAAAGATCCGCGGCTCCAGTTCCGCGAGACTGAAGCCGCAATGGGGGCAGGCGTAGCGCGCCGAGAACAGCAATTCCTGCGCCACCTCGCCATCGCCGGGCAGGGTCACGAGGCGCACGAGACCTTCCGACAGCGACAAGGCGTTCTCGAAGGACTCGGCGAGCCGCGACTCCTGCCCAGGGCGCAGCACCAGGCGGTCGACCACCGCTTCGACCGTGTGTTTTTGGGTCTTGGCAAGCGGCGGGGCCTCGCCAAGCTCGACCACCTGTCCATCGATGCGCGCACGGACATAGCCGCGCGCCTTCAGTTCCTCGAGCTTGTTCAAGGCCTCGCCCTTGCGTCCCGATATGACCGGCGCCAGCACCATGGCCTTGGTCCCGGGGGGGAGGGTCAGGGCCTCGTCGACCATTTGCGTCACGGTCTTGGCGTCCAGGGCGACATCGTGCCGCGGGCAGCGCGGTTCACCCACGCGCGCGTAGAGCAGTCGCAGATAATCGTAGATCTCGGTAACGGTCCCGACCGTGGAGCGAGGATTGTGCGAGGTGCTCTTTTGTTCGATGGAGATCGCGGGGGACAGCCCTTCGATCAGGTCGACGTCGGGTTTGGCCATGAGCGACAGGAACTGCCGCGCGTAGGCAGACAGGGACTCTACGTAGCGGCGTTGCCCTTCGGCATACAAGGTGTCGAACGCGAGCGAGGACTTGCCCGAGCCCGACAGCCCGGTAATGACGATAAGACGGTCGCGCGGCAGATCCAGGTCGAGGTTTTTCAGGTTGTGCGTGCGCACGCCCCGCAAACGAATGAGGTCCATAGGTTGTTTCGGGCCGGAGTAAATCGGGTACTATACGGCGCACGGCCAGGCAAAGGCAAAGAGCGAACGGATGGCCACGTGCGCCCTGTCCGTGGCTTGGTCCCGCCAAGGCCGGTGCGCCAAGGGCTGGTTGAGTCCGCCGATGGCGCACCATAGACCTAGGGGTTCGGCGGTCCGAATTGTCCAGGGCCCCTCTCTATCCAAGGCCGAGGGGGTGACATAAACTAAGGCCTTATCCAGGCGGGGTCGCGGGCCATGACGGTCTCGCGCCCTGCCGGCGGGCCCTTCAGGGCCCGTTTCCATCCCGAGGGAGGCGTTATGGCGCGCGGCATCAACAAGGTCATCCTGATAGGCAATCTCGGCAAGGACCCGGAGATCCGTTACGTGCCGAACGGCGGTGCGGTGGCCAATCTGAATATCGCCACCTCCGAGTCATGGAAGGACAAGGCGACCGGCGAGAAGCAGGAGCGGACCGAGTGGCACCGGGTCGTATTCTTCGGAAAGCTTGCGGAAATCGCGAGCGAGTACCTGAAGAAAGGGGCACAGATCTACGTCGAGGGACGCCTGCAGACGCGTAAGTGGCAGGACAAGTCGGGGCAGGACCGCTACACGACCGAGATTGTGGGTAGCGAACTGCAGATGCTGGGTGGCCGTGGCGGTCCCGGCGGAGGCGAAGGGCCACCCGCGGACCTGTCCTACGACTCGCCCGCATCCGGCCCGAGTGGCCGATCGACCCCGTCGTCGGCGCCGGCCCCGGGCGGCGGGGAGGACTTCGACGACGACATCCCATTTTAGTTGGGTCTTCAGGCTTTCGTGTGGGTAAGGGGGTATTGGGCTTGCATCAGGCGCCCCCGCAGGCAAGTATTACACCCCTATGCGCGATATCGAACTGTACCAAAAGCTCTTGGGATTTACGGCGCCGT
>JAPTWT010000280.1 GCA_028064935.1 Gammaproteobacteria bacterium | reverse complement strand
TGTCGGAGGAACAACGGTGATGCCGTTCGCGCAGAAGAACTTCCAGTCTTGCGGGCCGGCTGTCACGGTTTCGGGAATGGCGAAAGCAAGAGTGGACGCCCCGACGCCTCCCGTCGTGGCCGTGTCATAGACACCTCCAACGGCGGTGCCAGCGGTATTGACCGCAACCATGCGAACAGTGCCCGCCGTCGTTTTGAGAACCGTCGTGGTGGTGATGTTGAGCGCGTTCTTGTTGCCAGCGACGGACGGCACCAGAACAGCCGGAGTGTTCGCCATCAGAGAGACTCCTCGGTTAGAGAGATGGATGCGGATTTGAAAGGCTGTGCCGCTTCTTGGACCGTGACGTTTACCGTCACGATCTGCGGCGTGATCGTCGTTGCCATTTGGCTATTCCTTACTCAAACGACACAGAGACTACGCCGCTGGCCGGAGGGACTACGGTGATGCCGTTCTCGCAATAGAACTTCCATTCCTGCCGGCCGGCGGTGACGGAAACCATGCGCACGGTGCCCGCCGTCGATTTGACAACAGTCGTGGTGGTGGTGTTGAGCGCGTTCTTGTTGCCAGCGACGGACGGCACCAGAACAGCCGGAGTGTTCGCCATCAGAGAGACTCCTCGGTTAGAGAGATGGATGCGGATTTGATTAGCCGCTCGGAAATCTGCACGACTGCCGATTGCAGATAGTTGACGCTCATGCTGAACGTCTTTTTCATCGCGATAGCCGCGATTTCACGCTGGATGCGCTTTTCGTCTCGGATCGGCGAAACCTCGCTGACGCCCCAGATATCGCCGTCAAGGCTATTTTCGAGAACATAGGAGCGATATGACAAAGCCTGTTGATTGTTGAACCCATAGAGGATGAACCGAACTCGCTCATGCACGAGCTGCGATGCGGTCGGAAAGAACGCGCCTAGGATCGATTGGTCTGGCACGCCAAGAGAGACATCGCCCTCTGCGTAACTCTCTGCGGCATCGTAACTTGGCAGCGATTGCCATTCGTCCGTTGTCTCGGAATCGATATCAACGGCGATATATGGCGGCGTGATATTCGGATCGACGAGATACGCGGGATAGACCGGACCGAACGCCGTCAGCGAAAGCCATATCGGCAGGCTGTTGGAAACGATTGGCTCTACGTTTGCGAGAGCAGCCGGGTCGTCGATGATTTGCGAGAAGAATGGCGGATAGATCGCATTGCCGAAATAGTGCCAGATGCCTGCTTCCGGTGCCCGCATTCCGCGGCCAGAGAAAGCCACTTTGATGCCGCGATGATCGCCGATGAACATAGTGTCTGGCGAAGCTTCGTTGAACTCGGCAATCTCGTCGCGCGTTGTGAACAGAAGCCGGTTCACACCGATAGTCTGATCGTCGTCTTGCTCAACGTCCGAGGAATAATGCAGCGAGCCGCGGACGTTGATCGTCTGGCCGGCGAGAACCCAGAACACATAACCGTCGATCGGAAGAACCGTGCGGCGATATTGCCGGAACTGGATGACCTGCTGCCGGTCGAGCGCATCGACGCCAGCGCCAAGCGTGCTTTGCAGCGGGGTTTGCGCACCGAACTCGCCTAGCACACTCACGGTTGCCATGCCTTGAATGACGCCACATACTGCCCCGTGTCGATGAAGCTGGGCCTCACCGGGTTGCTCGAGGCGTAGGGATGCTTCAAGCGGTGATTCACGCCCATCAGCGAAGCCTTCGTTGGCACACCAGCAACGCGGCCATCCATCTGCTGCGTCGCTATGAAGTCCTTGAACGAGTGCTCAATGCCAGCGAACGCCCGCTCAAGATGATTGACCGGAGTCTTCACGCCACGTATCTCCGCTTTGATCTTGAGCGCGACTGCTTCTTTCACCGCCTTCGCGATCTCGCCTTTGCGCATGTCGGCGAAAGTCTGCATGATCCGGTATTTGCTCTCCAGGATTTCCGCCAAGTCGCCAATCGTCAAATCGCTTTCTTTCGCCGGCACGCCGTGCAGATATTCCATATGCGGAGTATCAAGCACGCCAAGGACGATCTTCATCACACCATGACCGTGACAACCGGGCCGGCCTTCTGCGCATAGGACAGATATGCGCGGCCCCATATCGTCTTAAGATATTCCAGATCGGCGATGCGGAAGCCCTTGAAGGCGTCAGGCACCAGCATCGTCGAGCTTGTCCCTTGATCGTAACTCGATGCAACAACACCAGCGATGAACCCAGCCGTATTTAACCGCGCGCGGAGGTCCGTGAAAAACGACAACCCAGGCTGATCCTGAGCCATCAGCACAAGATGATGAGTCGCGAGATTATAGACGGCGATCGTGTATTCCGGCGCTCCGGTCCCCGCGGGAGAGCCCAGAAAACTCGGTCCCGGAGTGCAGACCGGAATGACAACCGAGATCGCACGATTGAACGACCACTGAATCCACGGCGATGACGGCGGCAAGACAGACGCCGAGAACCCCTGCTCGGTCAAGAAGCTCTGGTAATCCGCTAGGTTAGGACTGAACGGATCAGTCCACGCCATCACTTCCTCCGCGCGCGGCCAGGCTGCGGCGCGATCTCACGATTGACGACCTTTTCCGGCTCCGGGTCTCCAGGGTCGATCTCGGTCGTCACCTTCATGGAAGTTTGCTGCGCGCCGATCGGCTGGAGCGGGTCAGGCGCAAGATGCCGCATTTGATGATCGAATGCGACGGCAGTGCTCTCCATGATATCCAGCGCTTCGGCATCGCGCTTCTTGTCGCGCGCCTCAACCGCCTCGATGATTTGACGCTGGTGTGCCTGTTTCTCGTAGTAAAATATGCCGTCGTGCGCATTGATCGCGTCAAGCTCGGTGATCTTCTTCATGCCGTAGTGCTTGACGTGGTGATCGACGAACCGTAGGTGCTCGGAAGTCCCCCATTCATCAGGAAGAACAGCCTGTTTGCCGGCACCAAGCTGGAAAGGCCGCACGAGATCGCGTCGCGATTTTTCGTGATCCAGCCTCCAATGAAGAATAACCGGCTGCTTCGTCGCGTTGATGATGACGATCATAATCCCTCCTCAGTAGGGAATGTTGAGGATGGTGATCGCTTGCGGCCGCGGCGCCCACCCCGACGACATGCGCCAAGCGAGATATTGTTCGGTCATCCCCATCGGCGCCGGCGACGTGATCTTGCGCGGGGCCGCCATGTCGGAATACTGCAACACGCACTCGTCGAGGTTCGGAGTCAACTCGGCAAAGATGTTCGTGTTGATGGACTTGCCTTGCGGGTTCTTGATCTTCGGAATGGTGACGATCACGGCGTCACTGCCGCCAGCACCTTTGCCGATGAGAGTATCATCGACGTTCCACTCGATGCTGTTCCCAGCCGCTTCCTGGATGCTCTGCACCATCTGCGCCGTGGTCGCGCTGCCGGCGCCGCTGCGCTGGAATTGCACAAGCTGCACGATGCCGACCTGCTGCATGTAGAGGATATCGCGCTGCGGACCGAGAACAGAAATCTTCTGTGGAACTTGCGCTTGGAACATGCTGGTGATCATGTTCACGATGGTCTGCAACAGGAACTGCGCCATCTCGCCGTTGTCATAGCTCGTCAGCGTGGCATTGCCATTGCTGTCCGGCGGAAGCGTGACATTCGGAGCACCTGGCGTGTTGAGCAGCCCCTCGCCATTGGACGGGATAGCGCCATAGAGGCAGACATTCCGCGCCGTTTGGAAATGCGCCTGGCGTTGCGCAAGCTCCAGAGCTTGAACGATCGAGAACCCCCAACGGCCGGCCGCTTCTTCCTCCGATCGAGACCATACCGACCGATTGGAAAAGTGATAGGTCGCCGTGCTCATGAACGAGGCGTTGATGAACTCAGCCGCGGTCAAGGTAAACGGCGACTGCGCGCCGAAAGCCGAGGTCGTCAGATTGAGCCGCTTGATGTAGACCGCGAGATCGCCCTCGCCCAACATCACGCGGATTTTGTCATCCGCGAGAAGTCGCAAAAACCCGCTAGGCTGTGCGATCTGCAGAAGGATATTCGGTTCGGTGTAAGAAGGCTCAACCCGAACGAACGCAGAGGTAATGCTTGCCATCTTATGTGCTCCTTACACCGTCACGGCAATGGCGTTGCCGTATCTGAATTTCCACGTCGAGCTGACTTGTTCCGCCACGAGAGCGTTGCCGATATAGACGCCGGCAATGTTCGTGATCGGAAGCGCGCCCGTGGTTGAATTGTAAACGTCCGCCATCCCGGTGGTGAAATTCCACGAGATTTGCGTGTTGACGCCGACCCCGCTCAAAGAGTCCACCAGAGCGGAAGACGCCTGCAAGACAAGGCGCGCGCGGCTGCCGAGAGCGACATAGTTGCAGGTTCCGCCGACACCATAGAGCGGCACGTTGTCCGAGCCGGGGACAACGATGCCGTTTTCCGCATAGGTGAACGTACAGAACCCGTTGATGTCCGCGTTGGTCGCCGCCAAGAGCGCCGAACTATGAAACGCCTCGCGACCAGCCGCCGCCGTCAAGAGAATCTGAAGCGGCAGGCCACCAAAGAGCGGCGCGGTGTTGCTCGCATCGACGACCGCGGCGGCAATCTGCGTCGGGTTGATGACAGGATCATCGAAGATGAACCCCTGCGTTGCGCCGACCGTCTCGACGGAAAACGAGTTTTCCGCGTTGGTGGTCGTCCACGGGAAAAACGAAATCGCGCCGCTCATTGGGCCGCTCCTTTCACATTGAATTTCACGCCCATCGGCGCCGGCGTGAAGGCTTCCATCCATGCCGGCGAGTCACCGATGACTTCCTCGACGCGCCGGCCAGCCTCGTCGGTATAGACGCGGGTGCGCATGGCACCCGTGCTGGTCGGCAGAGTCCGAGCTGCCTGCTGCGCGTCGCGATAGATCGCACCCTCGACCGCATCGAACACCGGCCCAGGCGTGAGCGTCAGGAGGTCAACGTCCTTGAATTCCTTGCTGTGCGCTTGGTATTTCTTGAGGCACCGACGACGGAAGGAGTGCAGGTCTTCGCCGGGGATCGGGGTCGGCACGGCATCATTGAAGTAGGTGGCGACGTCCGCCACGCGCTGCCGGGCCTCGGCGATCTTACCGCGCTCGTCGTCGGACGGTTGCGTGATAAGCATGTTGCGAAGCTGGTCGATCTCGCGCTTCAGCTTGGCGATGTCGGCAGCGTCATGCCGCCGGGCGTCTTCGCGCTCTTTCTCCTCGCGCTCGCGCTCTTCGGCATCGCGCCGCTCGCGATCTCGCCTCTCGCGGTCCTTGCGCCATTTGTCGAGGCGGATGGTGTATTCATCATCCTTCTCGCCGTCCTTGCGCTCGGGTTCTTTGTCGTCTTCGTCAAAGCGGTCGCCGTCCTTGCGGTCCTTGCGCTCGGCATCTTTCCGAGCACGATCCTCGCGCTCTTTTTCCTCGCGCTCTTTCTCCTCGGCGTCGCGCCGCTCGCGATCTTTTCGCTCCGCGTCGAGGGCATCGAACCGCTTGCTCATTTCGTCCATGCGCTTGGTCACGGAGTCCATGAACTCGTTGAGACGCTCGGAATCACTGCGGGCGTCAGCGCAGTCTTTCTCGTCAGCCATGTTGCTATCCTTCTGTGATTCCGGCGGGCCGGACGGGTCGATCTTCTCTTTCCATGCGGAAACGATCTTTCTTTTCATCTCCGCAAGCTTTTCCGAGTCGTATTTGTCTGCGTCTTTTCCCTTGTGGATGTAATTCCACGCGGCGCGAATGTGCTCTTCCGTGTCGATCGGGTATTTCGAATTTTCAGGATCGGCGAATTTCACGTCCCCGTATTTCTTCTCGCCGGCTTCCTTCTCGCTTTCTGCGTCTGGAGCAAACACCTCAAAATCTCCGTTTTCCATAGGGACGATGGTCGTGACTGATTCGCTCATGATTTGTTCATCCGGATCCCTTTCGGATCGGTGCCCTTGTCCCAGACGCCGAGCGGAACAACCGCGAGATGATCGATGATGGT
>JAPTWT010000014.1 GCA_028064935.1 Gammaproteobacteria bacterium | reverse complement strand
CAAGACCGCCGACACCCGCGCGGCCCTGGTCGAGCACTTCAAGGAGCGCGGCAAGGTCATGATCGCCACCGAGGCCGGAGCCGAAGGCATCAACCTCCAGTTCTGCTCGCTCGTCATCAACTACGACTTGCCCTGGAATCCGCAGCGCATCGAACAGCGCATCGGGCGCTGCCACCGCTATGGGCAGAAACACGACGTGGTGGTGGTCAACTTCGTCGACCGCAGCAACGAAGCGGATGCACGGGTGTACGAGTTGCTATCTCAGAAGTTCCAGCTCTTCGAAGGTGTATTCGGGGCCAGCGACGAAGTGCTGGGCGCCATCGGCTCCGGTGTCGACTTCGAGCGGCGTATCGCCGATATCTACCAGAACTGCCGGGAACCCGAAGAAATCAAATCCAGCTTCGAGCAACTCCAGCTCGACCTCTCCGGCGAGATCACCGAGGCGATGGTCAAGACGCGCCAGGTCTTGCTTGAGAACTTCGATGAGGAAGTGCAGGAGAAGCTGCGCATGCGGGCCGACGACAGCCGCAACGCGCGCAACCGCTTCGAGCGCATGCTGATGGGCTTGACCCGCGCCGAACTGGTCCATTGCGCCGCCTTCGATGACGACGGCTTCAACTTGCTTTCACTCCCCTCGCCCGCTTGCGGGAGAGGGGCCGGGGGTGAGGGTGACGTTCCACTTGGGCGCTACGAATTGCCCCGCCGCTCCGGCGACGCGCACCTATACCGCATCCATCATCCGCTGGCGCGATGGGGCATCGAGCAGGCCAAGTCTCGCGCACTCGACGGGGCTCGCCTCGTGTTCGACTACAACGCCTACGGTTCAAAGGTCAGCACGCTTGAAACCTATCGCGGCAAGGCCGGATGGCTCACCGTGAAGCTGGTCACGGTCGAGACACTCGGCAACCAGGAGCAACATCTGCTGGTTGCCGCGGGCACGACCGACGGCGTCGTGCTCGCGGAAGAAGACCCGGAAAAACTGCTGCGCCTGCCCGCGACCACGCAGGCAGCGAGTCTGTTCAACGCCCCTAACGCCACCCTGCTGGCCGACGTGAACGCCCGCAAGACCGCACTCCTGCGCGAGGTCAACGAGCGCAACCTCGGCTACTTCGAGCAGGAGGTCCAGAAGCTCGATGCTTGGGCGGACGACCTGAAGCTGGGGCTGGAGCAGGAGATCAAGGAGACCGACCGCGAGATCAAGGAAGTGCGCCGAACCGCCGCGACCTCGCCGACGCTGGAAGAAAAGCTGTCATGGCAGAAGAAGCAGCGCGAACTGGAAGGCAAGCGCGGCAAGCTGCGCCGCGAGCTGTTTGCCCGGCAGGACGAAGTCGAAGCGCAGCGCAATGCGCTCATCGAGCAACTGGAAAAGCAGCTTGAACAGCAGGTGGCAGAACGCACGCTGTTCACTGTCGAATGGGAGCTGCCATGAAAAACCGCATCATCACCGTCAGGGATACCGAAGTCTCCATCACCACCTGGCATGAGCAGGATTACATTTCGCTGACGGATATGGTCAGAAACTTCGACGGTGGTAGCGCCCTGATCGAACAATGGCTGAAAAACAAGGATACCGTGCTGTTCCTTGGCGTGTGGGAGCAGCTCAACAACCCCGCTTTTAATTCCCTCGAATTCGAGGGAATTAGAAATGAAGCTGGGCGCAACAGCTTCTTCCTCTCCGCCAAGAAGTGGATCAATGCCACCGCCGCCATCGGTTTGCACGCCAAGGCAGGCCGGTACGGCGGCACCTATGCACACAGGGACATCGCCTTCGAATTTGGCTCCTGGCTCAGCCCGGAATTCAAGCTCTATCTCATCAAGGAATTCCAGCGCCTCAAGGACGAAGAATCCCGTGCCACCTCGCTGGAATGGAATTTTCAACGCACCTTGGCCAAGGTCAACTACAAGATTCACACCGATGCCATCAAGGAACGCCTGATCCCACCCCGCCTGACCAAGGCACAGACCAGCATGGTGTACGCCAGCGAAGCCGATTTGCTCAACGCCGCCCTGTTTGGCATCAGCGCAGTGCAGTGGCGGCAAGCCAACCCCAGCCAGGCCGGCAATATGCGCGACGCCGCCACACTGGAGCAGCTTGTCGTGCTGTCGAACCTGGAAAGCATCAATGCCGTTCTCATCCACCAAGGACTGGCCGCGCCAGAACGCCTGGCGCAGTTGAATGCCATCGCCATCACGCAAATGCGTTCATTGGTCGGCCTCAATGCGGTCAAGCGACTGGGCGCCAAAAAACTCTCGTAGGAAATCGAACCATGACCGAACCCACCATCATCTGCCCCAACTGCAAAACCGAAATCAAGCTCACCGAATCACTGGCGGCGCCTTTGATCGAGTCGACCCGCAAGCAGTATGAACAGCAACTGGCACAGAAGGACAACGACATCGCTCAGCGCGAGCAGGCCATGCGCGACAAGGAAAAGCTCCTGGCCGACGCCAAAGCCAAGCTGGATGAACAAGTCGCCAATCAGGTTGAAGAGCAACTGAAAAAGGACCGCACAAGGATCACCGCAGAAGAGGCCAAGAGGGCCAAGCAGGCAGCCGCCGCCGACCTAGAACAGAGCGCCCGGGACTTGGCCGAATTACAGGAAGTCCTGAAAATCCGCGAAGCAAAGCTGGCCGAGGCGCAAAAAGCCCAGGCCGATCTCATCAAAAAGCAGCGCGAACTGGACGATGCCAAACGCGAACTGGAGCTCACCGTAGAGAAACGCGTGCAGGAAAGCCTTGGCCTGACCCGTCAACAAGCCAAAAAGGAAGCCGAAGACGAACAGAAGCTTAAGGTCATGGAAAAAGAGCAGACCATTGCCGCCATGCAAAAGCAGATCGAAGACCTCAAGCGCCGCGCCGAGCAGGGCTCCCAGCAATTGCAGGGCGAAGTGCAGGAACTGGAACTGGAAAACCTGCTGCGAACCAAATTCCCCTTCGATAGCATCGAGCCTGTGCCAAAAGGCGAATATGGCGGCGATGTCGTGCACCGGGTCGTCAGCACGGGCGGTCAGGCCAGTGGGACGATATTGTGGGAATCCAAACGCACCAAGAATTGGAGCGACGGCTGGCTGGTTAAATTGCGCGAAGACCAGCGCACCGCCAAGGCGGAAATCGCCGTCATCGTCAGCCACGTATTACCCAAAGGCGTAGAAACCTTTGAGCTGCTCGAAGGCATCTGGGTCACCCACCCCCGCGCCGCCTTGCCCGTAGCCGCCATCCTGCGCCAGTCCTTGCTGGAGCTTGCCCTTGCCCGCCAGGCATCCGAAGGCCAGCAAACCAAAACGGAAATGATTTACCAGTACCTCACCGGCCCGCGCTTCCGCCATCGTGTGGAAGCCATCGTCGAGGCCTTCTCCACCATGCAGGAAGACCTCGACAAGGAACGCAAAGCCATCATGAAGCAATGGGCCAAGCGCGAAGAGCAGATTGAGCGGGTGATGGGTGCGACGGTGGGGATGTATGGGGACTTGCAGGGGATTGCAGGGAAGTCGTTGCAGGAGATAGAGGGGCTTGAACTACCTGCACTTGACAGTCCAGGCCAGGGCCGATTGACGAATTGATTTCTATGGTTTTTCCATTGGCAGTTGATAAACGAATAAAGGTAGTGGGGACAAGAGATGATCGAGTCGATTCAGATAAGTGACGTTGCAACGTACGGCAATGTCCCAGAGAAATTAATTGGGTTGTCTCGATTTAATTTTTTCTACGGCTCGAATGGTTCTGGCAAAACGACGATTACCCGAGTGATTGCGGACGAGAGAAAATTTCCGGCGTGTAGCTTGACTTGGAAGGGCGGAACGAAGTTGCAGACGATGGTTTACAACCACGACTTCGTTACGAAGAACTTCAGTCCATCAGCGGAACTTAAAGGCATCTTTACTCTTGGCGAAAAGAATGTAGAGACACTTAGCAAAATTGCCGCCACCAAGGCTGAACTCGATACTCTTACAAAGACACTTGAGACGTTGAATGCTGCCTTGTATGGCGAAGATGGGCGGGGTGGTAAGAAGGGCGAGTTGGCGGCACTTGACGAAGAATTCAAAATCAAATGTTGGGCACAAAAGCAGAAGCACGATGACAAGCTTGCTGGGGCATTCGAAGGCTACCGAGGAAGCGCCGAGAAATTCAAAGGGAAGGTGCTACAAGAACGCGCCGCGAATTCTGCGACGCTTGAGACCCTAGCGGATATCGAAAAGAAAGCGGAAGCAGTTTTTGGCCAGACTCCAGTTCCTGAACAATCAGTTCCGCTTATCGAAGCGGACACAGTCGTTGTCCATGAATCAAATCCGATTCTCAAGAAGCGCGTGCTCGGAAAGGACGACGTCGATATTGCAGTGATGATCAAAAAACTGGGAAACAGTGACTGGGTCAGAGAAGGCCGTGCCTTCTACGAAGAAAATGAATTGGTGTGCCCATTCTGCCAGCAGAGCACGGCAGAGGCGTTTGCGCATAGTTTGAACGAGTATTTCGATGAGACCTTCGTAACGGACATTAAGGCGATTGATGACCTTGTCACCAACTACACAACCGATGCTGCGCGGCTTCAGCAGCAGATTGCTACGGTTATTGCTACGCCATCCAGGTTTCTTGATATCGAGAAGCTAAAGACGGAAAAAGACTTGCTGGATTCAAGAATCACGATCAACCGCCAACGGCTTGATTCAAAAAAGAAGGAGCCGAGTCAGATTGTTGACCTGCAATCCATCAGCAATGTGATCTCTACAATCAAGGCACTTATTGACGCTGCGAACGTATTGGTTGCTGAACACAATGAGATGGTCGCGAACCTTACCCAAGAGAGAAGCAAGCTGACAGCGCAGGTATGGAAGTATCTTATCGATGTCGAGCTCAAGGCAGACTTGGCAGCCTACGACACAAAGCGGGATAGCTTGAACAAAGCGATCGCCGGAATGACGGCAAAGATTGAGGCAGCAACAACAGATAAGAAAACGAAGACCGCTGAAATCCGAATGCTAGAAAAAGAGACAACCAGCATTCAGCCAACTATTGATGGGATTAACGCGCTCTTGTCTTCCTTTGGTTTCTGTGGTTTTTCACTGGCGAAAACAGACAGTGGCATGTGTTACAAACTGGTGCGGTCTGATGGCACTGATGCCAAGGAAACGCTGAGCGAGGGTGAGCGGACATTCGTCACCTTCCTCTATTTTTATCATCTGCTGAAGGGTAGCGACTCGGAGACCGGGATGACAACGGACCGGGTGGTTGTATTTGATGATCCTGTCTCCAGTCTCGACAGCGATATTTTGTTCATCGTTGGAAGCCTCATCAAAGGACTATTTGATGAAGTTCGGACGGAGACTGGCCACATCAAGCAAATCTTCGTTCTTACCCACAACGTGTACTTCCACAAGGAAGTAACTTTCAACCCAAGGCGCAGTAACAATGAGGCCATGAAGAGCGAGGAATCCTTCTGGGTCGTCCGTAAATCGGATTTGGTTTCGAAGGTGGAGAAACACAATACGAATCCAATTAAGACATCCTACGAGTTGCTGTGGTCTGAAGTGCGGAGAGCGGACCGTTCAAACCTAACAATTCAAAACACCTTGCGCCGCATATTAGAAAACTATTTCAAAATTTTGGGTGGGGTCGATCCGTAAGCGGTAACTGAGCGGCGTATCTTGCGGTTTAGTTCGAGATGTTATAGAGGTCCGAGCGCAGGGGGTTGGCCGCGAAGTGTTCTTTCCAGAGCCTTGGCGTCAGTTCGGCGATGCGGGAACTGGGATGCTCGCCGACCCGCTGCAAGACATCGACCAGGTAGTCATAGGGATTGATGTCGTGGAGGCGGCAAGTGGTCAGCAGACTCTGCACGATACCGACCTGTTTGGCACCCAGTTCCGTCCAGCAGAACAGCCAAGCCTTCCGGCCCATGGGGATCACCCGCAAGCCTCTTTCCAGATGATTTGTGTCGATGGGCACATCGGCATCGCTCAGGAAGACCTCCAGCCCCGCCCGGCGTTTGTGGG
>JAPTWT010000054.1 GCA_028064935.1 Gammaproteobacteria bacterium | reverse complement strand
TAACTGGTAACGTCGTGCGTGTCGGAAACCGGCTCGAACATCAGATGGCGCAGCCATCCACGCCTGGGCGCGGGCCATCAGTCTCATGGAAGATCAGTGGCCGAGACGCGTGGCCGCACAAGAACGGAGTTTTGATGAAGATCGGGCCGCCTTCCCGGCTGAAGCCCGATCTATCGAAGCGCTCGCGCAACGTAAGGATGTGCATTACCACACCTGCGCACAGCGGCGCATGCCTCGCGATTCCCGGGCCCCCGTTTCCGGATGGCCCAGCGCAACGACTCACGAGAGTTGACGATGACCGTCCCGTCTCATTGGTGGCGAGACTGCAGGTTATTATAAATCAGCGGCTTAGCCAAAAACGTCTCACTGGCCGTGAAACCAAATCTCACTAATCGCGAGACTTTCCCCAATCCGTCTCACTAAACAACCGTGCGCCGGCCTTCAGTATGCGCGACGGGACGTCCCAGTCGCCCTGGGCCATGCGGCCCACAATGTCGCGCCTTCGATCTCAGCGCAATACTCATGATCTCTCCGCTCCGCTACGAGATGTCGCGCCGCAGCCGTCCTGCGGGCGAGCCGTGCGCTTTTCGGGCGCACAAGAGGCTCGCCCACAATAACTGGACGGCGTGTCGACATTGCCGGCCGCACGGCTGGTATCCTTGCAAGTGGCTTGCGGCCACCCCGCCCGGACCTGCGCCCATTGCCGGCCGAATGGCTGGTCCCGCGGACTACACGCCCTCGCTTCGCTCCGTGGCGCGCAGCGAGCGTGATTTCACGTATTTCCCAAATCAGCGCCCCCGCCAACCGTCGCCCCGCCTGGCTTGCGGGACGGGTGGGGTCTGTAGATAATGCCGCAAGGCACCGAGTACGGCGCTAAGACCCCAGCTTCCACCACTGGAGGGGCTTGCGTGGCACCATCCACGCCTAGGGTTCTCTTACGCCCGGATCTCAAACTGCGTGGGTCCGACGATTTCTCAGCCAACGGTCTCAGAACGCTTTTTCGTCGGGTCGGGCGCCCACGACTCGGCGGGGGCCGCGCGCCGTGCCGAATTCCGACAGCGGCGCATGCCCGGCAATTTCCGTGCGTCTTGTTTCTCGGTGGCCTAGCGTGATGACTGGAGGATAGACGTAGCCTCGTGCCCATCCTGAGGATATAAGCACGTGCCCGCCGAGAAGACTCCAAGGGCCGCCACCTCACTCCTGGTATCCGAGTCTCGCGACTAACGAGGCGAGTCTTGCCACTAATGAGATTAGTCTCGTGACTAATGAGAATCGACGATGACCCTTCTAATCCCAGGACAGCGCCCCACCGGTCTGATATTCCGTCACGCGCGTCTCGAAGAAGTTCTTCTCCTTCTTCAGATCGAGGACCTCGCTCATCCATGGGAACGGGTTGGTCGCGCCCGCATACTGGAGGGGCAGACCAATCTGCTGGCAACGCCGATTGGCGATGAACTTGAGGTAATCATCGAACATCGCGGCATTGAGTCCGAGGACCCCGCGCGGCATGGTGTCGACGGCATAGCGGTACTCGAGCGCCACCGCCTGCTTTATGAGGTCGATCACTTCGTTTCCTTATCAGATATGCAGCCGCCTCGCGGTACATGTTGAAGATCTCGCCCTGGTCGAGGCCGAGGCTTTCCACGATGTGCTGATAGGCGTGTGTGTGCAGCGCCTCCTCGAAGGCCTGCCGAAGCAGGTACTGCCGGCATTCCGGATTGGTGATGTGGCGGTAGATCGCGAGCACGAGGTTGTTGGCCACGAGCGAGTCGGCGGTCACAAAGAAGCCGAGATTGCGCTTTATGATGGTGCGCTCGTCGGCGGTGAGCCCGCTGGGGTCCTTCCAGGTCGCGATGTCGCGCGATGTGGGGAGCCCGCCTGTTGGCGTGGCCGCGACTTCTCTCCGTTTCGTCCCGTACCGGGCTAAAACCGGCCTGCGCTTGCGTTGCTATCAACGCATGCAGTGATTATTATGCGAGAAGGCTTGGCGAGGAGGAATAATGGCCAGCATCACGATTCGCAACCTCGATGAGGATATCAAGGCACGACTGCGTGTGCGGGCGGCGTGTCGGGGGCACTCCATGGAAGAGGAGGCGCGCTCCATCTTGCGGGCGGCGCTGCGCAGGGAGTCGGGCCCAGGCCAGAATCTGGTGGAGAGGATTCGCGCACGCTTCGCCCCGCTTGGCGACATCGCATTGCCGCAGGTTGAGCGCGAAGACCCCCCAAGGTCTCCGGACTTCGAGGACTAGGCCGGGTGCTCGTCCTTGATACGAACGTGCTGTCGGAACTTTTGCGTATCACCCCCGACTCCATGGTCGTCGAATGGGTCGCGGCCCAGCCCCTGTCCGGTCTCTACACCACCGCCATTACCGAGGCAGAGATGCTTTATGGTGCCCATTTACTCGCGGCGGGCCCGCGTCGGCGGCAGTTGGAGCACGCGCTCGCCGGGCTTTTTGGAGAGGATTTTTTCTCGCGCATCCTGGCCTTTGATAGCGCCGCGGCCCGCTTTTACGCCGAGATCGCCGCAAAACGCAAGGCCCAGGGCCGCCCGATCACGCAAGCAGACGCCCAGATCGCAGCGATTGTCGCGTCCGCCGATGCTCGACTCGTTACCCGCAATGTGCGGGATTTCGAGGAGTGCGGGATTCAGGTCATAAACCCCTGGTCCATTGGCGTTCAGGAAGCCTAGCCTGATAGCGATATCGCAGAGATTTCCATTGGCGCTTGAGCCATTTTTCGGAAATCCGGTGGCCGCGCTCTGACGACATATCATCTGACTGAGATAAGCATAACGCACCTCCAAAGCGCGTTGGATCGGGTCGTCACCGCCGAGGCCAGGGCATCGTTGGCGCTCGACGTGCGGCCCATATGGCGCGCCGACGCGAAGGGACACGTGTGTTTAGCACGACTGGCGCACGGGTCCAGTAGCAGAGGGTAGGGAAGCCGGCGCGCCCCTTCCGTGCATTACACATTACAACTTCAGTAAACCGGGAGAGCTTCCGATGGCCCCTGCTATGGAAGTGGGCGCAGCAGTCCGCGCCTGGGCGCGGGCACGAGTCATCAGTCTCATGGAAGATCATCGGCCGAGACGCGTGGCCGCACAAGAATGGAGTTTTGATGAAGATCGGGCCGCCTTCCCGGCTGAAGCCCGATCTATCCAAGCGCTCACACTACGTAAGGATGTGCTACCACAGTTGACGATGACCCTTCTAATCCCAGGACAGCGCCCCACCGGTCTGATATTCCGTCACGCGCGTCTCGAAGAAGTTCTTCTCCTTCTTCAGATCGAGGACCTCGCTCATCCATGGGAACGGGTTGGTCGCGCCCGCATACTGGAGGGGCAGACCAATCTGCTGGCAACGCCGATTGGCGATGAACTTGAGGTAATCATCGAACATCGCGGCATTGAGTCCGAGGACCCCGCGCGGCATGGTGTCGACGGCATAGCGGTACTCGAGCGCCACCGCCTGCTTTATGAGGTCGATCACCTCGTTCTGGAAGGCCTCGGTCCACAGCGCCGGGTTCTCGATCTTGATCTGATTGATGAGATCGATGCCGAAGTTCAAGTGCATGGATTCATCGCGCAATATGTACTGGAACTGTTCGCTCGCGCCCATCATCTTGTTGCGCCGGCCGAACGACAGCATCTGCACGAAGCCGACATAGAAGAAGATGCCTTCCATGATCACGTAGTAGCCGATCAGGTTGCGCAGAAATCGCCGGTCATTCTCTTCGGTGCCCGTGGAGAAATTGGGGTTCATGAGCTCGCGAGTGAACTGTAGCTCGAACACATCCTTGTCCGATATGCACGAAACCTCGCGGTACATGTTGAAGATCTCGCCCTGGTCGAGGCCGAGGCTTTCCACGATGTGCTGATAGGCGTGTGTGTGCAGCGCCTCCTCGAAGGCCTGCCGAAGCAGGTACTGCCGGCATTCCGGATTGGTGATGTGGCGGTAGATCGCGAGCACGAGGTTGTTGGCCACGAGCGAGTCGGCGGTCACAAAGAAGCCGAGATTGCGCTTTATGATGGTGCGCTCGTCGGCGGTGAGCCCGCTGGGGTCCTTCCAGGTCGCGATGTCGCGCGACATGTTCACCTCTTGCGGCATCCAGTGGTTCGCGCAGGCATCCAGGTACTTCTGCCATGCCCACTGATACTTGAAGGGCACGAGCTGATTGACATCGGCCTGGCAGTTGATGATGCGCTTGTCGTCGACCTGGACCCGTCCCGACCCGATCTTCAGGTCCTCAAGTCCGGTGACGCCCCCTTGAGGGGAGTTGGCCGTGGCCGGTGTGCCGTCAAAATCCAGCATGTTTCCCTCCTGATTTATTGGCATGCCTCGCACTGCGGGTCATTGATGGCGCAGGCCTTGGGGGCCTCGGGCACCGCACCGCGTACCGCGTTCAGGGCCCCATCGTTTAGCGTCGACTTCTCCACCGAGGTGGCGCCCAGGGTGCGTAGGTAATAGGTAGTCTTCAGCCCCTTTTCCCACGCCAACATATACATATCGGACAGCTTCCGCCCCGAGGGTTCCGCCATGTAGAGGTTCAGACTCTGCGCCTGATCGATCCACTTCTGGCGGCGCGATGCGGCCTCGATGAGCCAGCGCGGTTCGATCTCGAAGGCGGTGGCGTACAGGGCCTTGAGGTCGTCTGGCAGGCGGTCTATGCCGCGCACGCGCCCGTTGTAATACTTGAGGTCATTGACCATCACCGGGTCCCACAGGCCGCGCTCTTTCAGGTCGCGAACCAGGTGTTCGTTCAGGACCGTGAACTCGCCGGACAGGTTCGACTTCACGAACAGGTTCTGGTAGGTCGGTTCTATGCTTTGCGCGACCCCGGCGATATTCGAGATCGTGGCGGTCGGTGCTATCGCCAGACAGTTCGAGTTGCGCATCCCATGCTGCGCTATGGTTTCGCGCACCGGCGTCCAATCAAGCGCGACGCCCCGGTCCATGGACAGCGACCCGCCGCGTGCCTCCTCCACGAAGGCAATGCTGTCTATGGGTAGGATCCCCTGGCTCCAGAGCGACCCCTCATAGCTCGCATAGGTGCCACGTTCCTTGGCAAGCTCGCTTGAGGCGAGGATCGCATAGAAGCTGACCGCCTCCATGGATCGGTCGGCGAAGGTCATCGCCTCGTCCGAGC
This sequence comes from Gammaproteobacteria bacterium, assembly GCA_028064935.1. The sequence continues at coordinate 22,353 of JAPTWT010000054.1, read as the reverse complement.
CATATGGCAGGCGCAGCTTGTAGAGCGCGTCCTGGAAGCCCATGAGCCCGAGGCCGACCGGCCGATGGCGCAGGTTGGAGGCGCGTGCCTGGGGCACGGAGTAATAGTTGACGTCGATGACGTTGTCGAGCATGCGCATCGCGGTGCGCACCGTGCGCCCGAGTTTCGCCATGTCCATGCCGCCCTCATCGCCGACGTGGGCGGCGAGGTTCACGGAGCCCAGGTTGCAGACCGCGATCTCCTGATCGGAGGTATTGAGCGTGATCTCGGTGTTCTTGGTGATCAGGCCGTTGACGGTCCACGCATGGGTCGGCGAGTCCACCATGAGGCAGTAGGCATCCTCTTTGGGGAGCGGCGTGAGCCCGGTGAATGTCGCATAGCCGCGCTGCTTGTCGCTCACATGCGGGCTGTCGCCGTGGTTCAACGGGAAGTCTTCCTCGCCCACCTGCAGCACGGACGCGGCTATCGCATGGCCCTCGCTGCTGCTCATGATCAGACGGAAGAGCGAATGCCGCCAGTAGGCCTTGTCGATCTGCTGGATATGCGTCTCGACGCCGAGATTGGCCCACACGATCTGCAGGCTTTCGATGAACGGCTGGTCGTAGGAGGCGAGGGTGAGGCTCTTGATCATCCCGTTCCCGGCCTGATAGAGGCCGCGCAGGTAGGCTGTCACCGTCTCCTTGTCGCCCTTCCAGATGAGCTCCGGGATGCCGACGTGGGTATGATCGCGCTCGTCGTGGGTCTCGTGCCAGGGCTCATGGGTCTCCCCGGTCTCGTGCGAGATCACCGCCATGCGCGCCTTGCCGATATAGGCAAAGCGTGTCGCCTCGAGTTCGGTCACCATGCGATGCCGCCCGTAGGCGCTGCTCGCGGTCATGAGCCCTATCACGAAGGCGATCTCGGGGTTATGCATGGGCCCGAACAGCCCTTCGCGTTGCTGAACGAGCAGACGGTCCCCGGGCTTCAAGTGCCGCGCCTCGACCCAGCCGCGGTCCTTCACCCACACCTTGTGGTCCGGTGTGACCTTGTGGCGGTAGCCTTCCGCGGTTTCTATACGGACGATCGGGGCGTTGGGTCGTGGCCGCAACATCTCCGATGCGTCGTAGACACCGTCAAGCCCGACGACCCGGTTCTTGCCGCCCAGGGCATAAAGCTCGCCCACGGTCAGCAATCCGCGATCCGTCACCACCCGCTGGTCGGCGGTCATGCAGCATAGATTGGAGCTGTGGACCACGCCCCTGTGGCGCTGAGGACTGCGCAGATTGCAGGGGTCTTTGAAGGTAAGCCACGGGTGGCCGGTCTCAAACAGCATCGACAGCATCTTGCGCCACAGATCCAGCGCCCGGACCTTCTTGAAGAGCTTCAGTTCGCCGCGCGCCACCTGCTCCTCGTGGCGTTCATAGGCCGCCCGGAACGCCTCACCGTAGACATCGTGCAGGTCCGCGGTGTCCGATGGTGAAAACAGCGTCCATTCGGCGCCCGCGCGCACCCGCTCCATGAACAGGTCCGGTATCCAGTTCGCGGTGTTCATGTCGTGGGTGCGCCGTCTGTCATCGCCGGTGTTCTTGCGCAGCTCGAGGAATTCCTCGATGTCCAGATGCCAGGTCTCGAGATAGGCGCAGACCGCACCCTTGCGTCGCCCCCCCTGATTGACCGCCACGGCGGTATCGTTGGCGACCTTGAGGAACGGGATCACCCCCTGTGATTTGCCATTGGTGCCCTTGATGCGCGCCCCCAGGGCGCGCACGCGCGACCAGTCGTTGCCAAGGCCGCCCGCGTATTTCGATAGCAGCGCGTTGTCCTTGATGGCGCTATAGATGCCATCCAGGTCGTCCGAGACCGTCGTCAAGTAGCACGATGACAGCTGCGAACGCAGCGTGCCGGCATTGAACAGGGTGGGGGTCGACGACACGAAGTCGAAGGTCGACAGCGCCTCATAGAATTCAATGGCGCGCGTCTCCCGGTCCACCTCGTTCAAGGCAAGCCCCATGGCTACGCGCATCCAAAACGCCTGGGGTAGTTCGATGCGCCGCTCTTCGCGGTGCAGGAAGTAGCGGTCATACAGCGTCTGGAGGCCGAGATAGGTGAAATTCAGGTCGCGGTCGGCCTTCAGTGCCTGTCCGAGGCGCGCGCCGTCGAATTCGGTCAGCCGTGGGTCGATGAGTTCCGCCTCCACCCCTTCGCGGATGAAGGCCTGAAAGTATTCCGCATATTCACCGCGCATCTCGCCATGGGTCACCGACCGGCCGAGCACCTCGCGTCGCAATACATCAAGCAGCAGGCGCGCGCTCACATAGGTGTAGTTCGGTTCCGTCTCCACCAGCGCGCGGGCGCTCAGGATCGCCGACTGCATGACGTCGCGTTCGTCGACCCCGTCGAACAGGTTGCGGAGCAGGGCCTGGAGCACGCCGTCGGCCGAGACCTCACGCAGGCCGCTGCAGGCCTCATCGATTACGGCCTTGAGTCGGGCCCGGTCGAGCGGCACGCTGCGTCCATCGGCGGTGCGGACATGAATCTCGGGTTCCTGGGCCGCGGCTTGGGCGCTGGCGCGCGCCTGGGCGCGCTGTTCGCGGTAGAGGACGTAGCGCCGGGCGGTCTCGTGGTGGCCGTTGCGCATGAGCGCAAGCTCGACCTGATCCTGGATGTCCTCGATATGGACGGTGCCGCCGCCGGGGAGCCGACGGGTCAGCGCCGCGATGACTTGGTCTGTGAGTCCCGCCACGATCTCGCGCACGCGCGTCGAGGCCGCCCCTGAGTTGCCCTCGGTCGCCAAAAAGGCCTTGGTGATGGCGATCGCGATCTTGGAGGGGTCAAATCGCGTGGCATGCCCGTTGCGGCGAATGACGCGTAGGCCGTTTTCGACGACCGCCGCGCCTGGGGAAGCCTGTGACGATTGCGCGTAATCCATGGGGCCAGGTCTCCTTGGGGAAAGCGAATACGAGGTCAGGAGTCTACTGCAAGCGAGCGGCCTTGATCAACATCAACAACAAGATATTGGGAATAAGCATGGTCTGATGCACAAGACCTAGCCCGCCGATCAGCTATCGCCTGGGGCCGGGCGGTACCCGCCGGACGATAAGCGGCGTCTTCCGCTTAGAGCCGCATCTTCAATAAAAATTCCGGGGAGGCGAACGCCGCCTGATGGATGCCGGCGTTGTAGTAGCGGGTGGCGAAGGCGCGTTCGTAGGCCTCTGCGCGAAAGCCCGCGAGCATCGCCTCCTTGCGGGCCTGGTTGCCCCCCTGTCTTGCCCGCCGTGCTATCGCCCCGTGACGGGCGGGTGCCGCGCCGACGATGAGCCGCGCGTGGGCCTAGAGCAGGGTCTTGAACAAAAATTCCGGGGAGGCGAACGCCGCCTGATGGATGCCGGCGTTGTAGTAGCGGGTGGCGAAGGCGCGTTCGTGGCAGGCCTCTTCGCGAAAGCCCGCGAGCGTCGCATCCTTGCGGGCCATGGTCGCGCTCCACCAGCCCGACGGGTAGGTGCATTGCGGGAAGTGGATGGTGGCGACGTCCAGAAAATTCGCGCCGCGCAAGGCCTCGTGCATGGCCTTGATCAGGGGCGCATGAAAGAGCGGCGACTCGCTTTGGCCCACGACGATGCCGTCGGCCTTGAGCGCCCGATGACAGTCGGCGTAGAAGGCCTTTCCGAAAAGTCCGGCGGCCGGGCCGACCGGATCCGTCGAATCGACGATGATGATGTCGTAGGATCCCGGCTTGGCGTCCGCGACCCAGCGGATACCGTCTTGAAAATGGAGATGCGCCCGCGGGTCGTCGTTGGCGGCGCACAGCTCCGGGAAAAACTGTTCGGCGACGCGCGTCACGCGCTCGTCCAGCTCCACCTGATCGACGTGTTCCACCTCATCGTGCTTCAGGACCTCGCGCAAGGTCCCGCAGTCACCACCGCCTATGATGAGCACCCGGCGCGGCGTCTGATGGGTGAAGAGGGCGGGGTGCGACATCATCTCGTGATACACGAAGTTGTCGCGATCGGTCACCATGACCAGACCGTCCAAGGTCATGAGCGTCCCGAAGGTCTCGGTCTCGTAGATCTCTATGCGCTGATAGGGCGATTGCTCATCATGCACCTTGTCCTTCACGCGCAGCGAGATCGCCGACCCCTGGTCTGCCCATTCCTCCGTGTACCAACCGGCCTTGTCCATCAGAGGTCCCACAACACCACGGCGGCGAACGCCGCGCCGATCTTCTCGACGCGATGATCGATGGCCATCGATTTCAGGGTCTTTACCTCCCAGCCGCGCTTGCGCATGCCCTCTTCGGCCATGCGCCGCACCACCGACTCCGCGTCCTCGCGGTGGCCATGGGCATGGTATTCCATGATAAGCCCGGGCTTTGCGGGATCGGTCGGCCAGGCCGCCGCCACCGCCGCGCAGATCATGGAACCCGGGATATCGGATTCCATGGCGGCGTAGGCCACGGGCACGAGCGCGCCGGGCGGGAGCACAAGCTCCGTGATCGGCACCTCGCGGGTCCCGGGAGGGACGATGGACGACATCTTGACGAGATTCGTGTTGCCGATGCCGGCGGCCAGCAAGGCGCCGTCGAAGGCATTCAAGGGCGTATAGCCCTCACTCGAGCCCGTCACGAAGGTGTGGGACGTAGGCGTCTTGATAATCATGGCAAATCCTATCTTCGGGGCGGATCAGCCCATCGCGAGCTTCATGGCCGGTTGTTTGTCCTCGGCCACCGACATCATGTCGATCTGCCCGCGGTGGACCTCCATGGTCGACACATGGCCGGCGACCAGGGCCTCGCGCAGGTGATTGAAGCCGGTCTCCGCGGAAACGGAGTCGCCGCAGGTGAACAGGTCGACTGCCGCATAGCCGTATTCGGGCCATGTGTGGATGGCCAGATGGCTTTCGGCGATGATGACCGCGCCCGAGACCCCGTGCGGGGAAAAGTGGTGGAACGTCTCCGTGACGATCGTGGCGCCGGATTTCACGGCGGCCTCCAGCATGTGGTTCCGAATGTATGCGACGTCGTTCAGAAGCGCTTTGTCGCATCCATAAAACTCGGCCACAATCTGATGTCCAAGTGAGCGCATGGGCAAGCCCTCCAATTCTGTTACCGAGGAACTCCCAGACCTTCGTCCAAGGCAGTCCCGTTGAAGTAGCTCCCGTGCACACCCGGTCAGCGTTAGGCCTGAGAGCGATGGGATCGCTAACAGAGAATGGCGGCCGCCTTCGGTGCCGTGGAATCGGGCGAATCATAGGCATCTTTTTCCGCTAATGCAATTTGATTTTGCGTCCGGGGGCAAAATTGTCGGTTCGTCTCCGTCATTCGGCCGGATCCGGGCGCCGGGCGTGGCCTGCGCGCGGGCAAAGCCACAGTGCGCGCCGTGCCTGTGGGGGTGGGGGCGTGGTCAGGCGACCGGCAAAGGGCCGCTGCTTTTCGCGAGCGCGATCTCGCGGGCGAGGTGTTTCAGGGCGGGTGTGACAAGCGCGACGAAGTATGCCTCGCGCACGCGCCGCTGGGCGGGATGGCGCGCGAGGTAACCGTTTGCACCGCAATGCAGCAGGGCGCTCTGCGCGGCGTCCAGTGCCAGGCGCGTCCCGCGCGCGCGGAGCGCGAGGATTTCGTCGAAGCGCGCGGGCGCACAGCCGTCGAGCCCGTCGGTGGCCGCCTGGGTCTCGGTGCGCAAGGCGTGCAGCCGTTCGCGCAGGTCTTCCGGCTGGTGCTCGACAAAGGCATTGGCGGGCCGCGCCGGCGACCGCGTCTCGTCGATGAGGGTGAGCGCCCCCCGCACCAGACCGAGCGCCATGCCCATCTGCGCCAATATGAGCCCAGGGCGCATGCGCGCGAAGTAATCGTCGAACTCCTCGTCCGGCGCGATCACCTCGCTGTCTGCGAGAAACACGTCGTCGAACCGGCAGCTCATGGTCGCTGTCCCTTCGAGCGCGCAGAACGGCCCGGCGCGTCGCAGCGTGAGCCCCGGCGCGCCGGCACGCGCAAGCGCCATCAAGGTCCCGCCAGGCGTGGCCGCGGCCACCGCGAACACCGCCCCGGCGACCAGGTTCGATACCCACGGGAGGGTGCCGTGGATGCGGTAACCGCCGGGCACGGCGACGGCGCGCAACCGTAGCGGTTCGAGTTGTGATCGGGCCTTCAGGAGATTGGACAATCCGGTGCCCGCCGGTTGCTGTCCTGAGCAGAGCGCGGGGAGCAGGCGGCGTTTCAGCGGCGTGTTGCCGCTTTTTTGAAGATACCAGGCGCATGATGTCTGGCACCATACAAGAAAGCCCGTCGAGACGCAGTGCTCGGAACACGCCTCCATGCCCGCGATCACCCCCTTCAGCCCCCCGGGCCGCCCTCCGTAGCCAAGATCGACGGCGTGTCCAAAGCCGTAGACCCGTCCGTAGTCGCGCAGGAAGGCCTGCGGATGGAGGCCCTCCTCATCGATCCTCGGCGCCAGAGCGGCGAGTTGGTCCGCCACCAGGCGCCGCAGGCGCGCCAGATCCTCCTCGCCCCCCGCGACCACTGGGGCGTCGGCCCGCCTGGCATCCCCGTACATCTCGGTCATCGGACCCCCTTAGCGAGCAAGCTTGACGGCCACCGACACCGGGTTGCGCAACGTATTGGCGACCGGTGACCACGCATCGGCGTGGGCCACCAAGTCCTCTAGCGCCGCGCGCGGGGTGTCGGCCTCCAGCACGAAGGTGGCGCGTATCGCGGTGAAGCCGAGCGGTTTGGGCGAAAGGTCACCGACCCCCCAGACGGAGGTCACGTTGATGTCGCCCTCGAGCCGCACCTCGAGCCGGCGCAAGGTTATGCCGCGGGCCACGGCATTGGCCTGTATCCCCACGGACAGGCAGGATCCGAGGGCCGCGAGCACCGCCTCGGACGGGTTGGGGGCGGTGTCGTCGCCGAGCAGGTGAGGGGGCTCGTCGATCACGTGTGGCGCGAGCGCGCGGATGTAGGTGAGGTTGCGAAACTTTCCCTCGCAGACGGTCCGTGCCTTGAGGGTCACGACCGCCTCGGGGTTGGCCTTGCCGCGCGCCGCCAGGGCGGCCAGGGCCTCGCTATCCACCGGGGGCAGCGCGGCCGCGCATGCGGCTTCGAGGGTTTCGGGCATAAACGGCTCCTTTCGATGGGGGTGCGAACATTCGCCCTCTGTGACGGGGCAATTCCCGTGCCAGCACGCAAACCCACGCGCCATGTCGCCCTCGAAGGATGGTGGGTGCGATGTGTCGCGCAAATTGTCAACAATCTGGCGGCACGTATTCGAGTCCTAGCCGTTTCAGCCGGTACGTGAACTGTCTAAGGGTCAGGCCCAGCAGGCGCGCGGCCTGCGACTTGTTGCCGCGAGCGGTCCTTAGCGCATTCCGGATGTGCTCAACGTCGTGTTCGGCGACGCGTCCATAGGCGCGTACCAGGCCCGCCGGCGCGGCGTAAGGCGCGGCCGGCGCCAGCTCCCCGGTCAGGGCCTGCTCGACCTCGCGGGCCTCTATGAGGTCGGTGTCGGCCAACAACACGAGCCGTTCGACGACATTGCGCAGTTGGCGGATATTGCCCGGCCAGTCGTAGCCGGCCAGTCTGCGCAACGCCGCCGGCGTGATGCGTATGACGCGCCCGTGCGCGCGTGACAGTTCGCGCATGTGGAAGTCGACAAGCAGCGGGATGTCATCCGGGCGCTCGCGCAGCGCCGGCAGTCGGATGGGGATCACGTTCAGGCGATAGAAGAGATCTAGGCGGAACCGCCCGGCGCGCACCGACTCTTGCAGATCCTCGTTGGTGGCCGCCACTATGCGCGTGTCCACGGCAATGGCGCGCCGGCCGCCAAGCCTTTCGATGACGTGCTCCTGCAGGGCGCGCAGCAGCTTGACCTGCAAGGGCAGCGGGATGTCGGCGATCTCGTCCAAGAACAGCGTGCCGCCGTGGGCCTGCTCGAAGCGCCCGATGGAAGTGGCGTGGGCACCGGTGAAGGCCCCGCGCTCATGACCGAACAGTTCCGACTCGAACAGGTTTTCCGGTATCGCCCCGCAGTTCACACGCACGAACGGCCCGTCGCGACGAGCGCTCATGAGGTGCAGGGCGCGGGCGAAGAGCTCTTTTCCGGTCCCGGATTCGCCCAGCATGAGCACCGAGGCCTCCGAGCGCGCCACGCGGTCGGTCCGGGCGAGCGCCGCGCGCAGCGGCTGCGAGGCCCCGATGATGCCGTGCATGGGGGGCGCTGTCGCCGCTTCGCCCGGGGTGGCCGGCGCCTCGCGGTTGCCCGCATCCGCACACATCGCGCGCGCCGGGACCATCTCGCTTGCGTGGATGATCTGGCCGATGAAGGCCGCGGCGGTATTCAGGATCTGCAGGTCGGCGGCCAGCGGCCGGCATCGCTCGCGCAGCCTATGCACCCCGAGCACGCCCACGATCCGGCCGCCCATGGCGATGGGTAGCGCGATAAAGGATACGGTGCCTGTCGGCAGACGGGCGCGCGGCACCGCACGCTGCAGATAGTCGGGATCGTCATTGATGTCCTGCACTATGATCGTGCGCCCGCCCCCCAACACCTTCCCGGTGATGCCCTCGCCGGTGGCGTAGATGCCGCGTGCGATCTCGTCGTGGCGCAGTCCGTAGGCATGCCGTATCACGCCGCGTCCGTCGTCGTCGCGTAGGACGATGCGCCCGCGATTCAGGCCCACGAGTTCCGACAGCAGGTGGAGGATCTCGTGGAGGACGACCGGCGGCGCCAGGCCGCGCCCGAGCAGGCCCGCCGCCTGGCGCACAAACAGCGCCTCCTGTTCGCGCAGGTCCTCGCATCCCTTGCCGCCCGCCCGTCCGTCCATGGCCCGTTCTCCCTCTCCTGACACCCTTAGCGGCCATGCATAAAGCATGCGCGATTGGGCAAAGAGTCGACAAAGTGTCGAACATTGGCCCGTTACATTCCGCGCGTCCGGCCACCCCGCTCATGCGTAGCCCCGCGCCCCCTGGCATGAGACTTGCTCTTTTGCGTCATTGTCCACTTCAGCGAGCGCCCCATGACACGTGACGAAGGCCGACCGCATCCCGATCCCGATCCCCAAAGACCGCATGGTCGCGACGCATGCCCCGAGTCTCATATTGGTGCGCATGCGCCGCAGGCGGGCGTCGACCCCATGGCCGAGTCCGTACTCCGGGCGCTCTATCCGCACAGCGGCGTGCGCCGCGCACTCCTGAAGAGTCTGGGGGCGCAGGGCCTGCTGGCGGCGGTCGCAAGCCTCTTTCCCTACCGTGCCGCCGAGGCCATGCTTCACGACCGGGTTGCGCCCGAGCACAGGCATGTCCGCATCGCCTATCTCCCCATCATGTGCGCGACGCCGCTTATCATGGCCCATGCGTGCGGCGGCTTCGCGCGCGAGGGCCTGGCCGTCACCCTCGAAAAGGCCACCAGCTGGGCCATCGTCCGCGACCGCCTGGCCGCCGGTCGCCTGCAGGTCGCGCATCTGCTCGCACCGATGCCGCTCACCATGTCCATGGGCGTGGGCTCGCCGAGGGTGGGCGTGGATTGCGCGGCCCTGCAAAACATAAACGGCCAGGCCATAACCCTGCACCTGCGCCACAGGAACCGCCGCGATCCCCGGACCTGGAAGGGCATGCGCTTCGCGATCCCGTTCGATTATTCCATCCATAATCTCCTGTTGCGGTATTACATAGCCCACTATGGTCTCGATCCATCCCGCGACGTAGCCTTACGCGTCATGCCGCCGCCCGACATGGTCGCCAACCTGCGCGCTGGCAATATTGATGGTTTTCTTGGTCCCGAGCCCTTCAATCAGCGCGCCGTGTATGATGGCTTCGGTTATATACACACGCTTTCCCTGGACATCTGGGATGGCCATCCCTGCTGTTCCCTGGCGGTGCAAAGCGATCTGGTCCGCGAGGCACCGGCGACCTTCGCGGCCATCACGCGCGCCTTGATGGCGGCCGCGGAGTTTGCCCATCCGGCCGCCAACCGTCCGGGGATGGTCACGACGCTCGCCTCTCCGCGGTACTTGAATCAACCCGTCACGGTCGTAAGCCAGGTCTTGACCGGACGTTTCGCCGATGGCCTGGGGCATGTGCGCGATGTCCCCGAGCGCATCGACTTCGCCCCCTATCCCTATCCGGCCATGGCGGTGTGGATCCTGAGCCAATTGAAACGCTGGGGTTACATCCACCGCCATCTGCGCTATCAGGACATCGCGCGGCGGGTGTACCTGGCCACGGATGCCGCGCGCATGCTGCGCGCGCAAGGTTACTCGCCGCCCGCCCCCCGGGCCCCCGATTTCCGAATCATGGGTCGCGTCTTCGATCCCGCAAGGCCGCGCGCCTACCTCGCCTCGCTGGCCGATGGGGGACGCTGATGGGAGCGCGCGCGACGTGGCGTCCGGTAGTCGTGAGTCTCGCGCTGGCGACGATCCTGCTGTTGTTCTGGTATGTCGCGACCCTGCCGGCCCCCGTCCATGCGCGGCCTGGTGCGTATGCATCGCTTATGGCCCCGCGCGCCGCGACTTCGGCCTTTCCGGGACCCGGGCGCGTCTGGCGCGCGGCGCGCCACGTCTTCACGCACCCATTCCGGGATCGCGGCCCGAACCGCTCCGGTATCCTGCTCCAGCTTGGCCTGTCGCTTGCCCGTGTGCTCTCGGGTTTTGTATGCGCCGCCGCCGTCGCCTTGCCCTTGGGCTTTGTCGTCGGGATGTCGCCCCTGTGGCGAGGCGCCCTGGCGCCCTTCATTCAGCTCCTGCGCCCCATCTCCCCGCTCGCCTGGATGCCGCTTGCGCTGTACACGGTCAAGGGTGCCGATGCCTCCGCGGTGTTCGTGATATTCATCTGTGCCCTTTGGCCGATGCTGCTGGCTACGAGCCATGCCGTATCGGTGGTGCCGCCCACATGGATCGAGGTCGCGCGCAGCCTGGAGACGGGCCGCCTGCGCCTGGCCTTGTCGGTGCTGCTTCCGGCGTGCGCGCCGGCCATCGTCAACGGCATGCGCGTCTCCATGGGCATCGCCTGGCTTGTCATCGTCGCCGCCGAGATGCTCGTCGGCGGACGCGGGATCGGTGCCTTCGTGTGGAATTCCTGGAACGATCTTTCCCTAAGCCGCGTGCTCGTCGCGATCTTTCTCATAGGCGTGGTGGGCATGGCGCTGGACGCGCTGTTTGCGCATCTCGCGCGGCGCGTCTCCTACGAGACATGAGCATGTCCGAGGCTTTTTTGAGGATCGAAGGGTTGCAAAAGACCCATGGCGCGCCGAATGCCCGGCCCACGCCGGTGCTGGCCGGGATCGATCTTACGGTGGCGCGCGGCCAGATCGCCTGTGTGCTCGGACCGTCGGGCTGTGGAAAGTCGACGCTCTTGCGCCTCGTGGCCGGCCTCGACTCCGCCGACGCCGGAGCGGTGTTCATTGATGGCCGCGAGGTGCGCGGCCCCGGGCTCGATCGCGGACTCGTCTTTCAGGACCACGCGCTGTTTCCGTGGTTGAGCGTGCTCGACAATGTGCGCTTCGCGGTCAGGGCGCGCTGGCCCCGGTGGGGTCGCGAACGCGTACGCGCGCACTGCCTGCGATACCTGGGGCTCGTCGATCTCCTGTCGGTCCTGGACAGGCGTCCGGCGGGGTTGTCGGGGGGGATGCGCCAGCGGGTGGGCGTGGCACGCGCGCTTTCCATAGAACCCAAGGTCCTGTTGCTCGATGAACCCTTCGGCGCCCTGGATCCCCGCACGCGCGCGGGCCTGCAAGACGAGCTGCTCGATCTGTGCGCGACTTTGACGCAGACGGTGCTGGTGATAACCCATGACGTCGACGAGGCGATCCTGCTCGGCGACACGATCCTGTTCATGCGCCGGGCGCCTGCGGGGTCGCGTGCCGAGATCATCCCCGTGGGGCTTGCCCGGGCCCGACGCGCCGCGACCTTGCATCGCCAGGCCGGCTACGCGGCGCTGCGCCATCGTCTGCTCGACATTCTTTTCGAACACCCGGCCGGTCGCGGGTCCGCGGCCGAGCCTGGGTCGGCCCGGGGCGTGGCCGCGTCCGGCGTTGATGCCCCCAACCAGGAGACGAGTCATGACAAGACAGGACGTGACGGAACGTATCATCGAGGCCAAGCGCCAAAAGGGCCTCAGCTTCAAGGCCTTGGCGGAGAAGGTGGGGCGCAGTGAGGTATGGACCACGGCCGCCTTGCTCGGTCAGATGGGCATGGGTGAGGCCGAGGCCTGTGCCGCCGCGCGGGCCTTGGGCCTGGACGCCGAGGCCCAGGCCCTTTTGCGCGAGTGCCCGACCAAGGGCTCGCTTGATCCGCTCGTGCCGGTGGATCCGCTCCTGTACCGGTTTTACGAGATCCTGCAGGTCTATGGCACCACCATCAAGGCCTTGATTCACGAAAAGTGCGGCGACGGCATCATGAGCGCCATCGATTTCGAGATGGCCATCGAGCGCGTCGCCGACCCCAAGGGTGATCGTATCAAGGTCACGATGAACGGGAAGTTTTTACCCTACCGCGTCTGGTAGACACAAGGAGGTTTCATGATGCCGATACTCGTAAGTCCCCGCGATCTCGCATCGCTGTCCGGGCCCCGGGTGATCATCGACACCCGCGACCCGGCGGCCTATGCCGCCGGTCATATCCCGGGGGCCGTGAACATCCGCGACATCTTCACCTATCTCGCCACCTCCGACCCCGCCGGACTCACCGATCTCGCGACCCGATTTGCCGGCCTGTTTGGCGCGGCCGGCCTTTCCGGGGCCGAGACCGCCGTGATCTACGAGGACGCCATGAATACCGGCTATGGGCAGTCCTGCCGGGGTTATTTTCTGCTCCGTTCCCTCGGTTATGGTCGCGTCCATGTCCTGCATGGGGGCTATCGCGCGTGGTTGCAGGCCGGTCTGCCGGTGGCCGTCGATGTGCCGGCCGTAAAGCCACAGGTCTTTCCCCTGCGACCGGCCTTCGAGGCGTTCATGGCCACCAAGGAAGAGGTGCTTGCCGCGCTCTCGCGTCCCGGGGTCGTGATCCTGGATGTCCGCGACCGGGATGAGTGGGAGGGCGCAAGCTCATCACCGTACGGCGTCGACTTTTGCCCGCGCAAGGGGCGTCTCCCGGGCGCGGTGTGGATCGAATGGTACCGGCTCATGGAGGAGCGCGAGGGGGCGGTCGCCTGGTTTCGTCCGGCGGCGGAGATCCGCGCGGCGTGCGCCGGGGTCGGGATCGCGCCCGACTCCGAGGTGATCGTCTATTGCTTCAAGGGCGCGCGCGCCTCGAATGCGCTCGTGGCCCTGCATGAGGCGGGCATCGCGCATGTCAGGGTCTATTTCGGCTCCTGGAACGAGTGGTCACGCGACGACACTTTGCCGATCGTCCCCGGCATCGCCGAGGTCCCGTCGCCGCCCGGCATGGCGGTGACCGCCTAGGTCCATCGGGCCTAGTTGCCGCGCGCCTCGCGCAGCAGGATCGGCTTTAGGTTAAGGCGCGCCAGGACATGGCGGGCGTGCGGGATCGCGGTGCGTCGCAAAGGTCCGATACGGACGCGATAAAAGGCCCCGCGCCCACTGATGCTGACCTTCTCGATATACGAGCCGAGGCCGCGCAGCGCGAGCTCGGCTCGTAATCGGCTGGCATCGGCGATATCGGGAAACGAGGCGGCCTGCAGGATGAAACGTCCTTTGACGACGGGCGCGGCGCGCGGCGCCGTGTGCTCCGCCGGTGGCGTCTGTGCGCCGGCCGTCGCAGCCGCTTGGGTGTGCCGGGTCGACGGGCGCGCGGTGGCATGCATCTCGGGGAGGATAGTGTAGAAGTCGAACTGGGTGGCGGCCGGCAGGCCGGGGGCCGGCCCCTTCGGTTTGGGGGCCGGCGGTGGCGTCAGCACGGTAAGGGGCGCATGGGCCGGCTTGGCGGCCACCACCGGCCGTGCCGGCGTGGGCTTAGCGGCATGACGCGCAATCAGCAGGCCCACGAGAAGGCCGGTGATGAGCGCAATCCCCGCGACCATCCACGGCCTGCCACCTCCGGACCGTTCCCCCGGGCGCCGGCGCCGGTCGGCCATCTACATGGCCTCGGGGGCGCTGACCCCGAGCAGGCCCAGGCCGTTGGCGAGGGTCTGACGGGCCGCCGCGATCAATGCTAGGCGCGCGTCGCGCAGGGGCGCGTCGACGGTGAGGAAGGCCTGGGCGTTATAGTAGGCGTGCAGGTCACCCGCCAATTCGCGGAGATAATAGGCGATCTGATGGGGCTCGCGGGCTGCGGCGGCCTCATCGATGACATCGACGAAGCGTCCGAGGGTCCGCTGGAGCGCGCGCTCCTGCGGGGCGTCGAGCAGGGTCAGGTCGGCCTGGGCGAGGTCCGGCGCCGGTAGGCCGCGCTCGGCGAGCTGGCGGAATACGCTGCATATCCGCGCATGCGCATACTGCACATAATAGACGGGATTGTCATTGGACTGTGACTTGGCGAGGTCGAGATCGAAGTCCATGTGCTGCTCGCTCTTGCGCAGTACGTAGAAGAAACGTGCGGCATCGTTGCCGACTTCGGCGCGTAGCTCCCTCAATGTCACGAAATCCCCGCTGCGCGTGGACATCTGCGCGCGCTCGCCGCCCCGGTAGAGGATGGCGAACTGGACGAGCAGGACCTGAAGGCGGTCGGGGTCTTCCCCGAGGGCCGCGAGCGCCCCCTTCACGCGCGGCACATAGCCGTGGTGATCGGCCCCCCAGATGTCGATGAGATCGCTAAAGCCGCGCTCGCATTTTTCGAGGTGATAGGCGATATCGGACGCGAAGTAGGTGGCCACGCCGTTTTCCCGCACGACGACCCGGTCCTTCTCGTCGCCGTAGCGTGTGGCGCGAAACCACAGCGCCCCGTCTTTCTCGTAGACCTCGCCGTTTGCGCGCAGGCGCGCCAATGCGCGCTCCACGGCCCCGCCTTCCACCAGGCCCCGTTCCGAATACCACCGGTCATAATGGACGCCGAATGCCGCCAGATCATCCTTGATGTCGGCGAGCATGGCGTCCAGGCCAAAGGCGTGCACGACCCGGTATTGCGCACCGAGGGCCTCTTTCAGACGCGTGATCCAGGTGTCCATGAGCGCGTCGGCGTCGAGGTCGGGATGGGCGGTCAGGATGTCCGCGATCGGGCGCTGCAGGCCATCGCCCTCGGCGCGCGCCAGGGCCCGCCCGATATCGGCCACATAGGCCCCGCGGTAGCCGCTCTGCGGGAAAACGATCTCCCGGCCACAGGCCTCCATGTAGCGCAACCACACGCTAAGCGCCAGGATGTCCATCTGGCGGCCGGCATCGTTCACGTAGTATTCACGTTCCACCTCATGGCCGGCGCACGCGAGCAGGCGGGCGAGCGAGTCTCCATAGGCCGCCCCCCGGCCGTGGCCGACATGCAGCGGCCCGTTGGGGTTGGCCGATACGAATTCGATAAGGACCTTGCCAGGCCGCGCCGCGAGCCGCCCATAGGCCTCCTTCTCGCGCAGCACGGCGCGTACGACCTCGTGGAATGCCGCGTTCGCCACGAACACATTGAGAAAGCCGGGACCTGCGATCTCGATGCGCTCGATAAGGGGTGACCCACCGAGGGCGCCCTTCAGCTCCTCGGCAAGCGCCCGCGGAGCGCGTCCCGCGGCCTTGGCGGCGGCGAGCGCGAAGTTGGTCGCGAAGTCGCCATGCCCATCCTGGCGGGGGCGCGCGATCTCGGGGGCCGGCAGGCCTGCCGGCAGACGCCCTTCGGCGACGAGGGTCGTCACGGTGTCCTGGAAAAGGGCGGCGAGGGCGTGTTTCACGTCAAGATCCTGTGCAGAGAAGCCGCATCTTATAGAGGCGGGCCGCCGCCGCGCAAGGGCGGCACGCGCACGGCCACGCCGTCTCCTGCTCACGATCCGAGCAGTTCTTCCACCTCGCGAATACCGGCTCGATGCATGGGGCGGCCGTCGATCGGCGAGACCGGGAGCTCGCGTATCGCCTCCGGGCTCAGGACATAGAGGGCGAACCCGGTCTCTCCGGCCACGAACCGGAATACCGGCACCAATGCCGTGCGCGCGTCGTTATAACGCAACCGTCGTTCTTCCATGACGTACGGAATTCCGTGGCCGTCCAGAAACAGGCCCAGATCCTCCGGCGCGGGGGCGGCCAGATGCAGCTGGACCTCGGGAAAGCGCGTGATCGCGCCGCTTAGGACCTCGCCCACGAGTTTCGGGGAAAAGTCCCGCAACAGCGTCATCGCCTCCAAGGCATTGGCGCGCAACTCGCGCACCACCGCCGGCGAGTCCTTCTGAAAAAGTTCGAGATGCTGTTTCAGGGCCGCCTCGATCTCGGCATTGCCCGGCCAGTTCTTGTCTTCGGGAAGGTTCAGGCGATGGGCGGCCTTGCGTTTCGCGCTCTGGTAGTCGCGAACGCCATCCTCGGCCATGATGCGCGCGGCCTCGATAACGATCTTTTGTCGCACCGCCGCCTCGGCCGCGCGACCGCGCGGCTTGGCGGCACGTGTATGGCGTCCCATATCAAAAGAGTCCGCTGCTGCGAACGCTCTGCGCGGGCCCGGGCACGCCCCGCTGCCCCCCCTTCTTGGGCACCGTTCCCTTTATGAAATACTCGCGCATCGCGGCCGGGTTCGTCTTGCTGCAGGGCAGTCCGGTATGACGGTTGATGATGGCCGTCACGATACCGCGCGGCCGGGCAAACGGGGTATCCGGCCTCCCCGCCAACGCCGCGCCCATGTACTGAACCCAGATCGGGAGCGCCGCATGGGCACCCACTTCATAATGGCCGAGGGATTTCGGGACCGGAAAGCCCACCCACACGGTGGTTTCGAGATAGGGGCTGAATCCCGAAAACCACGCGTTGCGTTCGTGGTTCGATGTCCCGGTCTTGCCGGCGATGTCGATGCGCTTTAGCGAAAGCGCAAGCTGTCCGGTCCCCGAGCGGATCACGCTTTGCATCATGCTGGTCATGATATAGGCATTCTGCGGGCTGATCGCCTGGACCGCGAAGTGCGGTGTTCCGCGAATCGCGACACTGGCGTTCGCCGGCGGCGGCACGACCAGGGGCTTGGCGCGCCAGATGGTCTTGCCGCGCTCGTCTACGATCTTGCGGATGAAATAGGGACGGACCCTGAAGCCGCCGTTCGCGAACACGGTATAGCCGCGCGCCATCTCGAGCGGTGTGAGTGTCGCGCTTCCCAGCACGAGCGAGAGGCTGTGCGGGAGCGCGGAGGCCTTGAAGCCAAAGCGCTCCGCATAGTGTACGGCATAGCGTATGCCCACGGCGCGCAGGACCCGGATCGAAACCAGGTTGATCGACTGCGCGAGACCCACGCGCATGCGTGTAAGCCCCCGGAAGTGGTCTGAATAGTTGTGTGGTCGCCACAGCTCGCCGTGCGCGCCGCTCAAAGCGACGATCGGTGCGCCGCTGAACAGGCTTGCCGCCGTGTAGCCCTTGGCGATGGCCGCCGAATACACGAAGGGCTTGAAGCTCGACCCCGGCTGGCGGTAGGCCTGGGTGACGTTGTTGAAGTTGTCATGATAGAAGTCGAAGCCGCCGACCAGGGCCGCTATAGAACCGTTGCGCGGCCGCAGGGACACGAGCGCCGCGTATGGGCGGGGGATCTGAGACAGCGCCCATCGGCCCGGGCCTCCATGGTGCAGGTAGATGACATCGCCCACCTTCAGGATGTCGCTCGCCTGCTTGGGTGCATACCCTTCGGCGTTCACGGTGATGAACCGCGCCGCCCACGACAGTCCCTGCCATCCGACGCGCACCGTGTGGCGGTCGAGATCATAAGCCTTTATCGAGTGATAACCGACGGCGGTCACAATCGCCGGAACAAGCCCGCCGACCGTGGTGTAGTGGCGCAGGTCGCGGCGCAGGCGGTGCCGGGAGGTCTTGGCGTCGACCGGTACGACCGCGGTCGGGCCATAGTAGCCGTGACGAATGTTGTAGGCGAGCAGGCCGTCTTCGACGGCGTGATCGGCGGCCTCCTGCTCCCGTGCCCCGAGCGTCGTATAGACCCGGTAACCGCCGTCGTAGGTCTTCTTTTTCCCGAAATGCTTGATCATGTATTCGCGGACCATCTCCGCAACATAGGGGGCATCCACATGATAGTGGATCGTGTGCGCGCGCGTCGCGATCGGCGCGGCATCGGCCTGCGCGTACTGGGCCTCGGTGATGTCTCCCAGTGCCAGCATACGCGTCAGCACATAGTGGCGGCGGGCGCGGGCGTTATGCGGGTGAGCTATCGGATTGTCGAGCGATGGCGCCTGCGGGAGGCCCGCGAGCATCGCGAGCTGCGCGAGATCGAGGGCCTTCAGGGGCTTACCATAATATACGTGCGCCGCCGCCTCGAACCCATAGGCGTGATTGCCGAGGAAGATCTTGTTCAGATACAGCGTGAGGATCTGGTCCTTGGTCAGTTCCCGCGCGATCTTGAACGATAACAGGACCTCCTTGATCTTGCGCGTGAAGGTCTTGTGTGGGCTCAGGAAATAATTGCGCGCGACCTGCATCGTGATCGTGCTCGCGCCCTGGGCCTTGCGTCCCGTGACGATATCGACCCAGGCGGCACGCGCGATCCCGAGGAGATCGATCCCGGGGTTCGTATAAAAGGAACGGTCCTCGGCCGCGAGCACCGCCTGGATGAGGGTGGGCGGGACCTGTTTGAGGGTTACCGGCATGCGCTCCTCGTTGCCAAATTCGGTGATCAGCTGCCCATGACGGGTCAGCACCTGAAGTGGGGCCTTCAGGTGTTTGCGCAGGATGTTGTGGACCGGAGGCAGCGTGGGCGCGAGCACAATCGCGGTTACGGTCGCCGCGAGGACCCCGGCCGCAAAGAGTCCGAAGAAAACGAGCAGCAACCGAAACCCGAGCCGGCGTTTCAAGGGCGCGCCAGACGTAGATGAAGGGGCCATAATCTCTCAACCAGCAGGATGCGTTCCAGTATAAGGGTAAACGCGAGAAGGCCAAAGCATTGGCATACCGCCAATCCCTGATCTATAGTTCATGGCAGCTCATCTAAAGAGCGACGTACCGGGCATAAGTTCCGGAAAAAGGGAGGAAATTGCGTCTTTTCAACCGCAAAAAGCCGCCGCTCGTCGGCTTGGACATCAGTACCTCGTCGGTCAAGGTGCTGGAGTTGAGCCGCAATCAGAGCCAGTATCGCGTGGAACGTTACGCCGTGGAGCCCATGCCGCAGAATGCGGTCATAGAGCGCGCGATCGCCGATATCGAGCAGGTGGGCGCGACCGTGGATCGCGCCATGAAGCGTTGCGGGACAAAATTAAAACGCGTTGCGGTGTCGGTCCCGGCGAGCCAGGCGATCTGCAAGACCGTGCGCATGTCCGCGGCGCTCAGCGAGTCGGAGCTCCAGACGCAGATCGAGATGGAGGCCGAGCACCATATCCCTTATCCGCTACACGAGGTGAATGTCGATTTCCAGGTGGCGGGGCCGACCGAAGACAACGCCGAGGAGGTGGAGGTCCTGATCGCCGCGTGCCGCAAGGAGGTGGTGGACGACTACCTCGCGGTCATCCAGACACACGGCTACCAGCCGGTCATCGTCGACCTCGAGACCTATGCCATGGAAAACGCCTATGGCCTCCTTGCGGAACACATGGCGGGCGGCGGCATGGAAAAGACCGTCGCGGTCTACGACATCGGCGCGACGAGCATGACGTTGAATGTCATGCACAATAATCGCTCGGTCTATATCCGCTCGCATAGTTTCGGGGGGCGCCAGCTGACCGAGGAGATCCAGAGGCGCTATGGACTCTCCTATGAGGAGGCGGGGCTCGCCAAGAAGCAGGGTGGGCTCCCCGAGAACTACCAGTCCGAGGTGCTGCGGCCATTCCTGGAGGCCTTGTGCCAGGAGGTCATGCGCTCCCTGCAGTTTTTCTACTCCTCGAGCCCTTTCAACAAGGTCGATCTCATGTTGCTCGCGGGTGGCTGCGCGCAGATCCCGGCCGTCGAAAAGCTGCTGGCGGCACGCGTAGGCGTGCCGGTGGCGATCGCCAATCCCTTCACCGGCATGACGCTCGCCCCACGGATCAAGCCACAGGTCTTTGCCAACGAGACCCCGTCCCTGATGGTCAGTTGCGGGCTCGCGCTCCGGAGCTTCGATCCATGATGCGGCTCAATCTTCTGCCGTGGCGTGAACAGCGCCGCAAGGAGCTCGACAAGCGGCTCATCCGCGACGCGGCGCTGGCCTGGACCGGCGTCCTGGTCGTGCTTTTCTATATCCATATGCAGCTTGGCGACGTGGTGGCCCACCAGCAGGCGCGCAATAGCTATCTCCAGCAGCAGATGACGCTCATGGCGGCCAAGATCCATAAGATCGCCTTGATCAAGAAGAAGCGCGCGGCGTTGCTGGCGCGCATGCACGTCATTCAGAAGCTTCAGATGGACCGCATGATGATCGTACACAGCTTCAACAGCCTGGCGCGCGACGTCCCTCCTGGCGTGTATCTCACGTCGCTTGGGCAGAAGGCCGAGTCGTTCACGATCTCCGGTGTCGCCCAGTCCAACGAGCGCGTGTCGCAGTTCATGCGCAATCTGGCCGCCTCGCCGTGGTTTACGAATCCGGTCCTGGATGTCATCACCGTGAAAAAAAGCGGGACCGGCCATTTGAGCTTCTTTACGTTGACCGCGCAGGGCAAGGGCATGGCGCCCGTCAAGAAGCCCGTCGCGGGGAGGGCATAGCCGTGGATTGGCGGCAGACGATCGAGGACCTGAAGGGTGTCGACCTCAACAATCTGGCGGCATCCCCGTATTCCGTCAAGGTCGTGGGCGTCGGCGTCTCATGCGTGCTGCTGCTGCTCGCCGGCTACTGGTTTTTCATAAGCGGGCAGATCCACACCTATGATGGCCTGAGGACCCAGGAGGCCGCGCTGAAGCAGCAGTTCCTGCAACAGAAGATGGAGGCCGCGCAACTGCCCGCCTACGAGCAGCAGATGAAGAAGATGAAGGTCGTGTTCGGGGGGCTGTTGCAGGAGCTCCCGAACACGACCCATATGCCGGAGTTCGTGACCGAGGTCACGCAGGCGGGCAAGAGCAGCGGCCTTCAGTTCGCCTTGTTCAAGCCAGAAAAAGAGGTGCCCAAGGACTTCTATGCCGAGCTCCCGATAGCGCTTACGGTCGCCGGGACCTACGAGCAGCTCGGCCATTTCGTGGGCGACATTGCCGCGTTGCCGCGCATCGTGACGCTCGGTGACGTCAAGGTCACGGCCAAGCAGGGGGACTTCCTGTCGATGTCCGTGACCGCCAGGACCTATCGTTATCTCAAGCACCGGTATACGAAGAAATGATGATGCGCCTATCGTTCATGGCCGTGGCCTGCGCGCTGCTTGCCGGATGCTCCGGGGGCGGGGGCATGGCGCGCCTTCAGCAGTTCGTGGCGACCGCCGACACCGGATACCATCCCCCGGTCAAGCCGGTCCCGAAGATCCCGGCCCCGCACATCGTGGCATTCAACATGCGTCACCATATCGATCCGTTCGAGCCGTTTGCCATGCGCCTGCCGGGTCGCGGCCCCAATCCCGATCGCCACCTCCCCAAGGGCCCCCTGCAGCACTTCCCCTTGGACGCACTCACGATGGTCGGGACCCTGTCCGCCGGCCCCAAACTGTGGGCCCTGGTCAGGACCCCCGATCATTCGACCCACCGGGTCCAGGTCGGCAATTACATGGGCGAGCACTACGGGAAGGTCGTGCGCATCACCGCACACAAGATTCGTCTCGTGGAAACCGTCGCAGGCCCGACGGGCTGGGTCAAGCAGCCAGTCACCTTGGCTATCAAGTAAAGGGAGCCCCATCATGATCAGACTTAAGCTCGCCGCCATCGCCTTCGCGCTCTCCGCGTTCGCCGTGGCTGGGGCCGCCACACTCACCGGGCTTTCCTGGACCACCGCGGCCGGCAAGCCGGCCCTGCGGCTTGCGATCAGCGGCCATCGCCGCGGGCGGCTCGAGGTCAGGCGCCATGGACGGCTTTTGCGTGTCCACCTGCGCCGCACCACGCTTGGAACCCACGTCCGGGACCTCCCCGGATCGGGCACCGTCAAGGGGGTCTATCCGTACCTCGCCGATCACGGTCACGGGGTGGATGTCGATGTGTTGTTGACGAAGCGGGGGCGGATGCATCTGACGCGCACCTCCTACGGCTACGAGGCGGTCCTGGCCGGGGTCGCGGGCGTGGTGCCCCAAAGCCCCCCGGCGACCCGGCCGGCGGCGGCGCGCACCGCGGCCCCGTCGGCGGTGAAGGCCCTGCCGGCGGCGGTCAAGGCCGCCGCCAACGGCCCGAACGTCCTGCGGAAATTGAGCTATTTTGCGTTTCCGGGGAACAGGATCGAGCTCCATCTGGTGACCACGAAGCACCCCGAGGCGCCCTCGGCCTTCGTGCTGACCAAGCCCGCGATGGTGGT
>JAPTWT010000093.1 GCA_028064935.1 Gammaproteobacteria bacterium | reverse complement strand
CTGGAGGCTCTGACGGGGATGTAACCGGGCTGCCCCCCTTTAGGGGGGGCGGGTGATCCTTTGACCATGCCGCTTTGAGCGGCCCACACTCTTTTTGAAGCCTCCACCTCTGGTGGAGGTGCTCACTGTATGGATTATATGGATATTCGCAAGCTTGCCAAGTCGGATTTTTTAACTTTTTTTCGTTAGGATCGATCGCGTCAAGTGATCGGAGAGAGGCAGCCGCTTTCTCCACGAGTTCTTTTTCAAGGAAGTCTTCTATCGTATTTACGATGAACTGAACAAAGAGTCTGCCATGTGGGCGTTTGATGCGTGGGAAAACACGCCCCTGACACGGGGCTGGATGGCTTCCGTAGCTTGTCCGAGACAGTTCACAATTATTACGAGGACATCTTTGCCTACTGGGGCTCGCCCAGCAGAATCACGAATGCCTACACGGAAGGTCGGTAGCGGCGTTCGGATTGCGGAAAAAACTGGCGGCGCTCAGGCTGTCGAGTATGGACCGCACATTCCAACCTTGCTTGAAATCGCGAAGTCAGGCGGTCTTGACTGAATCCGGTAGAATCAGAAATTCCATGAACGACAAGCGCTGTTGCAGCGCCCAATGCCATTGGGTTGCTGTTTGCAATGAAACTGAACGTCTCCGTGTGCGGTCTGAAGCAGAAGTTGGCAATCAGAGCCGCCGGCAAAAGGATAGTGAGAATGTGGAAGGTTGCTCATAAGGAATCGATGGCTCCTGTACTAGATGACCTGCTCAACGACGGCCGGCTGGCACGGCTGTTCTCTAAGGACGCCCGCCACTGCGCTCTACAGCTGTGGATCATGCAGATCAAGTCCGAGCAATCGATTGAAAATCGCGTAGTCTACGGCCGCCTGCTCCCCTACCGCCATTCCAGCGACCGCTGGTCTTCCACCAAGGACGATAACTTCTATACCTTCGGGCAAGTCCAGGCACAGGTTATCCGGCTCAACCTGTACGTCACAAGTGTCCACTGCGCGGACCTCTTACGGCAATTGAGCGTCGGCCGAACCGTCTCGGAAATCAGCGAAGAACTGAAGCTCGGGCTCTCGGACCAGTTGAAGGCAAGGTTCGGAGCAACTGCGCTCCCCGCCGATGATCTGGTCTACCGCCCCGTCGCCTACTTGCTTAACCGCGACGCGTTTGACCCGGGTTCGCCCTCCAGTCCGCATGGTGGAGCTGGGGCCTTTAGTGCTTCGATTACTCAGATGGACAAAGGGGCTCTCTTCCGCTTGGGTCAGGACTACGACGTCGTCTTGACCCAAGCGGTGCTCAAGCACCTCAACGCGGATACAGGCTTTGACTTCGGTGGCGCTGACTCAGCTCGGTTTGGCGACCTCGAGCTGCTGGTCTTTCCTGCGCTGGATGACCTGGAGCGGCCCTTACTGAGCGTGAGCTGGACCGACGCCCCGCGCGCTCTGGTCGCCCGATTCAATCCGATGCAGCTACCGCACTTCAGCGGCTTCCAGTTCCGCCTGAGCATTGCGAACGACGGCCAAATCGCTTATTCGGGCGTTGCCACTGCAGAACGCGATGCGGACGGCGTGTTCGAGTGCAAGTTCGACCTAAACGACCAGCTTCGCGCTAGGACCGACAGCACTGAACTGGAGATCTTTGGCTTCCACGGTGACCATTGCCGCACGGGCACGCTATGTTGCCGCTGGCGCATCGGGTACGTTCGGGAGGTAAATACTCAGTGTCATATTTCGGGCCACGGTGCCATCCCGGTCAAGTTTGATTGGCTGGAAAAAACCACTCGGCGCCCATCCATGTCGGCGCGGGTGAAGGCCGTTCTGACGATCAATCGCAACAATCTGGGATTTACTAACCGCGTTGGCGGACGTGAGGCGGACCCTTGGGTCCCAGCTAATCGCGATCTCAAATCCCTTTTTGCGCGGCTCCAGCCTCCGAAATCGGAGGGGCGCTTCTTTCTGCGATGGGGAAAGAGCGACGGCGAGGGGCGGCTGCAATTCGTGGAATGGTTCAAGTGGTTGTTGGCCAAATACCAGGAGCACCAGATAGTCATTTTTGATCCGTATTTTGATGAAGCCGGCTTGGGTCTGGTGTTGCTTTGTGCAGCACAGAAGGCCGACTACATCGTCTTCACGTCCCTACCCAAACCATCGAAGGAAGGCGAAGCCACGCCGGGCGAAGCCGACAATCCCACCCCGGACCGGATTAATAACTTGGTGACTAACTGCGAGCAACACAGTCACCTACTGACAAAAGGCATCAAATTGCGCCTCTACGCCCTGAAGAAAGGGCGACTGCATGATCGTTACATCCTGATTATGGGACTGGACGGGCTGCCGGTCGCAGGTTTCAACCTGTCAAACTCGTTGCAGGTAGCCGCCGAAAACTACCCCTTGCTGGTCACCCCGATCCCTGCGGATACCCTGCTCGATGTAGAGCAATACAAGTCCGGTCTGCTCAAGGAGACACAGGCAACTCAGTCCGAAAGTGAGACCGAGAATCCCTCCATGCGGCTTCTCTTCGACTCCACAGCAGTACCATCAGCCCCGCGACGCTACGAGCCACTACGGTTCCTCGATAAGGCCCAAGCAGGGGACGTGCTGAGCGTATGGGCTGGCGAGCCGTCGCTACACGGCTTGAGCGGCGAGCCGTTGAAGGAGCAGATGGCGGTGCGAGACCTGCTTAAGAATGACTCACTCGCTCTGCCAGAAACGGAAGGCCTTCGCAGTTGCCTGGAGCAACAGGATGGCAACTTCGCAGGCTTCGCGGCAACATGGGAGGTGCTTGGCGAGCTTCTCGCGCATTCACGGACCGAGGAGAGCGACTTTAGCAAGCTTGCATCCACGCAAGGGTTTCTGGAATTCCTCACGCAGTTCCTCAAGGCTTCATTCAACCGCGCGAATGACTATGTTGGCAAAGAATTGGCCTTGATGGACCCGCATCTTTTTAGGGAATCGGTTGAAGCCCTACTGCATAGCCCCTATCACCTGCATTCGCTGTCTTCTCCAACAAAATACTTAGCTTTGACTTGGCCGGAGTATTTCGCTATCAAGCTTCTGTGGAAGTATGCCCCAGACCCTCTGCTTACGATCGCTGAAGCCCAGATGGCTGCCGTGCCGATGGAGCCTCAAAACTCGGACGTGATGCGACTGTCCTTGTTGAGCCAGATCGTCAGTGAAATTTTGCTGTCGGTGCAGTTCGACATCAGCGAGGAGCAGCGGGACCAGCTCGTTCACAGAGGCAATGGTCTGCTGCAATGGATGGGACTGAATGCGATTGAGATGCGACTGGAAAAGCCGGGAGGGCTCGCCACAGTACTGCAGTTGCTGACTGCCTTTGCTTACCCGGAGCGGGTACGTGCCCTGGGCTGGATGATTCGTCACGCGGCCGGAAATCCGGAAAAGGCGGATATCTACCAAGGCCTGGTCGCGGCGCTGCACGACGCACTGCCGACGCCCATTCCCGCAGAAGAGCTGAGGCGCCTGATCGATTCCATGCGCGGACATATGCGGAAACTGGCTTGGACCGGGCCGTGGCTGTTCCAGGATGTGATCTTTCCCTTGTTGCAGAATGACCGCATCAGCCCCGACGATGCCTGCGAGATCTGGGTTCAGGAATTGACAGCTTTGTTGGAGCCGGAACTGAAGCACCAGCCGCGGCAGTTTGACCTGGCGCGCGATGGTCAGACGACCAACATCACTGCGTTCCTCTTCGCCCGTAGTAGTCCCCAGCGACAGCAGGCCAGCCTGAAGTCGCTGCAGGCGATCCTGAAGCGGCAGAGGTGGATCGTGCAACAGCCCCTCGCCAGCACCTCGGACTGGACTCGGTGGGACATTGCCCTGGTGGTCTCGATGTGGATCCTGACCTTTACCCGATGGGGTCAGTACTACCTGCGCCAGCGCGGCATGACCGACAGCGAGTTGGAGAGCCTGTCGCGGAACGCCCGCGAGTTGGCGATGGTCAGGCCGATGGTCGAATGGCGCTCGGAGGTCGCCGGCAAGCCGGGCCAGCTTGCCGCGTTCCTCGACCAGGTGGAGGAGCTGCTGACCTCAAGCGACGAGTCGAAAAACAAACTTCAATAGTCGGGTCAGCGTTGGCCTCAGACCAATCAGGTCAGGTATTGTTGCTGTAGCGACGCCATGCTGATTCCTGCCGCGCTTCGCTTGTCTCTTGGCTCGTTCGGCTTAGCCGAGCCTAGCCCAGGCTGCGTTTCATTTGGAAAACCGGTTCATATGGATATGAATTCCAACCAACAGCCCCGCGCTCTTGAACAGGTTGAATTGCCAATTTCCAACCAAGAGTCCGGGAAAGGTTTAGGCCGTTTCACCTGAAAAATTGCTCGATTCCAACCTTAGATTGCAAATAGCCGAAGATTCTTTCGATTCGGACAGAAGAAGGGTCATCTTGTTGAGCCGTCACTCTCAGAGTCCGGACTGCAATCGACCCGGATCCTATAACCATGGATTTGGGCGACCTCTGGTGACACGCTCTTCGCCCATACACTCGAGGGGAGAGTCTTAGTGCTCCCGAAGGAGCATGCGGAGGGAACGGACAAGATCCGGAAGGCTCCGCTCCAGGGGGTCGAAGAAAAGCCGGTCCGCGGTTTCGACAGCCGGAAGGGACCGTCCGAGCCGGTCGACGCCCGATTCAGTCAGCACCGGGCTCCGGACGCGCTCGTCCGGAGTGCGTTTTCGTTCGATCAGGCCCTTTTCTTCGAGGGACCTCAGAATCTGGGAGACGGTATTGACGTCCAGTTTCATATGGCGGGCCACATCGGCCTGGCTGGTTGGCAGTCCGCTCCGTCCCACCCAGGCGACTGAGGCCAGAGCGACGAACTGGGGGTGCGTCAGGTCGAACGGTTCGAGGGTTTTCTCTATTGATCGGCGCCATTGGGAACCGACCTGCCAGAGCAAGAGTCCCGGACTTTCCTCGGCCTTTTCGAACCGGCTTTTCCTCCAGTCAAACGGGCCCATCGGGAACCCCCATCGCATGGGCGATGACCGAAAAATCCCCGGAGGTGATTTCGAGAAATCCGAAGCGAAAGGCCCCTCCCCAGCGAGCGGGGTTCCGAATGAATGTCAGGAGAGGAAGAAGAGGGCGGATCGGGGCCTCGGAGGAGGTCCGACCGTAAGCGGCGTCCCTCCTGAAGGGAACGAATCCCCGGCCCATGTCGAACGGATAGACCTCGCTTCCCGAGATCCGGCCTATGGCCACGAAGCGCTGGCAGGGCTCGCTCTCCCCGAACCGCTCCCGGGGAGTGTAATAAACAAGCCCGTCTCCCGCGGCCATCCGGCGAAGCGGGGCGGCCTTGCCGTGGCAGAGTTGCGCAAAGCCGCCGGCCACTCCCTTCAGCGCATGGTCCCGGCTCGCCACCCCGATCCAGAAGCGCCGGGAGGCTTCCGGAGTCTTCATTGACCGTCCCTTTCGGCTATCCGGGCCAGGGTTTCCATGGCCTTTGGGAGATCCCTCCTGAAGGAGGGTCCCATGAGAAACTCGTACAAGAATCCCAGCGGGCCATGGAAGCCGACACGATGGACAAATTCGACCCGCCCGTTTTCCAAAGGGCGCCAACGGTGCTCGAATCTCAACCGTCCCAACGGAAGCCGCGATTCGTCCGAAAATCCCTCCTGCGGATTCGCCCAGAGGAGAACGAAGGGCACTTCCGGACCTCCTTTCGGTTTGAGGCGGCCGGTGGTTCCTCCATCGAAGGGGCCTCCCAGCCGGGCCCATTCGATCCCATGGTCCCACCGGGGCCAGTTTGCGACATCGGACCAGATCCTCCAGAGCGCTTCCGGCGCGGCGCCGGTCTCCACGCGGCATTCGATCGTCTTCATCGGACCTCCTTTAATACGTACACATAATATACGTACACGTTTTTTATTGGACAGTCAATCCTCCTGCCGGCAGCAATTCCACATATCAAGATAAAAGGGGCAGAGCGTCATTCTGTCGCTCAAAAACCTTGTCAGACCGAGGTCTACAGGAGAGGCGAATCTCGGGTGGCGGGTGTCGGGGGCCTTGGGATCGATG
>JAPTWT010000249.1 GCA_028064935.1 Gammaproteobacteria bacterium | reverse complement strand
AGGAAATCCGGCCTCATCGAGTTGCACGCCCTGCCAAAAGGGTTTTCCGCCAAGCCATTGATTCTGAAACCAGTGACCGTCGGCCTGCTGGGTGCTGATGAGGTAGGTGAGGACCTGGCGCGCCTCGACATGAGCGCCGATGGCAAGCAAGGCCCCGGCGCTCTCCACCAGGTCGCGTGACCACACGAGATGATAGCCGCCAAGGCTATCGCTCGCCTCGCCCCAGGGGATCGACAGGCTGGCCACCAAAGCCCCGGGAAAGGTACGGTCTTCGTGAATTTTCAGGACATTGGCCGAACGGATATAGAGGGTCTCGATGGCGGCCGGAAGATGGCGGGCAAGTTGCAAGGGCAGGGGATGAGAGGCATGCCAGGCCTGCCAGTGCGCCGTATAGAGATTGAGGCACGGGCCGAATCCCTGGGTAAGTGATGACCAGGCGTTGGTGGCGGCCGCCTCCTTGCTACGGCCAAGGCCAAGTGCCAGTGTCCCGGAGCGCGGGAGTTCCGCGGCCAACGCCACTTCGCCGGGCCCCGCTTCGTCGTACTGCCAAGACATGCGCCCATGCTGATGAAAATTTTGCCAGAGATCGCTGACTCCGACCTCGCCCACCGAACTGCGGATAAGGGCCGCGTCGCCGCTCGTGGTTCGGCATGTCAGGGCTAGGCCAAATGGCCCCTGTTCAGCCCATAGCACGGGACGCCCGGCCCATGTACCGGCCCACGCATGATTTCGTTGCGCATCCTCGCCAAGGCGCGCCGCACACAAGACATAGGGGCGCATGTCGTCCTCACCGCGGAGTGTGAAATCGATCAACAGGACATCGCGTTGGGGGTCGGGACAGACGCGGAAAGTCATTTCGAAGCGGGAGTGGTGGTGGGTCACGGTGGGCAAAGGCACACGAGAGTCGTCGAGGTCGATATGGTGATCCGAGAGGGCCTTGAGTTCCTGCCAGAAGCCCTGATCGTCGGCGATGATAAAACCGAGATCCCGGATCTGCGGAATATCGATGGTGGGGTAAAAGACCTCGGTGACGATGCCGTATCCCATCGTAAACCAGACCTTGGCGGCGCCTAGCGCCGTGCCGACACAGTCTTTGCGTGCGGTCGACCAGACGGGATGCCGCCATGTGGCAGATGGTGCCTTGCATTGAGGCATGGGCATTACTCCCTGAGTCTTGTTTTATCCTCGATCTTGGACAGGTAGACCGCAAGCGGCCTGAAAAGTGCTACGGGAAGGGCGATTATCCTCGATCCTCGGCATTGTAAAGGTTTATTGGAGCGTTCTTCGGTGGCGATATCAAGCGCCGGGTACGGACGGGTATCGTCCTCGGTCCGCGGCGCGACTCGTGTTTTTGCTCGAAATGCGCCGGGTACCACAAGTACAGTCTGACCCATCTGGACGCTCGAGACCACATCCGTCGATGGAGCCGCCGAGGCCGCTGTCCGGAATGAGGGACCGTGGCGGGCCTCTCGTTACTCAGCCGTAATGGTCGTCGCCGCGCGTCTGTAGGTAAAAGAGGCGCAAAATGGACCAGAGGACGATCTTGATGGCAAGGAGCAGGACGACCATCAGAAATACGCCGCGTATGCCGATATCGATCCCAAAGAGGCGAAACGAGAAATAGATGATGGCGGATGTGATGGGCGTGACGCCGATCAGCCAATAGATGGTCGATAAGTCAGTTTTGTTTGTCGTCATGTCTGCTGGTTTGGGACAAGCCTTTCGGTTGTGCTTGAACACCTGTCTGCATACGATTGCCCTGGTCGCGCCTGATGATCGGCACACCCTCGAATTTGCGTCCAGGCGAGATTATCCATGAAGCCGATAACGATACCCGAGGGTTCGATTGGGCGGCTGACCCCAAGGATTTCGTGGTCAGGGTGCTGGTTGCGAACCGGCATTATAGCATGAGGTGGACCCCAACCCTTGGACAAAATCTCCGGATCTTTAAGTGAATCATCCGCAGGGTTGATCAAGCGGCCTGTCCCGGATACACTCCGGTATATGCTTGCCACGGTGTCTGTCGGTCCGTCAGCGCTTGATGACGACGTTCATTGTTGTAGAAATCGAAGTATTTGGCAAGAGAGGATCGCGCTTCGGGAATCGATTCGTAAGCCTTGACCCTGCCCCAGTTTCACAGACACCTTCGGTTCAGGGATAATTTCCCTATCGGAGGTTTATATGAATTACAAGCACAAGCCCAAGGGTAAGCAGAAAGCCGTCTATACGCCGGAATATAGAGCACAGGCGGTGAAACTGGCCGTAGAGGGCGCATCCATAGCCTTGAACAAGGCGGTTGACTTAGTACGTCGGCGCGAGCACCGAGAACTCCAAGCCCAGGGCATCGGGAGGCTCACGAAGACCCGATATCTTTGGCTGAAGAACCCATTGAACTGGACAGATCGCCAGCGAGAACGCTTCCAGACGCTCAAAGTCGATGCGTTGAAAGTGGGCCGTGCCTGGGCAATCAAGGAGGCGTTTGCCGACTTCTGGGATTACCGGTATACCGGATCGGCCCACAAGTTTTTCGACCGCGGGTTTCTGGCGACTCACTCGCGACACCCGCCCATCATGATTTGCGCGAAGACCCTCAAACGCCATCTGCCGGGGCTACTCGCCTACACGAAACATCGCATCACCAACGCCGCCGCAGAGGGCATGAACGCCCAGATCCAACTCCTCAAAGCCAACGCCCGCGGCTATTGGAATTTCACCCAATATCGCATCGCGATTCTCTTTCATTGCGGGAAGCTTGACCTTTATCCAGCAGGGTGCCCGTCATGAGGCTTTTATGGGCTACCCACACGAAACCCGGAAGAGCCTGATCGTTAGGCTGGCTTGTCGGCATGGTCGCCGGAACCGCGATGGCGGCGAGCATGTCTTTCAAGAGCGTGATCTATCCGTTGGTCATCGCCGGCCACACCATCCCGGCGTATGCGGCGCTCTACGCTTTAGCCATCAATCTCCTGGTCATGGTGGTCGCCACCTGGGTCTTTAATGTTCTGCGTATCGGCGCCGGACAGGATGGCACGTTGGATGTGGAGCCGCGTAGCGCCTAAAGGACCACGAGACGAGGCCGGTTTGCCGAGGACGGGGTGAGACGTGAAGGCGGTTTTTTTAACATTAACGTCCGCACGAAGCGGCTCTTTGCAGACAATCCCGCGACAGTAGTGGCGCCTCTCCAGGCCTCTCCAGGCGTCTCCAGGCGTCTCCAGGCGTCTCCAGGCGTCTCGCGGGCGCCGGCGGCGAAAAGCCTTTTGAGGCGGCGCTTTTCGTGCCAACCCCGGGAGGGTTCGATAGGCGTCGGTTCCCACCACCGTCCTGCGACGGTCGATCTTGGCGGGTACTCGATACGCACCTGTGTGCGCGTCGGTTTTCGGCACTTCGGGTGCCCGATACCCAGTTCCGCATATCGGCGCCGGACAGGACGGCCCGCTCGAGGGTGGCCGACGTTGGCGCACCATAGCTTTAACTAAGCATACAACGTTGCACTTGCTTGCGGGTTTAAATCTCACGAAGCGGCTCGCGGACCACCCAGACTCGGGCCGTGCGTTTCGTGTTATGGCGCCGATCAGTTTATAGATGTCCTCGCAGACGGCGACTGCCGGCGAATGGAGATCGACTTTATGGCCCGAGGTTCACCCCCGTGGGTCTGAATTGCTTGAGTCAGACGCTCGATAGTGCGCATGAGCGCGCATGTCCGCTCCTCGGTCATGGCGGTAGTAGCAGGGGAAGAGCGCATGGCCGTGTGTGCAGTCAAACAGGCGTGGACGTTTCATTCGTCGGATTCCTCGTCACGCCCTGCTGTATCCAGAAGGCGTTGACGCGCCTGCGGTGACAGATCGCTGTCGTCAGGGTTCCCCGGCTCGCGCATGCGGGCCTGAAGGTGTTTGGTATCGCGCGCGAAGGCCCGGCAAGCGCGGCAAAAGGCCAAGTGCATGAATATCGCCAAGCGCTTCCAGCCGCGTAGCCCCCCATCATGGGCCTCCGATATGTGGCGAACCGCTTCCCGGCAACGCATCATGACACTCATGGCATATCCTCCACCCCTAGCCCGATTTGCTGGAGGCAATGCCGCAGCGTAAGTCGCGCCCGGTGGAGCAGCACGTAGACGTTGCCAACCGAGACCCCAGCCAGCCGTGCCGCATCTTCCACGGACAAATCCTCAACCTCCCTAAGAACGAAAACTTCGCTCTGGGTTGCTGGTAACCGGCCCAGGCATGTAGCGAGATGCTGCCAGAAGGTTTTACCCTGGAGGGCCTTTAAGGGATCACCCCAGCCGTTGGTCGGCTCCCGCCATCTTCCATCCGTCCGGAATATCACGGCCTCGATGTCGCCTCCGTCGTCCGATCCAGGATCGACGCTGTTATCCAGAGGCGACCGCTGACGGCTTCTCAGGTGATCGGCGATCTTATGTTTAAGTATCCCTACAAGCCAGGTTTTTTCGCTTGCCCGCCCGTCCGGCGGTCGGGTCGCTCGTAGGGCGCCAAGCAGAGTTTCTTGCACAAGGTCCTCGGCAATCTCGCGTTGCCCGACACGCACCAAGGCATAACGGTACAGAGACGTGCCGTAAGCCTTGAGCCAGGTTTGGATGGCCGCCCGCCGCCGTTGCTCTTCAGTCTTATCCATGGGAAGGGGAGTATAGATCGATCTTGGGCCCATATAAAGGCGCGACGGCATCGAAAAAAAGATGCAGCGTGTCGTAAGAAAGCTCTCCGGAGAGGCGACATAGGATAGCACGCACGGGCGTGGCTTTGGAAAACCGACATAAGCGCGTTACGCCGCCGCATGGCCTTGGCGAATCTCCAGAGCAATTTTATCGGAGTTTGCGTACTGTCGCCTGGCACCACAAGGTCGTGGCCCAATTGCCATTGCCTGTCCCCCTATGTCGCAGACTCGCCTCGTGAGTTTGCCCAGGATTTGTCGGCCGTTATTTCTGCATAAAGGCAATGCATGGGCGGCACAGAACGCGGGTTAAACGCTATCGTTTAGATAAAGCGCACCGCTCATTCGATAGATCTCGATAGGGACAAAGGAAGAATGTTTTGTGCAATTTGTAATATTTCCAGACAGACAGAGACATACGATGCCATGGAGATACGCAACAGCGCGAGTCTCATGGAGGATGGAGGTAAAAGCATGAAGGACTACCATACGGCGCGCCCGATCTTTCGGAGTGCACTGATAGCGGTTCTTGTGGGCGTGGCCGGGGTCGGCATAATGATGGCTAGTCCACTGGCATCTGCCCACGAGACGGGTTGGGTGAAATGCTACGGCGTGGCGCGGGCCCATATGAACGATTGCGCGTCCACAACTCACTCGTGCGCCGGTCAGTCGATCCATAACGGAGGAAAGTACTCATTCTTGTACCTCCCCACGGGCATTTGCCAGAAGATCGTGGGCGGGAGTCTCATCCGTGGGAAGTAGGAGAGCGTGGCCCAGGGCCCTTGGGGGCCGGCCGGACTCACGCGTCATGCCGCTCGGATGATACCGCGTGTAAACGGGGGCCCGGGTACCGGCTTGGTGGCGCCACAAGATCTTTGGACCTTGCTAGCCGGCGCGAGACGGCAGTCTTGGTAGTGGCGCGCACGCGCTTCCCTCGGGTGGGCTCGAAGGCAAGCTCGCGCATGACGATACCGCTTGGCATGAGTGCCACGCTCGGAAGGGTTGCGGTTCTTGCGGCCGCGGATTTTCGTGTAACCGGAGGGGGTAAACGATGAGCGATCAGCAGAGCATGGTGCGCCGGGCCCTGCGCTTTTATCGATGCGCGTCGGTATTCTTGGAGCGCTACGCCGCGCCTGTCGCCAATCTTGCGGCGCGCCTTTGGGTTGCAAGGATTTTTTGGGATGGCGGTATGGTCAAGTGGCAAAGCATGACCTCTACGGTCGCGCTGTTCCGCTACATGTATCATGTACCCGTTCTGCCTCCCGTATGGGCCGCTTACATCGGCACGGGGATCGAGCTCGTCTTTCCGATTCTTCTGGCCCTGGGGCTCGCCGGCCGATTCGCGGCGGCATTCCTGTTCCTCTACAACATCATGACC
>JAPTWT010000021.1 GCA_028064935.1 Gammaproteobacteria bacterium | reverse complement strand
GGTTCTCTTCATTTCCGGCTCCCTTACAGACTCGTTCAAGGGCCTGCGACATCGACTCCGGGCGCATTCCCCACACACGCCCGTCCGGGCGTCGGGGAAGCGTAGCCAGAACCATCAGCGCCATACTGGAAAGTGGCACCCTACGGGCCGTCCCGTTCTTGGTCTCCGGGAGAAGCAGCACCCGAGCTTCGGCGTCCAGGTGCTCCCAGCGCATAGCCGCGATCTCCCCGCGGCGCATAGCGGTCTCGATGGCCCAGGTGATGATCGCGCCGATCTCGCCGCCGTAGGCTTGGGCGGCCGCAAGAAGTCGAGTCTGTTCGTCGCCCCGAAGGCGCCGGTCGCGGCCGGGGGGTAGGCGGGGCTTCTGAACCAACTCCGCAGGATTACTTAGCCCCTCCATGCCCCATTGTTTGCGGGCCACAGTAAACAAATGGGAGAGGAGGGCGAGATATAGATGAATGGTATGAGGAGAGCGCAGTAATCGGCCCTGGGTGCCGCAAATCGCGCCGAAGAAACACGGGGGCGCCGTTTTGTGGCAGAGTGGAAAGTGGCGCCGCGGAAGACCGATAGACCAATGGTGCTTATTGCCCGCAGGAGAGCGTGGTCCTTAAGTGACGTCATCGACATTGGTGAATCGACCGGGCGGTTCGCAGCCGCTGGGCCGATATCCCGTTTGAGAGAGTGAGCTAGACGACGTACCCGATGCGGCGCCACCTTCACCCCTACATAATGGAGCAAGCCATGGCCTCACGCAATCGCAACGTCGGCCCCAAATCGGGCCCATCCCGAGCCGCTCTGACGATCACCCACCCTAACGCCGCCGGTATCGACATTGGCAGCGCCTCCCATTTTGTCGCGGTGCCGCCGGATCGGGACGACGAACCGGTACGCGAGTTTCCGAGCTTCACAGTCGACCTTCATGCCCTGGCCGACTGGCTCAAGGCCTGCGGCGTGGACACGGTCGCCATGGAATCCACTGGTGTCTACTGGATCCCCGTGTTCGAGCTCCTGGAGTCGCGCGGTTTTACGGTGCTGCTGGTCAATGCCCGCCACGTGAAGAACGTCTCGGGCCGCAAGTCCGACGTCCTGGACTGCCAGTGGCTGCAACAGCTCATGACTTATGGTCTGCTCCGCGGGGCCTTCCGTCCCGCCGACGCGGTCTGTGCGCTACGCGCGCTGTGGCGGCAGCGCGGCATGCTCCTGAAAATCTCAGGGCCGACAGGTGCAACACATGCAAAAGGCCCTCACGCAGATGAATGTTCAGTTAGCCAACGTGATCTCCGATGTCGTGGGGGAGACGGGCCAGAGGATCCTGCGCGCCATCGTCGCCGGGGAACGCGATGGTCAAGTGCTGGCTTTGATGAAAGACGTGCGCATCCGGGCCAGCGGGGACGAGATCGCCAAGAGCCTGCGGGGGAATTGGCGCCCTGAGCATGTGTTTTCCCTTCAGCAGGCCCTCGCGATGTTCGACTTCATCGGCACACAAGTCGCCGAATGCGACCGAGAGATCGCGCAGCAGTTGCAAGGCCTGCAGACTCATGACGGCGAACCCGCCAAGAGCAAAAAGCGCAACAATGCTCGCAACGCCCCGAAGGGCGATCTGCGCACCCAGTTGTTCAAAATGTGCGGGGTGGACCTCACTCGTATCGACGGCATCAACGTGACCACCGCACTTGCGGTCCTCTCGGAGACGGGTACGGATATGTCCCGGTTTCCCACGGTTGGACACTTCACGAGTTGGTTAGGTCTGTGCCCGGGCACCAAGATCACAGGTGACAAGGTGATGAGCGGCAAGACCAAGCGCGCGGCCAAGCGCGCGGCCCAGGCCTTCCGGGTCGTCCCTACCGAATTTGCCATCGTCGGTGCAATCATGCCGAAAAACAACACCTGCCCACAGCGTCACCGGTTCCCGAAGGGGTTCCCTCTGGGCTATTCGTTGTCGGCAGCAAGGAAGGCTATAATCGTCCAGGTCCACCACGCAAAGATGCTCATGACTGTCCATTGCCCAAGACCCATACGATACGACGTCTTTCTCAGCTATCGTCACGATCTAGGAGGATCGCTTGCGCGACTCATAAAGGAGAAATTGGCTGGGAGAGGCTTCTCTATTTTTCTTGACCATGACGACTTAAGGCAATGCGAAGATTTTCATGAAAAACTCCGTATTACAATACAAAACTGCCATAATTTTGTACTCTTACTCACTTCGGGATCATTAGAGCGCTGCAACGCCGATCCAAAAGACTACTGCCGACGAGAAATTGAGGAAGCCATCCGTGCTGAGCGGCGCATCATTCTGGTGGCAGAGAACGAAAAACTGGACTTGTCCTCGGAGGCCTTTCCTCTGAGCATCCGGCCCGTTTCCAATCTGAACGCTGTTATTCATAACAATAAATACTTCGACGCCTTCATCGAGGAATTGGTGAGCCGCCTCGACTGCTCGTCAACGAAAACAGAGGCCGCGAGCGAGTGGCGAAAGATCGAGGACACGCTCACAAGCGCCGCTTATCGCCACTGGCAATGCGCATATTTATATGAATTGTATCGCCCCCAAGTCTCGGACGACGTACCAATGTATGCCGGGGCACGGCAGCCCGATTTCTTCCCCTCCATTGCTGATACGCGCTACCCTATCGTTTGCTACCGAGCCGCCCGCCCCGATCTTTTATTCGCACATGAACAGATCAACTCCGAGCCGCCCGAGTTCCGAGATCCCCAAGAACTCCCGGACCTCAATGCCTCTCCTCAGATTCCCATACCAGACTGGGTTCTCGCAGGGGAATGTGGCGAGCTGCGGGCGAGGTATTTTGAGTTGCTGTCCTACACGAGACGTGTACGGCGCTGGAATATGCGGGGATTCGCGCTGGCAGGCCTTACTCTTGACGGCAACAATCAGGTCGCAGAGTACAAAGCGCGCCTCTGTACCTACGGAGAGAATTGCCTCACAAGCCACGTACTAGGTTTTGCCCTCTGCAAGCAGTTTCAAGAACGCGACGCGACGCCTGCACCCCAGTACGACAGGGTCTTGCGACCCATCACATCCTTATTGGACAGCGTAGTGGAGCCACGTCGTGCGCTGCATCTGTCTTCGGAAGAGCCTTTCTTTCCCCTTATAAGCGTGCAAGGACTGGTGGTGACGCGGGATGCGCCGGGTAGCAAAGGCTGGCAGATCCTTGCCATGGAGCGTAGCGGCAAGGTCGCTTCAGCGCCCGGTTTTTGGCAATTTCCTCCTGCGGGTGGCTTTGAGATCTATGGCACCGAAAACGAAAACAGACTACATATCAAAAAGCAGTTCGACATGCGGCTTGCCCTGATACGGGAATTTCTCGAAGAGATATTTGGCGATATTGATATGACCTGTGAGAACCAGGAGGGTGCTCGGGCAGGGCACGAGGGCTCAGAGGGGTTTCAGCAAATATCTGCGTCCCTCGACCAAGGGCTCACGTCAATTCACTTCCTCGGCGTGGTGGCGGACCTCGTGAGTCTGCGTGCCGAATTTTCGTTTCTCATAGTCGTCCAAGACCCGCGAATTTTTGGCCTGAGTTATTTAGTGAACGACCCGACGGAGGGCCAAAGAATAGCAAAATGGAAATGCGGCAGCGACGAATCCAAGAGGATACACTCTCTCGCCTTCGAGGAGGTCCGCCATATCTTGAGCGACCCGTGCGTCCCTTGTAATCCCAGTAGCGCCGGCCTTATCAAGCTGTTTATGGAATCCACGCAGGACCCTCAGGGGTGGCTCAAAACACTCTACCCGACCATGCCAACACTCGTCTTATAGGCAAGGTTTGCGGGCCGGATAAGATGCGAGATAGAGTCCTTGCTAAGCGCTCGCGTACCGAACCGGCCCGCATAGCGCGAGACTGCGCAACCAAGGCCGACCATAATTCAGACAGAGGCGCGCTTCTCACGCCTCCCTAATCCAACCTCTCATACGTTTCCGCAAAGATCGCCTCCCCCACCACCGCCCAGTCCCCGGGGGCGTACTGCACGATCACATCGCCTCTCTGCGCGCGCAGGACACCTTGGCCGGCCGACAAGGGCACATCGAGTGCGCGATCGGCCGGCCACGCCCATATCACAAGCGGCCGTTTGCGGTAATTCCCGGCCTGTCCTAAGGCGGTGCCCGGCAATGGCTCGTAGGTCTCCTCGAAGCGGTGGCGGCCAATGGGCCACCGTTCACCCAGGGTTCCTGTCAGCAGGGCATCCCCGGCCTCATAGCGCACGGGCCCTTCCCGGGTGAGCAAGGTGCCCGGGGCGTCGGCAAAGGTAACGGCCAGCGCGATTGGGCGTTTGCGGGCCTGAAAGGCGCCGGGGTCTTGGGAGAGGTCGGGCCATGAAGGCATGAGCGCTCCTTTAGGCGGGAATGCCTAAGTTCTGGACGGACATGAGCTCGGCCCAGCGATCATGCTCATGAAACAGGGTCTCGATCGCCCACACCGCCCGGGCGCGCAGGGCGATAGGGTCGAGGTCTGCGCGGTCGAGATCATCCAGGATCCCGCCCAACTGGTGCGCCGTGCGCGTGGAATTCTGCGCCAAGCGCTGGAACTCCAAGGTCGACATGATGCCATGAAGGGCCGCGGCCAAGGCTGGGAAAAACGCGGTCAACAAAAGGAGCCAGTCTTGGTCAGCGACCCAGTGCGCAAAATCCGTGAGGACCAGGCCCGTGGTGGCGGGCCCCATCCCTAAGATAACAAAGCGCAGCAGATGCAAAAGCACCACGGCCAGAGCCACGAAATACACGGACTGCGTGGCGCGATGCAGACGGTGGTGCGTGAGCTCGTATTTCTGCGCCGCGCTGGTGTGGTAGGCCTTTTGCTCGGCGAGAAAGGTCTTGAGCGCGTCGTGTAAGCTCGCCACCGCATCGCTCAGGCAATAGTCTGGGCCGGAGGCGGCGCTCGGGGGTTTGGCCTCGCGGAGCCGTTGTCCGACCCACCAGCGCGCGGCACTGCGGAGAAAAAGCCGCGGAACGGAACCGGTGGTCCGGGAAGGCTCCAAAGCTGCGGCCTCTTGGTCCTCGGCGTCCAGGCCTGCCTCGTTATCCGGGGCCCCCGCGAGGAACGGGCGCCGATGCAGGGGGGCAAGACTGGCAAGATACGGATAGAGCAAACCGCTCAATCGCAGCAGCTCAGCGGTCTGTCGGGATAATAGCCAAGCATCGCGGCTTGGTACGCCCGTGCGCCGGTCGCGGCGCAAGATCAGCCCCACGGTCACTAACGCGCCAAGCTCCCACATCCCCCAAAAAAAGTCCCCGAGCTGGAGCCAGTTGATGGCGCCGGCCACCGCTCCCAGCACGGCGAAGCTCGACAATAGATGGGTGAGCACGACTCGGTCGCGATAAAGGGATGCGGTGTAGCTGGCGGCCCGGTCCATCTGGGCGAAAGACAGCTCGTTATCCCGAGTCTTCCCTGCCGCCGGATCCTGCGCGGCCGTGGCGCCGCCCCGACGGCGCGCCCACGGATTCCGGCGCCGTTGCCCAGCGCGCTTCCGTCGATATGGTCCTCCCATCACAACGAGGGCAAAGAATTGGGAATGCCAAAAACCCGTGAGGGGGCGGCTATCCCCCGGGTCAAGCTCAAACTGGGTGAGGAGTCTCATTAGGGGATCGGCGTCTACGGCCTGTTTCTCCTGGGCGCGCCGTGCCGTCAGGGCTTGCGCAAGATCTGCGAGGGCTAGGGGTGGTTCAAAGAGGCGCCGCATGGTCTCGGGGCGCAGAGGGTCCACCAAGGCCGCGGCGGGGCCCATCGCGATCTGCGAAAGGCGCACGCTCGAGGCCGAGGGCGATAGGGGGGCAATCCAAACGATCGGGATCTGACGGCGCAAGGCCTCGGCGATGAGACGCACAGAGCCTCCGGCCTCGCCCCGGGCAGGACCCCCATCCCACACCGCCACCAAGCAGTCGGCCTTCAGGAGCTTGTAATCATCGGCGGCCTCTACCCAACGTGCGTGAGGCGAGTCCCCCTCGGTACTCTCTCCTATCGCCAGGATGTGGACGTCCTTAGGGGGCCGGCCTGCGGGGACCTCTTGTTTCGTGGTCACCACCCCATAGCACTCGACCTTCGCATCGCGAGCCCACTGCAGGGCCGCCTGATCGGTCCCGGGCGAAAG
>JAPTWT010000336.1 GCA_028064935.1 Gammaproteobacteria bacterium | reverse complement strand
ATGAGAAGGCGCTGCTGCTGCTCGTGCATATGCTTGAGCAGCATATCCCGCCGTGCGGTGCTGACCTCAGTGGGTCTGCGATGCCGGCCAATCAGGCGCTGGACTTTCGGCACATTCTCTTTGCCGGCTGGATGGTGTCGGAGAAGCGTGGCGCGGCGAGTCGTGGCGCGGCGAGTGCCGTATCTGAAGTCAGCCGAGAGTTTCTTCAGAACAACAAGCTGTGCGAACTTGGGTTGCTCCAGCAGCGGGCGATCAACCTTCATCAAGGGAGCAAGACGGCGTGAGCACCCTGACGAAGTCAGAGGTCCTGAAGCGCATTGGGAAGGGGGACCTTGTGGTTTCTCCGATCCTGGACAGCGAACAAATCGGGGCGTCATCGATCGACATGCGATTGGGGAATGTTTTCCTAATGGTGCGCGCGCGGGGCTTGTCGCATGTGGACCCGAGGCGATTCGTTCACACCGATGGCACCGCCGGCGACTACGCGGCCGAACAAGCACGCCGGCAAAAGCATGAGCGCTACGAGACGCCTTTTGGACAGCAGTTCCTACTGCACCCGGGAATGCTCGCGCTGGTTCCAACCCTCGAATGGGTAAAGCTGCCGGCCGACCTGCAAGGCACCGTGACGGCGAGATCATGCTGGGCAAGGGAAGGTCTCAGCATTGCAACTGCGAGCCTGATACACCCGGGTTACAAGGGGATCATTACGCTCGAACTCGCGAATCTCGGGCAAATACCGTTAGCCCTCTATCCGGGGCTGCGCATTGCTCAAATCGCATTCAACAATCTGTCGAAGCCCGCGGCGGAAGTGGACATGAGAAGCCGGTTCAATATGGCCTTTGAGCCAATTGAGGGAAATGTAAGCAAAGGCGACGAGAGATTCCTCCGCCCGGCGGACGGTCACAAATCTGCAGCGACGGGTGCCTGACCCCAGAATCGCTCGATCGTCGCGCGTACGATCGGTCTACCGCAGAAATCGCAGTGTGGTTCCCGGCCGCGCACCTGCCGCAGCGCCGGAACTGGACTGTGCCACGGACTGACGCGCCAATAGTTGAAACGGTTGGCGGCATTCTGGTCGATGATCCGCAGCAGAAACTCAACGGCGAGATGAGCACCAGCCAGAACCGAGACGAAGGCGAATGGGGCCAGTACCTGCTCTCCCCCATCGGCCTTGAGCTTTCCGACGCCGCAGAGCTCCTTGTAGAGCGTGTCGAAGGCGCGCCCATGCAGATCGCTTGGCCGCAGGTCGGGAAAGCGCTGGCAGATCGCAGCGGCTGTTGCGTGACCGATGAAGCCCGCCCTGACATCCGTGACCGTAATACCAAGGGCGGCAGCGACATTTTCGTCGTGCTTCCGTTCGCGCTCGTTCACCGGATAGATGCAGCTAAGGCACGCAAGCTCCGTAGGCTGCCGATTGAAGTGGAGGACAACTTCTCGGATGTCGGTCGTGGAAGCATCGAATACTGCACCGGGGAGCTCCGTCTGAAGGCTCCGCCGCGCGCCGCGGCTGTCGACGGCGACGACGAGCCGATCGATCAGGAAGTCGGCGCCGCGCTCTCCGCGAGCTTGGCCGAGTGTCACGTCCTTTGGTATCAGCCTAAGCTTCGGGAGAGCCGGCTGAACACGCTGGCAGAGGCGGGTCGCCTTGGGCTCATTGATATCGGCTTCCTGCAGCAGGAGGCAGCGGTTCAGCGCGCCTGCGCCGATCTTTTTGGGATCGACGACATAGAGCGTGCCGACGAGGTCGGCCTCCTGCAGCGCGTAGAGGAAGCCGTTCCCGACCGCGCCAGCACCCGCAAGATAAACCTCGCCGATATTGACCGGAGCTTCGAGGCAATCGAGGTCCGGGCCAAACAGCTTGGTCCATGGAATGATGATGGGGTTGGAGCACTGGATGGGAAGCTCGCTGCCCAAAGCGGCGGCAACGGCCGCTGCGGCGAGATGACAGGCTGCGATGATGAGGAGGGGCCTCGGAAGCGCCGGAATGTCCCCGCCAGTGCCGGACGGCGGACCGATGTGGATACGGAATTCGCCGTCGACCTGCGCGGCCGAGACGATACGGGCAGCGGACGTTAAGGGGAGACGATCGCCGAGCACAACCTCTACGGCGCAGGGTTCGTGATCGGGTGGCCCCGCCCGAGCGACGGTGCGGCCGAGCAATGCGATTACGTGCTCAGCCAGCGCGCGCGCCGGGCCGAGGGAGGCATCAAAGGTGACAGCAATGCGCAGCCCGAGACGCTGGGCGGCGTCCGCCTCCTCGATGCCGAGGAGCGCAGCGAGTGTCTTGGCGTTCTCCTGGTTGCGCGTCAGAGTCATGGGACAATCCGCAGAATGGCTGAGAGGGACGGTTCCTCGACGCGGTTCCACGCGTTGGCGGAATCGAGCTGATACACCGCGGCCACGTCGGTGAAGTTTGCCGGCGTTACGGTCGCGGCGAACCACGGCACGACAATAGAGAGCGCGCCACAATGGCGAACAATGGCCCACTCGTCGTCCACGAGAGAATGGAAGGCCTCTTCGGGGTGGGTGTGAACCTGCACTGCGACATAGAGGCGGTGCGTGTGCAAGTGGCTCATCAGCTCGGCCATGCCCTGGCGCGGGATCTCGAAGTAGTCAATGACCGCTTTCTGAATCGGGCGGTAGACTCCGACAACGCACTGAATGCCGTGCTTGCGGCGTCCTAGCCACAGCAAGACACATTCGCGTTCCCGGGCTTCGCGCAGCAAGCGGATGGTCTCGGCGATCACGGGAATGGAGATTTCAACGGGATCAATGGTCATTTGTGGATATCCTTCCATGCATGCCAGAGCTGCGTGAGGATGCCGCCCAGGGAGTAACGTGGGTCATTTTTGATCCCGTCCCACCGGTCCCCCGTGTGGCTGGGATGCGTGTGGTACTCGCGTACCCCCTTCATGCACACGAAAGGCCGGCCTGTGATCGGATGCAACGAGTTGTTAAAGACGCCGGCAGGGTCGCGCTCGATCGCTTGCATCGGCTGGCCTTCCCAGGTGAAGAAATCGACCGACGGCGGCAAGTCGTTCCAATCATTACAGCGCAGGCGGAAGCGGAGACGCGCGCCATCCGTGGAGGAAAAGCCGACATCGAGCAGGGGATAGGCTTTCGAGAATAGCGTCCAGCCGCGAGATTCGAACAACGCGGAGGGCAGTTTGCCTACTTCTTCCTCGAAGAGCGCGCGCGATAACCCCTCATGCATTGCCACCGGCTCCGTGATCGGGACCCCAGTCGATCTCGACGCGGCCGTTGAGCCCGTTCTCGGCGAACGACCGCTCGATCATGATCTTGCGGCCCGCCACGACAGCGACCCAGCCGATGGTGCTGGTGATGTGAAGTTTTTCGTCCGTCTTCT
The DNA here is from genome assembly GCA_028064935.1 of Gammaproteobacteria bacterium. The sequence goes on along the minus strand of JAPTWT010000336.1, from coordinate 2,756 downwards.
TGAGGAGCCTGCTGACCAGCTCCTTCTCCTGCACCCGGTCGAAGCCGGACTCGGGATAGACGCCAGACGTGGTCACGACGCGGACCTCGACAAATTTCTCACTTTGCTCTGCCATAATAGGCCTCCGTTGCTCATTGAAGTGGTCAATCACGCCGGCTCGTTGCGAGAGCCAGGCTGTACTTAACTGCGCAATGCGTAGTATACCACGCATTGCGCTCAATATCAAGCATTGCTTGATATCATGCGCAAACAGAATATAATAGCCTGAATATTCTTAAACTTAAGAGTGGTGGCCATGGCATCGAAGCTTGGAGAGGAGCTCGCGCGTCTACGGCAGGTGAAGAGCCGCAATCTCAGTTTGCGTGAGGTAGAGCGGCAGACCGGTGTTTCGAACGAATATCTGTCTCAGCTTGAGCGCGGAATTGCGGCGAAGCCGGCACCGGAAGTTCTACAAAAGCTGGCGACCTTTTACGAAGTGCCCTACGAAACGCTGCTGGTGGCCGCTGGCTACCTCAAGGAGAAGGCTGGGGACAAGACCGGTCGGGTGATACCGCGCGATATCGAGGCGGTCGCCAGAAGCGCTCAATTCACCGGCGCCGAGTGGGACGAAGTTCGCGACTTCATGACCTTCGTGGCCGCGAAGCGACGCCGAAAGCCGGGGTCCTGAGGGAGCCGGTACGCAAACTGGACGGTCGAGCCCAATAACCCGTTCCTTCGCTTACCGACGACCGCTTGCCGCTCTACTGTGGACTGTTTCCGATGGTCCTGTCTATGGCCGCTGTGCTGTCGGCGGGAATTGCCGCTACCGCGAATTCTTCCGGGCAAGCCACTCCTGGGAATTGGGTTTAGCATCCTGAAACGATTCCGCCGAATGGATCTCGTCAAGGGCCTCTTGCCACGTGGCGCGCAACCTGACCGGAATCGCGAGCATCAAGTTCAGGTCTTGGCCGAAGCTCTCGACCGCATAACCGGCCTTGCAGGTGATTGGGGATGCGCCATCCGGACTCAACCCGTAGTATTCGGCCACCTTCTCATGATAGAGGCCGGCGGCATTGAATCCCCACACGGGCCGGCCGAGCGCAACGGCAAAACCCACCTCGAAGACCGTTCCTGAATCCGGCTCCGACCCCCGAAAACACTGAAGGTTGGCGATGACCGCATCCGCCTGTCGGATCAGCCTGGTATTGCACCGATAGATGTCCGCCGGGCCATCATCGGGCTGGCTGTGCGGAAAAATAGGTGTGATGCCGCGCTCGCCGGCGTACTGGGTGATCTCCTGGCGGAACGTATCCCAATGAGGCGCAAAGACATCGGGGCCAGCGACATAGACCTGGATATTGGATCTACTCATGACGCGAATCCCCATCAACCGCTCCCTGCGCCAAAAAGGCGCGTAATGCCGGCGCGCTCAGATAGCCCACGTGCCGGCGACCGTGGTAGACGAAGGTCGGCGTGGCCGCCGTCCCGTGGCTGGAGGCAAAAAAGGCGGCGGTATTGCTCTCCACCGCCGCCAAGGCCACGGGGGCCACGGTAACGCCTTGCACGGGCAATCCCCCCTGCTCCGTCGTCTCATGAAAATCGCGCTCATCCTGTACCCAGGCTCGTCCGGGATCCGGCGCACTCAGGATCTCAGCGGCCCGCACACGCGCCGTGGCGGGGTCGACGATCGCCACCGGCACGATGCGCACACGCAATGTGCCCGCCGCAATGCGGGGGGCCAGAACGCGCACCCAGTCCCGGTGACAAAAGGCGCAGTTCGGGTCGGCGACCATCGTCAACGTCGGTCCTGCCGTCCCAAGCAGCAGGCCCGCCGAGGCGTGGGTGGGAAAAAGAAAACGCTGGGGCGAAATCGCCTGCTGCGCCAATAGGGACAAATTGCGCCCTTTGGCATCGAATACCGCACCCAGAAAGACGTAGCGGCCATTCGTCCACGCCACCGACCCGCTGGGCGACAAGACCAGGCCGGTCAGCCCGTCCGGTCCTGCAAAGGTCCGCTTGATACCGGCCTGGCCCCGGGACGCCTCCTGGACCAGACGGGCAAGCGCCATGCGTGAACGCCGGCCCGCCCCATGGCCCGCAAGAGCGGGGCGTGATGCGGGCTGGGTCGGTGCCAACCACCAACCGACGGTGCCCGCGGCCACCACCAGCACGCCGAAGATCGCGAAGATCTTCGTCGCGACATTGAGAATTCTGCTTACGCCCTGCATTGGCATAGGTCACCCGCCTGCGTCATGAGGAACTGTTCGTTTCATGGGTGCGCCCTCTCGTCTCGTGAGCGCCCCCGCTAAAGCGACGGCTTCGGTCCATCCGGTTCACTCTCGGCCGCTCGCGAAAGCTTGTCTGTCAAGACGGGGGCTACCAGAAACAGGAGCTCGCGGATTTCCGCACCTGCGTGCGCCGGCGACGTCGAGGACGCCGGTATCGACTCGACAAGGTCCTGGCATACCTGGTCCAGGGCCGCCTCGACCCGCGCCAACGTCCGCTCCCTTTCCGTGGGGCCAAACGGAATCCGCGTCAGCATGTGGGAGAGATCGCCCGTCTCGAGATCCCACAGTTCGGCGCACCCCCGATCGAGCGTGAGATGAGACGCGGCTCCCAAGCAGTCCCGAACGCGATCGATGAAGTCATGCGAAACCGGGCCGCTGGTCTGTAGGGTCAGGGTCGCACCGGCGGGAGACTGCGACCACGCGACCTCGCATTGGTCCATCAGGAGCGGTTCCCTCCCAAACGTCTCTCCGATCGCCCAGGGGTGGCCG
>JAPTWT010000083.1 GCA_028064935.1 Gammaproteobacteria bacterium | reverse complement strand
CAGCGTTTCGCCGTACTCGACGGGCTGGCCATTTTCCTTGAGGACGGCCTTGATCACCCCGGCGCGGTCGGCCTCGATCTCGTTTAGCATCTTCATGGCCTCGATGATGCACAGCGGATCCCCGACGTTCACGGAGGTGCCGACCTCCACGAACGGCTGGGCATCCGGCGATGGCGCGCGATAAAACGTGCCGACCATGGGCGAGCACACGGGATGCCCGTTCGGCATGGGCTTCGCGGCCATCGGTTCGGCGCTTGCCGCCGCCGGGGCGACTGCCGGGGCCAGCGGGGCCGACATCGGTACCGGGGCGGCCGGCACGGCGGCTGCCGAGGATCCCCGGCTGATGCGGATCGACTCCTCCCCCTCCTTGATCTCGATCTCGCCCAGGTGCGAGGCCTCGAGCATTTCGATCAGTTTTTTGACTTTGCGGATGTCCACGGGATGTTTACCTAGGTTGCAAGTAGGAAATGGCCGCCATCAGGGCCAGCTCATAACCCAAGGCGCCGAGCCCGCTGATCGTGCCGGCGGCGATATCCGAGAAGTAGGATCGGTTGCGGAACGGCTCGCGGGCGTGGATGTTTGAGAGATGGACCTCGATGAACGGCAACCCGATCGCCCCCAGGGCGTCGCGCAGGGCGACGCTCGTATGGGTAAACGCCGCGGGATTGAAGATGATGGCGCGCGTGCCGTCGGTGGCCGCCTCATGGATGCGCGCGATGAGCTCGTGTTCGGCATTGCTCTGCAAAAAACGCGATGCTGTGTCCGATGTCGGCGGCCAGCGCCGCCAGGCGCCCCTCAATCACGGCCAGGGTGTCGGTGCCGTAATGGCGCGGCTCGCGGGTGCCGAGGAGATTGAGGTTGGGACCATTCAGTACGAGCAGATCAGCCATGCGTTTCCCGCCGGGACGTCCCCGGTGCGCGCATTGTGCCCGTATCCGCCGTTCTTGTCCAGTTACCCGCTTTTCGCCGCAATTCCCGGCAAATCACCGTCTCTTAAACGCGGTGGCGACGGCCGCCTTGAGCGTGCCCCGGGTAAACGCCCCGAGTTGACCGGTTAAGATGCGCCCGTGGGGCGTGACCAGCAGACTAAACGGGATGGCGCCCTGCATGTCCCCGAGGCGGGCCAGCATCTCAAGCCCGCGCTCTCCACCGAGCAACACCGGATAGGGGATATGGTGGGCGTGAACAAAGCGCGCCACCTTCGCCTTGCGGTCCAGGGCGATACCGACCACCACGAGTCCGCGGGCCTTATCGGCCTGGGCGGTGCGAATGAGGAGCGGGATCTCGGCGCGGCATGGCGGGCACCAGGGGGCCCAGAAATTGACCAGGTAGACCTTGGCCGGCCAGTGATCGAGGGTGCGCGGTTTGCCAGCGAGGTCGGGCAGGGTGAAGTGCACGCGCATGCTGTGCCGGGCATGCGCGTGCGCATGGGGCGCCGCGTAACGGCCGACTGCAAAACCGGCCGCCAGGGCCCCGATGACTGCCGCGGCCCAGACCGCGTGACTGCGTCCCTTCATATCGATTTCACCTCATGCGCGAGGCGCGCGAGCGCCCGTGGACCCTTGTAGCCGTAAAAGTCTTTTTGGCGCAAGGGTCGTCCCTGCGCCGAGAAGAACAGGATCGCGGGTGGCCCGAGAACCCCGAACCGCCGCTTCATGGCACGCGTCGCCGGTGTGTTCTCGGTCACATCCGCCTCAATCAGCATAAAGCCGCGCAGCGCCCTTTGGACGCGCGGATCGGGGAAGGTCTCGCGCCGCAGGCGCGTACAATCCACGCACCAGCTTGCCGAAAAATCCACGAGCGCCGGCTCGTTTAAGCGGGCGGCGCGCGCGAGCGCCTGATCGAGCGCCGCAAGCGACGTGACCTTGCGGAATGTCAGGGCGTGGGTCCCGGCGCGGGTCACGCCGGCGCTGCGGAAGGTCAACGGGTGCAGGGGGTCGCGATTGCCTTGCAGGCCCCCGACGAGCGCCAGGACCCCCCAGACGAGCAACACCACCCCGAGCCCCGCGCGCAGCTTGCGAAACCCGCTGGCCCCCGGCTCGAGCCGGCCGCCACCGAGATAGACGCCGACTATGATCAGCAGGATGCCCCATAGCAGCAGCACGGGCACCGCCGGCAAGAGCCCGAGCAGGTAGATGGCAACCCCCAAAAGCAGCACGCCGAAGGCGTATTTGACGGTATCCATCCAGGGGCCGGCCTTGGGCAGGAGGTAGCCGGCGCCGATACCCAGGGCCACCAGCACCACACCCATGCCGAGCGCCATGCTAAACATGATCGCCGCCCCAAGCCCGGCACTGTGACTCGAGATCGCCACAGCCAGCGCTGACACCAGGAGGGGGGAAACGCACGCCCCCACGACCAGGGCGGACACAAGGCCGAGCATGTAGGCGCCGGCCAGCGAGCGGCGGTTGACGCCGGCGCTGCGCGCGGCGATCCGGCTCTGGATGAAGCCTGGCATCTGCAGCGTGTAGAGATCGAACAACGAAAGCGCCATGAGCACGAACAGCAAACTGAGGAGCCCGATGCCCCAGGCGTTCTCGAAGTAGGCCTGTAGTTGTTGGCCGGTGGCCCCCGCCAGCGCCCCGGCACCGGCGTAGGTGGTGGCGGTCCCGAGCACATAGGCGACCGAAAGCCCGGCACCTTGGCGCTTGGTGAGACGTTCTTGTCCGCGGCCGACGAGCATGCCAGACAGGATCGGGATCATGGGCAGGACGCATGGGGTGAAAGTCAAAAGCAATCCGATCCCAAAGGCGCTCACGATCGCCCAGAACCAAGTCCCGGCAGCGGGGCCCGGGGTGCGTGGCGCCATGGGCGCGCGCGCCGCCGGGGCCTCATGGGCCGCGTTCAAGGCCGCGGTCTGGCCCGGCAGCCGCACCACCAGGGTGTGCGTGACCGGGGGATAACAGATGCCGGCGATGGCGCAACCTTGATAGTGGGCGCGAACGATCAGGCGTTGGTTGGGGTGCGCGCCGGTCAAGGGCAGGGGCAACGTAAAGGACTTCTTGTATATGAGCAGCGTGCCCAGGACCCGGTTCTTCTCGACGCTCGCAGGCGGCATGGCCACCGGCCCCAGGGTCACGCCATAGCGGGGCGATGCCAGCGTGAAGCGGATCTTGTTGCGATAGAGATAATAGCCACGGGCGATGCGAAAGTGGGCCAACAGTTCGTTGGTGCCGGGTGCGCTCAGCGTCAGGCGATAGGCCTGGCTGCGTTTCAGGAACGGCTTCTGGCGATGACTGAAGAAGGCCTTGAAGGCCGCGAGCGGCCCGCCGTGGGTGGCGGCGCGCGCGCCGGGGATCGTGGTCAGTACCGCCGTGATCGCGAGGCTAAGGGCGAGTAGTGTCTTCAAGCCATTGCAGGTAGGGCGGATAGCCGCCGGCGATCGGGACCGCCACAATCTCCGGGACTTCGTAGGGGTGCAAGGCCCGCAGGCGCCGTTCCATTTCGTCATAGTGATCCGTGGTCGTTTTAATGATCAAAAGCGTTTCCGTGGCGGTCTCCACCTGCCCGCGCCAGCGGTACACCGATTGCACGGCATCCACGAGGTTGACGCAGGCCGCCAGCCTTTCATTCACAAGCGCGTTCGCAATCCCGGGCGCCTCGGTTCGCGGGCAGGTGCTGAAAACGATCAGGGCCTCTTGGGGCACGGCCTGGCCTCGCTGCAGGGCGGCGACTGCTTGCCGCGCGGGGAACTCCTTGTCGGTTCGCGCATCTTAAAGTCCCATGCAAGCCGCGCGGCCCACGCCGGGCCGGTGTGGTCCGGTTGATGCCGGGGCTCGCAGTATGCAGGCGCCAGTGAAGTGGATCGTCGTAGCGTCGGACGCGCAATTCGCGTGTGTGCCGCGCTTCTTATACCATAACCTCTTGCTGATATCCGGAATAGCCTTACGTGCTCGAGACCGCGTTCTCCCTCAATACCCGTCCGGATATCCTGATCCGGGGACGAATGGCTGACGCAGGTTATGGCCCTGTTGGACTGTTCCTGCACGGCTTTCGTTCCCACTGCGCCGGTGAAAAGGCCACGGCGCTCACCCGCCACGCGCAGGCGCGCGGCTATTCGTGGGCGCGCTTTGATCTGGCCGCGCACGGCGCGTCGACCGGGGTGTTTGTGGAGCAGACCCTCTCGGGGTGGCTCGAGGACGCGCTCGCGGTGGCCGCGCTCTATGCACCGCGGCCGCTGATCCTTGTCGGATCCAGCCTGGGCGCCTGGCTCGCGGTGCTCATGGCGCGCTCGCGGCGCATCCCGGTGGCTGGCCTCGTGTTGCTCGCCCCGGCCTTCAATTTCCTGCAGCGCTACTACGCCGGCCTCTCGCAAGACCTGCGCCGGCAATGGCGCAGCGAGGGCCAGTTGACGCTCCCGGACCCCTATGGTCCACCCGGAACGGTCTATCGGCTCGGCTACCGTCTGATCGAGGACGCCGCCGTCCATGACGTCTTGTCGGTGCCGGTCACCCTCCCCTGCCCGTTGACCATGATCCATGGGGATTGCGATGAGGTCGTGCCGCTGGCCGTGAGCGAGGATTTTCTGCGCCATGTGCACGCCCCGGACAAGCGCCTTAAGGTCGTGGCCGGCGGCGATCATCGCCTCACGGCGGCCATCCCCAGGATCCTGGCTGAGGTCGATGCCCTGTGGCCGGCCGCCGATGTCCGCGCCGGGGTGCTGGCATGATCGCGCGGCTGCTGCGTTTTATCGTGTTTTTGCCGCTCGTCGAGGTGGTCGTGATCGTGCTCGTGTGGCAGGCGATCGGGCCATGGTGGACCCTGGGGCTTTTGGTGGCCGGCCCGGTTGCGGGGCTTGCGTTGCTGCGGCTTTCGCCGGTACGTACCTTTGGCCATGTGCGCGCCGCCCTGTCTCACGGCCGGCTCCCGCACGAGGCGGTCTGGGAAGGGGCGGCCCTGGGCCTGGCCGGTCTGCTTTTGATCTTCCCGGGGTTCTTCTCGGATCTCCTGGCGCTTGCCTTGTTGGTGGGGCCCGCGCGGCGCGCCCTGCGGCGCCCGCCGGGGGCGTCGCCGCCGATGGCCGGTGGCGGTCCCCGGGAGCCGCTCGAGGGCCGGTTTCGCTCGTACCGCGATTAGATGGGCTTGACAAGAGATTGGCCTTGTTTATGATTAGCACTCACCTGAGATGAGTGCTAGCAAGCACGGATACTCCAGGTATTGCGGTTTCCTAAGAGTAAGGAGATTCCTATGAAAGCGCAGCCTCACCCACAAACAGGAGAATTGAGCATGAATATTCGCCCCCTGCACGACCGCGTGATCGTGCGCCGCCTGGAAGAAGAGCGGAAGTCCGCCGGTGGCATCGTGATTCCCGACACGGCCAAGGAAAAGCCGATCCAGGGCGAGATCGTGGCCGTGGGCAAAGGCAAGATCCTAGAGAGCGGCGAGGTGCGCCCGCTCGACGTCAAGGTCGGCGACAAGGTGCTCTTCGGAAAATACGCCGGGACCGAGGTCAAGGTCGGCACCGAGGAGCTGCTCGTCATGCGCGAAGAAGATGTAGTCGCGATCATCGACGGCAAATAACGAACGCTTAAAGAGAGGGAAGAACCATGGCAGCTAAAGAAGTCGTATTCGGTGACAGCGCGCGCATCCGGATGTTGCGCGGCGTCAACATCCTCGCCGACGCAGTGAAAGTCACCCTGGGCCCCAAGGGGCGCAACGTCGTCCTCGACAAATCGTTCGGCGCGCCCACCATCACCAAGGATGGCGTCTCGGTCGCGAAGGAGGTCGAGCTCAAGGACAAGTACGAGAACATGGGCGCGCAGATGGTGAAGGAGGTGGCTTCGCAGACCTCCGACATCGCCGGCGACGGCACGACCACGGCGACCGTTCTGGCGCAGGCCATCCTCCGCGAAGGCCTGAAGTCGGTGGCGGCGGGCATGAACCCCATGGACTTGAAGCGCGGTATCGACAAGGCGGTGGCGGCGGCGGTTGACGCCCTGAAGAAGATCTCGCGCCCGTGCTCGGATCATAAGGAGATCGCCCAGGTGGGCACGATCTCGGCCAACTCCGATGAATCGATCGGTAACATCATCGCCGAGGCGATGGACAAGGTCGGCAAGGAGGGCGTGATATCGGTCGAAGAGGGTTCATGCCCGCCGCCACCGACTTCAGGCCTTCGCGGAGG
>JAPTWT010000206.1 GCA_028064935.1 Gammaproteobacteria bacterium | reverse complement strand
CATGCGGCCCACAATGTCGAGCAGCAACAAACACCGGATTAGGCGAGCACGGCGGCATTGAGCCGCCTACCCGCCGCGCTCTGCATCCCCGCCCTGAACGGCGGGGTTTTCCGCGCATTCTGATAAAGGTGTCGACGGTTTTGGTGTGTGGGCGGGGAGGGATATTCCCCGTCATGTTTAAGGCCGGCGCTGGTTCCCTGCGCAACCGCTTCCCACCCAGGTTATGGGCAAGAAGCCCACCGGCCTTGGCCGGTGGGGTGGGCTGGGAGGGGTGTCACTCGTCGCTCGGCGTCTTCTGGCGTTCGGTCTCGCGTACTGGCCGCGCCTCGGGCTCCTCCGGCCGCCGTGCGGCGGGTTCCGGGTGCACAACGGGTTCCGCCGGGCGCGCAGCGGGTTCCGGCGCGGCCGCGGGCTGATGTTCGCCCCGGTCCTGGATCGGGGCGGTGTCACGCATGCGTTCGCCGGAGGGGGCCTGGGTGTCCGTTGTCATCGGGTTTTCGCTCGCGGCCTCCGGGTTGGCCGCTGTGGCCTCCCCGCGCTCGTTGCCGTGGCGACCACGGCCGCCGCGTCGGGCGCGGTGACCCCGAGGCCGTGCCGGGCGGTCTCCCTTGTCTGCCGGGCGGTCTCCGACGCGCTCACTACGTTCCGCTTTCTCGGGCGCGACCTCACGCGGCCGCTCACGCGTTTCAGCGGGGGCTTTGGCCGGCGGCCGGTTGCGGCCGGTTGCGGCCCGGCGTGGCGGCCGCGCGGGCCGTGCCGTGGGCGCCGTCGGGGCGGCCTCGGCGGTAGCCGGGGCCGGGGCCGGGGCGGGCGTGTTGCCGCCGCCCAGGAGACGATGGAGAAAAGATCGTATCAGCCCGTTGGCGGGAGCGGGGGGCGGCGGGTTCGCAGGCTCCGGCCGGGGCGGCGCAATCGGCGCAAGTTGGCCCACGGCCGGCCGCTCCATGGTCGGATTCGAGGGGCGCGACGGTTCCTCGGGCTCGATCTCGAGCGGGATCAAATAGCTTGGCGCGATGCGCTCGGCCTCGATCTCCTCGGCCTTCAGGCGTTTGATGCGGTAGTGCGGGGTTTCGAGATCGATGCTCGGAACGATCGTGATGGGTGTGCCCAGACGCGATTCGATACCGCTGATCTCGTGCCGTTTCTCGTTTAGGAGGAAGGTCGCGGTGGCGAGCGGCAGGTGCACATGCAGCGCCGCCGTATTCTCCTTCATCGCCTCTTCCTGGATGAAGCGCAGGATCTGCAGGGCGGATGAGGGCACGCTCCGGATGTGACCGGTACCCTCGCAGCGCGGACAAGTCAGGCTGTTGGACTCGCCGAGCGACGGCCGCAACCGTTGGCGCGACATCTCGAGGAGCCCGAAGCGGGAGATCCGCCCGACCTGCACGCGCGCCCGGTCGGCCTTGAGCGCCTCGCTCAGGCGTGTTTCCACCGCGCGCTGGTTGCGTGTCGGCGTCATATCGATGAAGTCGATGACGATCAGGCCCCCGAGATCACGGATACGCAGCTGCCGGGCAATCTCCTCGGCGGCTTCTAGGTTGGTATTGAGCGCGGTCTCCTCGATGTCGCTTCCGCGCGTAGCGCGCGCCGAGTTGACGTCGATCGTGACCAGCGCCTCGGTGTGGTCGAATACCACCGCGCCGCCGGATTCCAGACGGACTTCGCGGGAAAATGCCGACTCGATCTGATGTTCGATCTGGTAACGCGAAAACAGCGGGATCTCGTCTTCGTAGAGCTTGAGCTTGCCGACGTTCTGCGGCATGACCTGCTGCATGAATTTCAGGGCGCGCTCGTAGATATCCTGGTTGTCGATCAGGATTTCGCCGATATCACTGCGCAGATAATCGCGGATCGCGCGGATGACAAGGCTGCTTTCCTGGTAGATCAGGAAGGCCGCCGGCTGGTCCTCACTTGCGCGGGTGATGGCGTCCCACAACTGCACCAGATAGTCGAGGTCCCACTGGAGTTCTTCGACGCTCTTGCCGATGCCTGCCGTGCGAATGATGACGGAGTAGTCGTCCGGGAGCTTCAGCTGGGCCATGGTATCGCGCAGTTCGGCCCGCTCCTCCCCCTCGATGCGGCGCGAGATGCCGCCACCCTTGGGGTTGTTCGGCATCAGCACCAGATAGCGACCGGCGAGGCTGATGAAGGAGGTGAGGGCCGCACCCTTGTTGCCGCGCTCCTCCTTCTCGATCTGGACGACGATCTCCTGGCCTTCGCGGATGACGTCCTTGATGCGTACCGGACCTTGCGCGCCCTTGTTCTCGGCCCCATTGAAATAGCTGCGCGAGATCTCCTTTAAGGGCAGGAAGCCCTGCCGCTCGGCCCCATAGTCGACGAATGCCGCCTCGAGACTGGGTTCCACGCGGGTCACGCGCGCCTTGTAGATGTTGCCCTTCTTTTGTTGATAGTTGGCCGATTCGATGTCCAGATCGATCAATTTCTGGCCATCGACGATCGCCACTCGCAGTTCCTCCGAGTGGGTGGCATTAAAAAGCATTCTTTTCATGAATCCTGACTCCGCCGCGTTGCGGCGCACGACCCCGGCCTTGAGGGAGGTCGGCAGTCCACGCGAGTGTGGGCGGCGAAGAAAGGGCCCGGATTAAGGGCATGAATCCGCTTTGAAACCCGTCGCTGTAGACTTTCCGCCTCCCGGGCCAGGGGGCGTACATCCGAGCACCTCTCCGGTTGGGCGAGGGGTGCGATACCCTTGTGTCAAGGCGACCGTCACGGTCGGCCTTCGAAAATCGTTTTGTATGCAGCCGGAAAGCTTGCTAATATCGGACGCATACGAAGGCGCACTATAGCAGCCGGGTTGCGCCCCGGCAATCTTTGGCTTCCCCTGATGTCTTGGCACGACAAGGCGGCGTCGGCGGTTCGCTTGGTGACGATAGATGCCGAGCGATCCGGGCAACGCCTGGATAATTTTCTTCTGGCGGTCCTAAAGGGCGTTCCCCGAACGCACATCTACCGGATTGTCCGCAAAGGCGAGATCCGTATCAACAAGGGTCGGCGTAAGGCGGATTATCGCCTGCAGATCGGTGATGTCGTGCGCATCCCCCCGATAGAGGTCAAAGCGCCGCCCCCGCCGGCCCCGGATCTCGCGTGGCTTGCCGATCTCATTCTCTTCGAGGACGACTGGCTCCTGGTGCTGGATAAGCCCGCCGGGATGGCGGTGCATGGTGGGTCCGGCCTGTCTTTCGGGGTCATCGAGGCGTTGCGCGCGCTACGTCCGGCGGCCCGCGGCCTGGAGCTCGTGCATCGGCTCGATCGCGCGACATCCGGCTGCCTTTTGATCGCCAAGCGGCGTTCGGCGCTCCGGGGTCTGCACGAGTCTTTGCGCGCCGGAGGCTTTGGCAAACACTACGTCGCGCTCCTGCAGGGCGTGCTGGCCGGCGGCACACGCACGGTGGACGCGCCGCTTTTGCGCCGCGAGACCGGCGAGCGGCGGGTGGTCGTGGATGCCGCCGGCAAGCCCGCGCAGACCCACTTTACGCCGCGCCGGCGCTTTCGCGACGCCACCTTGACCGACGTCCGCCTGGGCACCGGACGCACGCACCAGGTGCGCGTACACGCCGCCTATCTCGGACACCCGCTGGCCGGCGACGAGCGCTATGGGGACCCCAAGGCCACTGGCGCGTGGAAGCAGAGGGGGCTTACGCGCCTGTTCTTGCATGCCGCGCGCCTGTCATTCCCGCATCCGGCCACGGGTCAGACCGTGGATGTCGAATCGCCGTTGCCAAAGGATCTCGCGCGTGTATTGGAGTCGCTTGATGCGTAAGGCCTATGAACTTCTGATTTTCGACTGGGACGGGACGCTCATGGATTCCGCGGAGCGTATCGTGCGCTGCTTTCAGGCCGCGGCGCATGACTGCGGATGGCGCGCGCTCGCCGACGAGGCGATCCGCAAGACCATAGGCCTTGGGGTCGCCGAGGCCCTGGCGCGGCTCTTGCCCGGGGAGGCGGACACCCGTCGCCGGGCGATCGCCGCCCGTTACCGGGAGCATTTTCTGCGTTTGAATGACACGCCCACGCCGCTTTTCCCGGGGGTCGCAGCCGGGCTCGAGGGCCTGCGCGCGCGTGGCTACCGGATCGCGGTGGCTACCGGCAAGTCACGGGTCGGGCTTGATGCAGCGCTTGAGGAAAGCGGGACGCGCACGCTTTTTTGCACGACACGCTGCGCCGACGAGACACGCTCCAAGCCCGACCCGCTCATGCTCCACGAGATACTGGCGGAGACCGGGGTGCGGGCCGCGGATGCGCTCATGGTCGGAGATACGAGCTACGATATTGAGATGGCCGCGCGCGCCGGCATCGACAGTGTGGCGGTGACCTATGGGGTCCACGATCTTGCGGAATTGCGCATTCATGAGCCGCGGTTGTGCGTCCAGACCTTTCCGGAACTGTGCGCGTGGCTACCCTAGTCGTATGCGCGAGCGGCGTGCTGGAGGACGGTGGTCTTGGGCGGCGGTTTGCGCTCAAGTCCGGGGACGAGGCCTTCGTCGTACGCCATCGCGGGGTGGTACACGCCTACCTCAACCACTGCCCGCACCGCAGCCTGGAGCTCGATTGGCAGGAAGGGCGATTCTTTGATGACAAAGGCGAGGTTTTGGTGTGTTCCGTGCACGGGGCGCGCTATGATCCCGCCGACGGGGCTTGCCTGGGCGGGCCGTGCCGGAATCAGGGGCTTACGGCCTTGATCTGCCGGGAACAAGAAGGGGTGGTGGTCGTGGAGGAGACGGGGCGATGAGCGATGATAACGACGAGAAGCGCGCTGGGGGGCGCGATGGGCGATCGGACCGGGATGATCGCTTGGGGCTGGGGGAGGACTGGGCGCGCGCGACGCTGGAAAAGCTCGCGTTCGCGGCATTGCACGAGCAGCGGCGCAGCCGCCGCTGGACGCTGGCCTTCCGATTCCTGGTCATCACCTTGATCGTGGCACTGTTTTTGAGCTACGAGGGGGCGCAGATGCGCGCAACCGGGCTTGCCGGGCGGTTCACCGCGCTGGTGCGCATGGACGGCACCATTCAGGAGGGCGGTCCGGCCAGTGCCCGCCCGATCGATGTCGCCTTGCGCCATGCCTTCGCCGCGCACCCGGCGGGCGTGATCCTTGATGTCGACAGCCCCGGCGGCAGTCCGGTGCAGGCGAGCGACATCAACGCCGAGATCTGGCGGTTGCGGGCGCGCTATCCGCACATCCCGGTGTATGCCGTGGTCCAAGACCTGTGCGCCTCCGGCTGTTATTACGTGGCGGTGGCCGCCGACCGGATTTATGCCAATCCCGCAAGCCTGGTCGGTTCGGTCGGCGTGCTCATGGATGGGTTCGGCTACACGCGGCTCATGCATAAGATCGGTGTCACGCGGCGGCTTCTGGTGGCTGGCGCCAACAAGGACTTTCTGGACCCGTTCTCGCCGCTTACCAAGGCCCATAAGGCGTTTGCCGAGAAGATGCTGGCGCAGATCCACGAGCAATTCATCCAGGCCGTGAAAAAGGGCCGCGGGGACCGCCTGCGTCCGCATCCCGGACTCTTCAGTGGTTTGATATGGACGGGCTATCGGGCCCGGGAGTTGGGTCTGATCGACGGATTCGGGACCGTCGGGCAGGTGGCCAGGCATCTCTTCAATGCGCCTCGTATCGTCGATTTTTCACCGAAGGAGGGGCTTGTGACCCGTTTTGCACAGCACTTGGGCGCGACCATGAGTCAGACCTTCGTGACCCAGTGGTTGTCCCCCTTGCCGCGTGTGCAGTGAGCCGTGAAGCGGATATTGATCAGCAACGATGACGGATATATGGCCGCCGGTCTCGGATGCCTTGCCACGTATCTCGCACGCACCGCCGAGGTCACCGTGGTGGCGCCGGACCGTGACCGCAGCGGGGCGAGCAATTCGCTTACCCTGTTGCGGCCGTTACGCGTAGCGCGCGCGGCCAACGGGTTTTTCTTTGTCGATGGCACGCCCACCGACTGCGTGCATGTCGCTATCACGGGGCTCCTTGAGCACGAGCCCGATATCGTCATCGCCGGCATCAATCACGGCGGCAATCTCGGTGATGACGTCTTGTATTCCGGAACCGTGGCGGCGGCCATGGAGGGGCGATTCCTTGGGCTGCCGGCCATTGCCGTGTCGCTGGCCGCGCCCAATCCCGTGCATTTTCCGACCGCGGCGGCGGTCATCGAACGCCTGCTTGCGTCGTTGACCCCCGAGACCTTGCCCGCGGACACGGTACTGAACGTCAACGTGCCCGATGTCGCCTTTGCCGACCTCTGCGGCTTCGAGGCGACCCGTCTCGGGCATCGCCATAAGGCGGAGCCGGTGATTGCCACGCACGATCCCCGGGGGCGCCCGATCTATTGGGTGGGGCCGCCGGGGAGCGCCGATGACGCAGGCCCCGGCACCGATTTTCATGCCATCGCCGCAGGCTATGTCTCGGTCACGCCCCTGCACGCCGATCTGACCCGCCACAATACCCTTGATGCCCTGAAGGCCTGGTGCCGGGAGACATTGTGAGCGGTGAATCACGTACCGGCGCCGGCATGACCTCGGCGCGTACCCGCGAGCGCCTCATAGGGCGGCTGCGCGAACAGGGCATACGCGATGAGGAGACCCTTGCGGCCCTGTCGGCGGTCCCGAGGCACCTCTTTGTCGACGAGGCCCTGGCAAGCCGCGCCTATGAGGATACGGCCCTGCCGATAGGGCACGGTCAGACCATTTCCCAACCCTACATCGTGGCACGCATGACTGCGGCACTGCGCACCTCCGGACCGCTCGAACGGGTGTTGGAGATCGGGACCGGTTCCGGATACCAGGCGGCGGTGCTGGCGCGACTTGCCGGGCATCTCTATACCGTGGAGCGCATAGCGGGTCTGGTACGCGCCGCGCGCCAGCGCTTCCAGATGCTGCGGCTTACCAATATTACCGTCCGCCACGCCGATGGTTGCGAGGGCTGGCCGGAGGAGGCGCCGTTCGATGCCATCATCGTGACCGCCGCGGCGCGTACGGTCCCGACCCTGCTCTTTAGTCAGCTCAAGGAAGGCGGGCGTCTTGTGGTACCGGTAGGTGGGGAAGGGCAGGAACTCTTACTTTATCGCCGGCGCGGCACGGCTGTGTCCTTTGAACGCCTCGAGGTGGTCAATTTCGTGCCGCTGCTCCCGGGCGGAATCGTGTAAGGATGCGCCGCGCCCTGTTCGCCGGGTGCCTGCTTGCGCTGCTCGCCGGGTGCGTGGCCCGCATCCCCGCGCCCATTCAGAATGATGGCACGTCGCTTACCGGTAATCGCGGCTATTATCGGGTCCTGCCGGGCGACACTCTATATAGTATCGCCTTCGAGACCGGGCACGACTACCGCACCCTGGCCCGCTGGAACCATATCCCGGCACCCTACCGCATAGAGGTGGGGGAGCGCTTAAGGTTAAGCGCGCCGCGGCGTGACAAGCTGGCGCCGGGGCCCGCGGGCAGGCCCGTCACGCCCCCTCCGAGACCTCTTCCGGTGCCGCTCGCGCAGCGCGCGCAAGGCCGGCCCGTACGGCCGGCGACGCATGTGTCTGCGGTGCCCTGGATATGGCCGGCGCGCGGGATCGTCAAAGAGACCTTTGGGCGCGGCCCGCTCAGCGGGCGGCCGGGCAATCGCGGCATCGATATCCTCGGACGGCCCGGGGAGCCGGTGCGCGCCGCCGCCGCCGGACGGGTCGTGTATCGCGGCAGTAGACTTCCTGGTTACGGTAAGCTTATTATCATTAAAGAAAATAATGAGTACCTAAGCGCGTATGCGCATAACGCGCGCATTGAGGTCGAGGAGGGGGCGATGGTGCGGCAAGGCGAGGTGATCGCCATTATGGGGGACAGCGGTACCGATCGGGTGGAACTCGAGTTTGAGATCCGCCGACGCGGGATTCCGGTGAACCCTCTGCGCTATCTGCCTGTAAGACACCACTAGCGAGAAAAAAGAGGTACAGCCGCTCATGGTCGAATCGGAACTGGACGACAATGCAGTAGAGGCACCGGAGCCGGAAGCTCTTGAGGGGACGGACACAGAAGAGGCCTTGGAGGGGGCCGGCGATGGGGGGGTGACGGCCGAGGGCGCCCCGGAACGCGAAAGCGAGGACACGGCCGGCCCGCAGGCCGATGCCACTCAGCTCTACCTGCGCGAGATCGGGTTTTCGCCGCTGCTCACGGCCGAGGAGGAGGTCTATTACGCGCGCAAGGCCTTGCAAGGCGACTCATCGGCGCGCCATCACATGATCGAGTGCAACCTGCGGCTCGTGGTGAAGATCGCGCGCCGCTACATGAATCGCGGGCTGGCCCTGCTCGATTTGATCGAGGAAGGCAATCTCGGACTCATACGGGCCGTCGAGAAATTCGATCCCGAGCGCGGCTTCCGGTTTTCGACCTATGCCACATGGTGGATCCGGCAAACGATCGAGCGCGGGATCATGAACCAGACGCGCACGATACGCCTGCCGGTCCATGTCCTGAAGGAGATCAACATCTACATGCGGGCCGCCCGGCATCTGGCCCAGAAGCTCGACCACGAACCCACGCCCGAGGAGGTGGCGCTCCTGCTCGACAAGCCGATCGCCGATGTGCGCGCCATGATGGGTTTGAACGAGCGCATCGCCTCGGTCGACGCGCCCCTCGACATCGACCCCGACCGCTCACTGCTCGATGCCATCGCCGATGACAAGACCGCGAATCCGGAGAAGATCCTGCAAGACGAGGATCTCCATGGTCAGATCGCGGCCTGGCTCTCGGAGTTGAACGAGAAGCAGCGCGAGGTGGTGGAGCGGCGCTTCGGCCTGAACGGCCGCGATGTCTCGACCCTGGAGCAGGTGGGCGCGGATATCGGTGTGACGCGCGAACGCGTCCGCCAGATCCAGGTGGAGGCCTTGCGCCGCCTGCGCGGCATGCTCGAGCGCGGCGGTTACTCGATGGACGCGCTTTTTTAGGCAGTCATCGCGGTCCTGGCGGAAGCGCCCGGTCAGGGTGGGGGGTCGGCGAGCAGCAGGCCGGCGGCCACCCGGCGCCCCTCGCTCATGAGCAGGTTGTAGGTCCGGCAGGCGGCGGCGGTGTCCATGCATTCGACACCGATTCGGGCTTGCATAAACGGGGCGAGCCAGGCCGGAGGCGGGAAACGCAGCACGCCGCCGGTGCCGAGCAGGATGATCTCCGGAGAGCCTGCGGCGAGTTCCGCGAGGCTCGTGGCGTCGAGTTCCCCGAAATGCCGGGGACGCCAATCCGGGACCACCTCGTCTGGCATGAGGATGACGCTGTGCTCGTAGACGAGGTCGTCGATGCGCAGTCGGCCCGGGTCGTAACCCCGAATGAGGCGCCGCCCGTCGCCGGTATCCAGGTGAATCTTCACGAAAGTCCTCCGATCGACATTGACAGGGCGGCGCTTCGCCCGTATGTTCGCGGTTCAAACGGCCGTGGTTGGCGCGTTGCTCATCTCACGGCATCTTGATCGGCCGAACGCGCCGCCGGCCCGTCCGGGCACCCCAGGTGGAGTATGGATCAGTTTCCCCGCATAAAGAGATTACCGCCGTACGTCTTCAACATTGTAAACGACCTGAAAGCCGAGGCCAGACGACGTGGCGAGGACATCATCGACTTCGGGATGGGCAATCCCGACCACGCCACCCCCCAGCACATCGTAGACAAGTTGTGCGAGGCCGCGCAACGGGGTGATACGCACCGGTATTCGGTGTCCCGGGGAATACCGCGCTTGCGGCGCGCGATCTGCCACTGGTACGAGACCCGTTACGGCGTCACGCTCGACATGGATCGCGAGGCGATCGTTACCATCGGTTCCAAGGAGGGCCTGGCGCATCTCGCGCTCGCGACCACAGGTCCCGGGGATGTGATCCTGGTGCCCAATCCGAGCTACCCGATCCATCCCTATGGCTTTGTGATCGCCGGTGCCGACATCCGGCACGTCCCGCTCGTGCCCGGCGGGGATTTCTTCGCCGAGCTCGAGAGTGCGATCCGCAACTGCTGGCCCAAGCCCAAGATGTTGGTGCTAAACTTCCCCAGCAACCCCACCGCGCAGTGTGTCGATCTCGGCTTCTTCGAGAAGGTGATCGCGGTGGCGCGCGACCATGGCATCTACGTCATCCATGACCTTGCCTACGCCGACATCGTGTTCGACGGCTACAAGGCCCCATCGATCCTGCAGGTACCCGGGGCGATGGAGGTCGCCGTCGAGTTCTTCACGCTTTCAAAGAGCTATGACATGCCGGGATGGCGGGTGGGCTTCATGTGCGGCAACCGCGAGCTGGTGGCGGCGCTGGCGCGCATGAAGTCCTATCTCGATTACGGCATGTTCACGCCCATCCAGATCGCCGCGATCCTCGCGCTCGAGGGGCCGCAGGAGTGCGTGGGCGAGATTCGCGACCGCTACCAGAGCCGTCGCGATGTCTTGTGCGACGGCCTGAAGGCCGCCGGCTGGGAGGTGGACGTACCCAAGGCTACGATGTTCGTGTGGGCGAAGATCCCCGAGCCTTTCCGGGAGATGAAGTCGCTGGAGTTCGCCAAGAAGCTCCTACTAGAGGCCAAGGTGGCGGTATCGCCGGGCATCGGTTTCGGGGAGTACGGCGACGATTATGTACGCTTCGGTCTTATCGAGAACGAGCATCGCACGCGCCAGGCGGTGCGCAGCATCCGTGACCTCCTGCGGCGCGCGGGCATGCCGGCGAAGGAAGCCCTGTGAAGGCGGTCCGCGTCGGCCTTTTGGGGTTCGGGGTCGTGGGCGGCGGCACGGTCGCGGTGTTGACGCGCAACGCCCATGAGATCGCGCGCCGCGCCGGGCGGGACATAGAGATCGTGAAGATCCTGACGCGCGATCCGGGCAAGCGCCGCGCGCCGGCGGTGCCCGGGGGGCTCATCACCACGGATGCGGCCATGATCCTGGACGACCCGACCATAGAGGTCGTGGTCGAGACCATGGGCGGTATCGAACCGGCACGCTCCTACATCCTCGCGGCCATTGCCAAGGGCAAGCATGTCGTCACCGCCAACAAGGCCCTGATTGCCACCGCCGGCAACGAGATCTTCGCGGCCGCGCGCGCACGGGGTGTGGTGGTGGCCTTTGAGGCGGCGGTGGCCGGCGGGATCCCGATCATAAAGGCCATCCGCGAGGGGCTCGCCGGCAACCGCATTCGCGGCGTCGCCGGCATTATCAACGGGACCTGCAACTATATCCTGACCGAGATGCGCGAACATGGCACCGAATTCGCCACGGCGCTGGTGCAGGCCCAGGAACTCGGTTACGCGGAGGCTGATCCGCATTTCGATGTCGACGGAATCGATGCCGCGCATAAGCTTACGATCCTCGCCGCGATCGCCTTTGGCATACCGCTTGCGTTTGCGCAGGTGCATATCGAAGGCATACGTGATCTCGAGTCCACGGATGTCGCCTATGCCGCCGAGCTCGGGTATCGCGTCAAGCATCTCGGGATCGCGCGGCGCGTGTCGGATGGCATAGAGCTGCGCGTCCATCCGGTACTGATTCCCCACAAGCGGCTCATCGCCAACGTCGACGGGGTCATGAACGCCATCCTCGTGTCGGGTGATGCCGTGGGCGCGACGCTGTTCTATGGCCCGGGGGCCGGCGCCGAACCGACGGGATCGGCAGTGGTGGCCGATATCATCGATGTGGTGCGCACGCTCACGACCGATCCAGAGCTGCGTGTGCCGCACCTTGCCTTCCAGCCCGACGCGTTGTCGGATGGTCCGATTTTGGGTATGGCGGATGTGACGACCGCCTGCTATCTGCGCTGCGAGGCCGAGGATCGGCCGGGTGTGCTCGCCGACATCACGCGCATCCTGGCCGATCTTGGCATCAGCATCGAGGCGATCCTGCAAAAGGTCCCCGAGCCCGGTGCCCACACCGTGCCGGTCATCCTCCTGACCCATGGCGTACGCGAGGCCCAGATCGACGAGGCCATTGCGCGCATCGCGGCATTGTCTGCGGTCACCGGCAAGATCCGGCGCCTGCGCGTCGAATCATTCGCATAGGAGCAAGAATTCCCATGAGTCGTTATACCGGTATCATCGCGCGTTACCGTGACTGGCTTCCGATCGCAGACGACAGCCGCATCATCACCCTGGGCGAGGGCAATACGCCGCTCATCCGGCTGGATCGGCTGACGCGCACCACGGGACGGACGGCGGCCCTGTACGTGAAGTTCGAGGGCCTGAACCCCACCGGATCCTTCAAGGATCGCGGCATGTGTTTTGCCGTGACCAAGGCCTGCGAGGCCGGCTCGCGCGCCGTGATCTGTGCCTCCACCGGCAATACCTCGGCATCGGCCGCGGCCTATGCGGCACGCGCCGGGATCAGCGCCTTCGTTTTGATCCCGGAGGGCAAGATCGCGCTTGGCAAGCTGAGTCAGGCGATGATCCATGGCGCGGTGGTGGTGCAGATCCAGGGGAATTTCGACGCCGGCATGCGACTTGTGAAGGAGATTGCCGAGAGCACGCCCATCACGCTCGTGAATTCCGTCAATCCTTACCGCCTGCAGGGGCAGAAGACCGCGGCCTTCGAGATTGTCGATGCCCTGGGATTTGCGCCGCACTACCATTATCTGCCGGTCGGCAATGCCGGCAACATCAGCGCGCATTGGCTGGGATACAAGGATTATGCGCGCGAAGGGCGTTGTGCGATCCCCAAACTCGTGGGCTATCAGGCGGCGGGCGCCGCGCCGTTTGTCGAGGGTCGCATGGTCGATGAGCCGGAGACGGTGGCCACCGCCATCCGTATCGGCCATCCACAATCATGGGCGCTCGCGCAATCGGCGCGCGAGGCCACCGGCGGCTGGTTCGGCGCGATCGACGACGCCGAGATCCTGGCCACGCAGAAACTCATGGCGCGCGAGGAGGGGATATTCTGCGAGCCGGCCTCGGCGGTGTCGGTGGCGGGGGCCTTGCGCGATCTGCGCGCCGGACGCATCGAGGAGGGTACGACGGTGGTATGCACGGTCACCGGCCACGGTCTTAAGGATCCCGACGTGGCCATCCGTCAGGGGGGGGCTGGCGAACTCGTGACCGTCGCCCCGACGCTTGCCGCGGTGCGTTCTGTCATTCTCGATCGCTCGTCCTAGGATGCCTCGCGCCCGCCGGCGCGGTGCCATCCAGCCGGGGTTCTGACCGTGCCGCCGGCGCTCATGGCCCCCGCGGTCACGTTCTATGTGCCTGGCCTCCATGGGGGCGCGATATGGCCTACGCCCCCGCCCGTGGCGCTTGCCCGGGCGCTTTCGCGCACACGGCGCATGGAAGGGGGTGACGAGGGTTATGCGACACGCGCCCTGGCGCTCTTTGGTCTACCCCCAACGGCCGGACTCGCGGCACTCGCACGCCTAGGCGAAGGGCAAGTGCGCGATGACCGCTGGTGGGTGCGCTGCGACCCCGTGCACCTGGCGGTGGACGGGGACCGCCTGCTGCTTTTGGATAACGATACCCTGACACTCGATGCGAAGGAGGCGCAACGCCTCTGTGCGCGTGTGGCCGAGGTATTTGCCGCCGACGGCGGGGTGATCGAGGCGCTCGCGCCCACGCGCTGGTATCTGAGGCTACCGACCCCCGAGCCCTTGCAGGCCACGGCCATGGCCGAGGTCGCCGGCCGCAACATCCATGATTACCTGCCCGAAGGTCACGCGCGCTATTGGCGGACCCGTTTGAACGAGGCGCAGATGATGTTGCATGAGGCCCTGAGCGCCGGTCATGGGGGTGAGGCCGCGCGCGGCGAGGCCAATAGCATCTGGCTGTGGGGCCCGGGGCGTGCCCCGGCGTCCGTGCCCGCCGATCCGGCTTTCAGGCGCGTGTTTACAGACGATGCGCTCGTGAGCGGCATGGCACGGGCCACCGGGGCGGTGGTGGCGGGACTGCCGGCGGGGGTCCCTGATCTCGATCACGCAGGCACGACCTTGATCGTTTTACGCGGGGCGCAGGGCGCGGTGCAGTATGGGGATACCGATGCGTGGTCGTCGTTCCTGGAGGCCTTTGTCAGCGCCTGGTGGCGGCCGCTCGCCGCCGCCACGCGCGCCCGGCGACTGGCACGATTGTCGTTGATCGGCGACCGCGGACCCTGCCACGTCCTGGAACCGCGCTGGTGGCGCCCGTTTGCCAGGTGGGGGCGTCGATGACCGTGCCATCGGTGCCGCCGGCCATCGTCGAGGCGGTCCTCGATCGTCTCTATGCGGCCCGCGGGGTTGGAGACCGCGTCGCGGAGACGCGCGGGCTTGCGACGCTCGCCGCGCCCGATACCTTGAGCGGCCTCGAGCAGGCCACCGATGCCCTGGCGGGGGCCATGGCGCGGGGTGAGCGCATCCTCGTCATCGGTGACTATGATGCCGATGGGGCCACCGGAACCGCCCTTGCGGTGCGCGGATTGCGCCGCCTGGGCGCGCACGACGTCCATTATCTGATCCCGGATCGGGCGCGCGAGGGCTATGGTTTGAGTGCCGCCATCGTCGCGCGCGCCGCGACCCTGGGGCCACAGTGGATCCTGACGGTCGACAATGGTATCAACAGTCTCGAGGGCGCACGCACGGCACGCGAACGCGGTTTGCGTCTCATCATCACCGATCACCATCTGCCCGGCCCGACGCTGCCCGAGGCGGTCGCCATCGTCAATCCCAACCAGCCCGGGGATCGCTTTCCGAGCAAGGCCCTGGCCGGGGTCGGCGTGGTGCTCTACGTGCTGATCGCGCTGCGCCGAAGGCTTAGCGCCGAGCATGTAGCGCTCGCCGACCTTCTCGATCTCGTGGCGCTCGGCACGGTCGCCGACTGTGTCCCGCTCGATGCCAATAATCGCGTGCTGGTGCGCGAGGGGCTGCGGCGCATGAATGCCGGACGCGCCTGTGCCGGCATCGAGGCCTTGCTGCTCGTGAGCGGCAGGCACCCCGGGCGGATCTATGCCCAGGATCTCGGTTTCCAGATCGGGCCGCGGCTGAACGCCGCCGGGCGGCTGGCCGACATGAGTGTGGGCGTACGCTGCCTGCTCACGGATGACCGCGGTGAGGCCTTGGCGCTGGCGCGCGAGCTCGATGCCTTGAACCGCGAACGGCGCGAGCGCGAGGCGCAGATGCAGGCCGAGGCCAGCGCGCGTCTGGCGGTGTCGGTCGAGGCTGACACTTTGAGTGCCGGGATTTGCCTCATGGAGCCGCACTGGCATCCGGGGGTCGTCGGGATTCTCGCCGGACGTCTGAAGGACGCCTATAAGCGGCCGGCGATCGTATTCGCGCCCGCCGACGACGGATCCCTGCGCGGCTCCGGCCGCAGCGTGCCGACGCTCAACCTGCGCGATACCCTGGCGGCCATCGGCGAACGCCATGCGGGTCTGATCCGCCAGTTCGGCGGGCATGCCGCAGCCGCGGGCCTTACGATCGCCGAGAGCGATTACCCGCGCTTCGCGGCGGCGTTCGCAGGCGAGGTCGAGCGGCGCATAGGGCGCGGCCCGTTCATCGATGCGCGCGGGGATGGCGTATTGCAGCCGGAGGAATTGACCCTGGCGCTGGCATCGGCCATCCGTGCCGGTGGCCCGTGGGGCAATGGGTTCCCCGAACCGTTGTTCGAGGGGCTTTTTGGGGTGATGGAGGCGGCGGTGGTGAAGGAGGCGCATCTGCGCCTGCGGCTTGCCGTGGACGGCCGTGACGAACCCATGAAGGCCGTGGCATTCCGCTGTAACCAGGCGCCGGCCATCGGCAGCTCCATTGCCGTGCGCTACCACCTCGGGATCGACGACTTCGGCGGCCGCGAGACCCTCTGCCTGTATGTTGCGGAATGGTCCGCCGTGTCGCCCGGGCCTTAAAGTGCGCTACACTCAACACCAGTATTCGAACTCGCCTTGACCGGTAGCGGGCGGCGCGCAGAGTCGCGTGCGGGGCCGGCGGGGCTGGCGGGATGAACAGGCTCATTGGATCGATCGCGTGAACATAAAATCCCTTGCCGAGTGTGTCGGTAATACACCGCTTGTCGCCCTTCAGCGCCTGGGTACGGAACGGGGAAATCGTCTGCTCCTGAAGCTCGAGGGCAATAACCCGGCGGGTTCGGTCAAGGACCGGCCGGCGCTCAACATGATCGAGGCCGCCGAGCGCCGCGGGACCATACATCCGGGCGACACCCTGATCGAGGCCACGAGCGGTAATACCGGGATCGCGTTGGCCATGGCCGCCGCGGTCAAGGGCTATCGCATGGTGCTGGTCATGCCCGAGCACATGAGCGTGGAACGCCAGGGGCTCATGCGCGCCTTTGGCGCGCGGCTGATCCTCACCTCGAAGGCCGGCAGCATGGAGGAGGCCATCGACACGGCGCGTGCCATGGAGGCGCGTGGCGAGGGCCGCATCCTCGACCAGTTCTCGAATCCCGACAACCCGGATGCCCACTACCGGACCACGGGCCCGGAGATCTGGCGCGACACCGACGGCACCGTGACCCATTTCGTGAGCGCCATGGGGACCACCGGGACCATCATGGGGACCTCGCGCTATCTGAAGGAGCGCAATCCGGGGATCGTCGTGGTCGGCGTGCAGCCCACGGCCGGGTCATCGATCCCGGGCATACGGCGGTGGCCTGCGAGCTATCTCCCGGCGATCTACGAGGCCGCGCGTGTGGACCGCATCATCGATATCGACCAGAAGGAGGCCGAGGAGATGACGCGCCGGTTGGCGCGTGAGGAGGGGGTCTTTTGCGGGATCTCCTCGGGCGGGGCGGTGGCCGCGGCGCTGATGCTCGGCGCCACGCTCGAGCATGCCACCATCGTCAGCATCGTCTGCGACCGCGGCGACCGCTATCTGTCCACGGGTGTGTTTCCGGTCTCATGAATGTCCTTGTGTTCGATATCGAGACCGTGCCGGACGTGGCCGCGGGGCGCCGTCTCTACCATCTGGATCTGGGGGACGAGGACGTCGCGCGGGTCATGGTCCACAGGCGGCGCGAGGAGTCCGGCCAGGAGTTTCTGCGCCACTACCTGCACAAGGTAGTGGCGATCTCGGTGCTATTGCGCCGCAATGACGAGTGCCGCGTGTGGTCGCTCGGCGATCCCGCGGCCTCCGAGGCTGAGATCCTCGGGCGCTTCTTCGAGGGCATCGAGCGGTTTTCGCCGACGCTCGTGTCGTGGAATGGCGGCGGCTTCGACCTGCCGGTGCTGCATTACCGCGCCCTGCTGCACAAGATCCCCTGCAGCCGCTATTGGGAGACCGGCGATGAGGACAGCGCGTTTCGCTGGAACAATTACCTGAGCCGTTATCATGCCCGACATACGGATGTCATGGATGTGCTGTCGGGCTACCAGGCGCGCGCCACGGCGCCGCTGGACGAGATATCGGCGTTTCTCGGCTTTCCCGGCAAGCAAGGCCATGACGGCGCCGAGGTCTGGGACCGCTATCGGCGTGGCGAGATCGGTGGGATCCGCGACTACTGCGAGACCGACGTCTTGAATACCTATCTCGTATTTCTGCGGTTAGAACTCATGCGCGGACACCTTGCGCCCGAGGCCCACAGGCAGGAAGAGGAACGGTTGAAGACGGTCCTGGCTGCCGCCTGCAGGCCTCACCTGTCGGCATTTTTGCAGGCGTGGGAGGCGGCGGGCGCATGAAGGCCCGGCAGCTGCCGGAGGACGCGACCTGTGTCATCGCCTCCCTGAATCACGATGGTTCCGGCGTCGGACATTGCGATGGCAAGGTGGTGTTCGTGGATGGGGCATTGCCCGGTGAGGAGGTGCGGTTTCGTTATGTCGGCCGCAGACGCCGCTATGACACCGGCGCGGTACGGGAGATCCTGGTGCGCTCCGCCAAGCGCGTGGAGGCGCGGTGTGCGCATTTCGGGGTGTGCGGCGGCTGCCAGCTCCAGCACCTGGAGCCGGCCGCCCAGCTTTCCGCCAAGGAGGGTATCGTGCGCGAGGCCTTCGCCCATATCGCGCAGGTGGACTGTGCGGATTGGGCGCCCCCCGTGACAGGTCCAGTATTCGCGTATCGGCGCAAGGCCCGGCTCGGGGCGCGGGTCGTCGACAAGAAAGGCGGGCTTTTGCTGGGATTTCGTGAACGTCGGCACTCCTATATCGCGCCCTTGTCCTATTGTCATACGCTTGATGCGCGGCTCGGTGCGCGTCTTGCCGACGTGAAGGCGCTCATGGAGGGCCTGTCCTGCCCCGAGGCCATCCCGCAGATCGAGTTCGCGGCCGGCGATGACGCCGCGGCCCTGGTGCTGCGCCATCTGCGCGACCTGACGGCGGCGGACCTGCGGGCGCTTTCGGCCTTCGGGGAGACCCAGGGATTGGCCATGCATGTCCAGGCTGGCGGGCCCGAGACCGTGGAATACGTGGGCGGGCCCGGCGAGGTCTTGCACTATGCCCTGCCGGAGTTCGCCGTTGACCTGACCTTCGGGCCCACGGATTTCATTCAAGTGAATGGTGAGACCAACAAGGCCATGGTGGCGCAGGCGGTGGACTGGCTGGGGCTGCACGCCGGCAGCCGCGTGCTGGACCTTTTTTGCGGTCTCGGGAACTTCACATTCCCCATCGCGCGGCGTGCGGCCTCGGTATTCGGTATCGAGGGCGCGTCGGCGCTTGTCGACAAGGCGCGCTGCAATGCGCGCGCCAACGACCTCGACAACGCCACGTTCGCGGTGGCGGATCTGGACGCCGAGACCCTGGGCGATCTGCTCGGGGACCGGCCCTTCGACGCAGCGCTCCTCGATCCGCCGCGCACCGGGGCGATGGCGGCGGTCAAGACGCTCTCGGCACGCGGCGTGCCGCGCCTCGTCTATGTATCATGCAATCCCGCGACCCTGGCGCGCGATACGCAATGGCTCGTGCGCGAGGGGGGGTACCGCTTGGCGCGCGCAGGCGTCGTGGATATGTTCCCGCAGACCCACCACATCGAGGCCATGGCCTTGTTCATGAGGGACGGCTAGATGTCCTACATAGAGGTGGATGTCGCCGCCCAGCGGTTGCGGCTCTGCGAGCGCGAGGGCGGGCGCGTGATATGGGAGACCGCGGTGGCCACCGCCAAGAACGGCGTGGGCGAGCGCTATGGCAGCTATCAGACGCCGCGAGGTCTGCATGTCGTGCGTGCCAAGATCGGCGATGGCGCCGCGCGCGGGACGGTGTTCGTCGGGCGCCGCCCGACCGGCGAGATCTATAGTCCGGCCTTGCGCCGGCTCCATCCCCAGAGGGACTGGGTATTGACGCGCATCTTGTGGTTGAGCGGACTTACGGCGGGCGAGAATCGCTTGGGTGAGGTCGACACCATGCGCCGCTACATCTACATCCATGGGGCCCCGGACGAGGACCCGATGGGCATACCCTCGTCGCACGGTTGCATCAAGATGCGTAACGACGAGGTCATGGAACTCTTTGATCGGGTGCCACCCGGTACCCGCGTGCGTATCATTGCGTAAGGAGACGCCATGTCGCTAGGTCCGGTCATGATGGATTTGGTGGGAACCACGCTGTCGCCTAAGGAGCGCGGGCGGTTGCGCCACCCGCTGGTCGGGGGCGTGATTCTCTTTAGCCGGAATTACGAGAGCCCGGCCCAGCTGCGCGCATTGACCGCCGAGATCCGCGCCCTGCGCAATCCCCCGCTCATCATTACCGTCGATCACGAAGGTGGACGCATCCAGCGTTTCCGCGCCGGATTCACAGACCTTCCGGCGGGCGCGCGCATCGGCGAGATCCATGCGCTCGATCGCGCGCGCGGGCGCACACTGGCGCATGCGGCGGGCTATGTCATGGCCGCCGAACTGCTGGCCCATGGTGTGGATATGAGCTTCGCGCCGGTGCTCGATCTCGGGCACGGCGTGAGCACCGTGATCGGTGATCGCGCGTTCGCCGAAGATCCGCTGGTGGTGACCGAACTCGCCCGGCAATATGTGCTGGGCATGACGCAGGCGGGGATGGCGGCCTGCGGCAAACACTTTCCCGGGCACGGTGGGGTGATGGGGGATTCGCATACCGAACTGCCAGTCGACGAGCGTCCGCTGTCGGCCTTGAAGAATGCCGATCTCGTCCCGTTCGCGCGCCTGTGTCCGACGGTGCTGGCGGCGGTCATGCCCGCGCACGTCTTGTATCCCCGGGTGGATGCGCAGCCCGCCGGTTTCTCGCGCGTGTGGCTGCAAGACCTATTGCGCAAGGCGCAGCGCTTTAGCGGGGTGATCTTCAGCGACGATCTCAGCATGGCCGGTGCCCACGGCGCCGGTGATCTCGGTGCGCGTGCCCGCAAGGCCCTGGCCGCGGGTTGCGATGTCGTGCTCGCCTGCAATGACCCGGATGGTCTTGATGGCCTGTTCGAGGCGCTCTCCGGCTATGTCAATCCCCTGTCGCAGGCGCGCATGACACGCCTGCACGGGCGTCCGGCGTGGACTGCGGACGAACTCTCCGCCAATGCCGACTATCGCGCATCCCGCGAGCTCTTGCAGTCATTATGAGCGGGGTAGCGAGGCGGCGGGTATCGCCGAAGTCGGATGCGTCCGCCACGCCGACGCGGACGACGACACTGTCGCGGTGCCGGCAGTGTGCGAGACTCGCGGCGTTTCGTGACGAGATCAAGGGCCGCCACCCGGCGTATCGCTGCCAGCCGGTACCGATGTTCGGCGATGAGTCCGCACGCCTTTTGATCGTGGGGCTTGCGCCCGGACTGCATGGCGCCAACGCCACCGGCCGGCCATTTACCGGCGACTACGCGGGTATCCTGCTCTATGAGACCCTCCATCGCCTGGGGCTTGCCAACCGCGCGCAGTCGCTGGCGGTCGGCGATGGACTGATGCTGAGCGGCGCGCGCATCACCAATGCCGTAAAGTGCGTGCCCCCGGCCAATCGCCCGACTGCCGAAGAGATCCGCACCTGCGCGCCCTATCTGAACGCGGAGCTTGCCGCGCTACCCGAAGGTGGCGTTATCATGGCTCTGGGCCGTATCGCCCACGAGGCCGTGCTGCGGGCCTTTGGCGCGCCGCTTGCGCGCCACCGTTTCGCGCACGGCGCGCGTCATGCGGTGGCGGGCCGGATCGTGTGGGACTCTTATCATTGCAGCCGCTACAACACGCAGACACGGCGTCTGACCGCGACCATGTTCGAGGAGGTCTTGAGGGCCGCCGTGCGCGAGGTGTCATGAGCGATCTACGCGAGTTGGTGCGGGGTTTGGGGGACTGCCCGGGGGTCTACCGCATGCTGGACGAGGGTGGGGTGGTGCTCTATGTCGGCAAGGCCGTGAGCCTGCGCAAGCGCGTGAGCAGCTATCTGCGGCCGGCGAAGAGCCCGCGGATCGCCTCGCTCATGGCCACCGTGCGTCATATCGAGGTCACGGTGACGCATACCGAGACCGAGGCCCTGCTGCTTGAAAATAACCTCATAAAGTCTTTAAGACCTCGCTATAACGTCTTGTTGCGAGACGATAAAAGTTATCCCATGATCTTTCTCGGCGGGGCTTCGGACTTTCCCCGGCTGGGGTTTCACCGCGGGGCGCGTCGGGAGCCCGGGCGGTATTTCGGACCCTATCCCAGCGCCACGGCCGTACGTGAGACCTTGAATCTCCTCCAGCGGGTGTTTCCGGTCCGCCAGTGTGAGGATTCGGTATTCCGCAATCGCACACGCCCCTGCCTGCAGTACCAGATCCATCGATGTTCGGGCCCGTGCGTGGGGCTCGTGGACAAGGAGAGTTATGCGCGGGATGTCCTGCACACGCAGTGGTTTCTCGAGGGTCGCAACAAGACCCTGCTTGGTGATCTCAAGCGACAGATGACGGAGGCTGCCGCGCGGCTCGATTTCGAACAGGCGGCGCGGCTACGCGACCGCGTGGCGCTTTTGAGTGCCGCACAGGAGCGCCAGTATGTCGATAACGACAAGGGTGATGCCGATGTCCTGGCGGTGGCCGAGGAGAGCGGCATGCTGGTGGTCGCGATCCTGGCAATACGCGGGGGGCGGCAGCTTGGTTGCAAGACGCTCTTTCCGCGTGTCCCCGAGGCCATGTCCGCCGAGGAGGCGCTGGCGGCGTTTCTCCCGCAGTATTATCTCGGGCAATCACCGCCCACGCGTATCTATATCGGCACCCCGGTCCCAGGACGCGAGTTGATCGCCCAGGCCTTGTGTGCCGACTCCGGGCATGCGGTGACGATCGCGGTACCCGCGCGCGGGATTCCCCGGCAATGGGTGGCCCTGGCCAAGACCAACGCCGCTGATGCCCTGCGCCGCCGGCAGGCGGAGCGCGCCGGCCACGGTGCGCGCTGGGCGGCGATGACCGCGGCCCTCGGGCTTGCGGTGGCCACGCGCGTCGAGTGTTTCGACATCAGTCACACGCAAGGGGAGCTGCCCGTGGCCTCGTGCGTGGTGTTTGGTCCGGACGGGCCGATCAAGAGTGACTATCGGCGTTTTCATATCGAAGGGGTGGGCGCCGGCGACGACTACGCGGCCATCGGCCAAGCGGTGGCGCGTCGTTATGCGAAGACCCCACTGCCCGATCTCGTGTTGATCGACGGCGGCGCGGGCCAGGTGGCGCGCGCCGAGGAGGCCTTGCAGGCCCTGGGACTGCAGGCACGGATTCTCGGTATCGCCAAGGGACCAGAGCGTCGATTCGGGGATGAAGAGTTCCATGAACCGGGACGCGCCGGGCCTTTCACTCTCGATCACGCGCCCGCAGCCTTGGTGTTCCTGGCGTCGGTGCGCGATGAGGCTCACAGGTTTGCCATAACCGGGCATCGCGCGCGGCGCGCCAAGGCGCGGCTCGTGTCGGAGCTCGACACCATCCCCGGGGTCGGGCCGAAGCGCCGCCAGACCCTGGTCAAGGCCCTGGGCGGCGCACGTTTCGTGGCGCAGGCCGAACTCGCCGATCTCGAGCGACTCCCGGGCATCAGCAAAGGGCTTGCACGGCGCATCTACGACATCTTTCATGCCAAAGGCGAGCCGTGCCCCTGAACGCGCCCAATATCCTGACGCTGCTCCGGATCGCACTCATTCCGGTGTTCGTGCTCGTGTATTTCCTGCCGGTCTCGTGGGCCGATGTCGGGACCGCGGGGTTCTTTTTGCTGGCGGCCCTCACGGACTGGCTGGATGGGTATCTCGCGCGGCGGTGGAACCAGTCGTCCGCGTTCGGGGCGTTCCTCGATCCGGTGGCGGACAAACTCATGGTGGCCACGGCGCTCATCATGATCGTGGCCAATCCCAAGCTGCATCCACCACTGCTCAGCACTTCGCTCTTTTCCGTCGTAGTGTTGGTCATTATCGGTCGCGAGATCGCCGTCTCGGCGCTGCGCGAGTGGATGGCGGAGGTGGGTAAGCGCAAGAGTGTTGCGGTGTCGGTGGTGGGCAAGTTCAAGACCGGCGTGCAGATGGTGGCAATCCTGCTATTGCTCTACGAGCGGCCCATCGTAGGCGTCTCGGCGTTCCGGGCCGGCGAACTCCTTCTTTATGTTGCGGCCCTGCTCACGCTCTGGTCGATGGGTGTGTATCTGAAGGCGGCGTGGCCCGAACTGACGAAAGGGGAGGGCGAGGGTCGCTAGCCTGCGGGGTGCGTAGCGGGGGGCATTCCGCGCGCACGGATATGGGTCAGTCCCCTGAGCAGGGGCCTGCGGGACCCGTATTAAAGACGAAGGGCATCCACGGCAGGCGAACATATGGCTGGGGCGTGGGGGCGGGCGCCTGCACCCACCCCCAGGTCGCGCCACCTCAGGGCTTCAGGGCCACGTAGCCCTGCATCTCCTTACGGGCGACCTCGAGGACGCCGGCTGGCACTATGCGCGCGAACGCAAAGATGTCCTTGCGCACCAGGTGATTGGCGAGCATGGCATTGTGGCACGCGCGGATCTTCAGGCCATGGGCGGCAAGCCTCTCAAGCGGCATGCGATTATGGGCGTCGTTCCAGACCGAGAGCATGCGTATCCCCGGCCCGAACGCGACGAGCTCCAGGCGATAACGTCGGGGATCTCCGCCAAACGCCTTCTCGATATTGCTCAGCACGGCCACCGCATAATTCCACCGGGCGGGCGCGGCGCTGTCGACCTCGATCACGGCCTTCAATACCTTCCCACGGAAAAATGAGGGTGTGGGCAAGGGATGGCTGTTGTAAAAGGCCGGATAATTTTTATAGGATGCGGGACCATAACGTAGCGCCCACGCTTTCGGCAACCCCAGAAGAGCCATGACCATGCCGACCACCAAGACCTGATGCCATTGCAAGGAATAGGTACGCACGATATTTCCCCCCATCCATTATGATGTATGAAGAATCGTCAGCCGTTATGCTCCCGAACATTCCACAGGGATCGCTTACGCTAGCTGGCCCGCATGGACGCGTCAATACCCCCTCAGGAGGCGCGGAGTGTGGCGGTGTGGGTACGCGGGGGCAAGAGGGGTTCGCGATATTGGGGACGCCAGTATTCGATGATATTGCTACGACCGCAGAAGGATTCGCGAGTTTGTGTAAGATGAATGCGCATATCGTTTCGGCCCAAGGGACAGGATTGAAGACTTTGCGCCGCGCAGGGGTTGCCGTGCCCACGGTAATGCAACCATCCACCGAAGAGGTGGACTGGGAGAGCGGGCCGCCAGCCTCCGGTCCGGGCGGGTGCGTAGCGTGTGTGCGATCAGGCAATTCGCTGGGTCGCGTGCGGGCCACAAATTGTAAGGATTTAAGACAGTAAGTGACGGATCCGGCCGATAGAAACTGGCAGACGGGGCTTGCGCGATCGCCATCATGCAGTCCTTTGGGGCTCCGTTGGCGAATGGACGCGCGATAATGGTGACACCAACGGACAAGCCATCCGTCGTGCCCGATCGCGGCCCTCTCTCTGGGAGATACTGGTTCACATGAGTTGTGGGGATTATCTAGCGACGGCACGTGGCTTGTGCGGGCACCTGTGACGGCAATAAGGGCGCGAGCACCTTTGCCATGGGAATCTTTAATTAGTAAAAGATACCGCCTTACGGCCCCCTTGATCGTAGGTGTATAGACGCCCTTAGATGAAACCCATGGCCTTGACGTTGCCAAATGGGGACAGGAAGACGTCGGCAACCCCAAGCCCGGCGGCATGCAAAAGATCCACGAGGTCCATGGCCTCATAGAGGCACACGGGTTGCTGGATGGCGTGCCGGTCCGCCATGTCCGACGCCAGGTAGCCATAGCGTTCCGCCACCGGCCGGTCCCTATGAGGATATCGGCGCCCTAATTCCGAGTTCAATCCCGAGGCCGAAAGAAACACTCGGCCGCCCGGTTTGAGGTAATGGGTCCAGGCGCGTACGGCCGTGACCGCCTCGGCGTATCGCAGGTAATGAATGGCTCGCTGACAGATGATGGCATCATAGGGCGCATCAGGCAGGGCCTCGGGCAAGGCCCGGAAGTCTGCCTGGATGAAGTGCGGTGGCTGTGGAATAAGACGTCCGCTTAAGGCGCGCTGGATGTCCGCACCGTGGTCATGCCGATCCACGGCGGTAACCAGGGCGCCGCAGGCCACCATGCGCAATGTCTGTCCGCCTCTTCCGCAGGCCAGATCCAAAGCCGATGGGCGGGTCGTGGGGTTTTGCGCAAACCGTGCATCGAGAAAGGCGAGGCAGCGCTCGTCCAGGTCATCCGCGCGTTGGCTCGCGACATCAATGCCCTGGCCTGCCCCAGCGAGGCGCCGACGTGTTCGTTCATCAAGCCATGGCTCATTGTGAGGGTCGAAATGCTCCGGGACCATATACATATCCTTTTTCGTCAGGTTGCTTCCTGTAACCATCAAAGCGCGATCAGCTCGTCGGGTCGACCGATCAGGTATCTCACGGCTTCGGCATAAGGATAGCTTAAGTGAATGGCAATTCGGCGACACCTTGCCAAAAGCGCAGGCCGTGCCGATCGCGGTCATGATAGTCATGTGCCGGGTAGTCGCCCGCAGGCCGCCAAAAACATATGTTTAAACGGAAAGGGTCGCCATGGCCAGCACGGCGGGAGGTTCGCAGGGGATCATGACCCGAGAGAATCGTATTTGCCCAAGACGCGTCAGAGGCTCGCGTGATCTTTGTCCGTTGAAAAATGTCAGGGCCGGATCTGTGGCGCATGACAGTAAACTTGCCGCGTCGTATGGCGATGGCGGTAGCCTATATGATGATGGAATGAATGGAGTCCGCCGTCAGGCCTATGGACCAGGATTCGAGCCAGGTAGCTTGTTTCCAGTCGTGGCAGCTTGCGGGTATGGGTGGGGAATCACGTATAATCTCAGTGAGCCTCTGGGTTTCGTGAGGCGCGGATCAGCCTACTGGGGCGCCGTTTCCCCTACGCAAGTATCCAGGTCGACCGAGGCCAATGATCGTCGCGGTCCAAAGCCCATGCGTTGGGCCCAAACTTACCGCGTTTCAGGACCGCGTCGTCATCGCTTTTTAGGGAGGTTTGCGCACGTAACCGCGGGGTTCCGAGAATAAAGGGCCCGGATCAGCGGCGGAAGGTGCCACGTAGGGGCTTGTCGGAGAGGCGGGATCATTCGGGCCGGCGGATGTCTTTGCCGCCTCGAACGGCATGATCTCGTCTGCGCCGTGACACGACAGACACCGGTTCTTTCGTCGTAAGCCGCTGACGGATGGTATCGTATCGATGGGGTGGTGTGTCGGTTGGCTCGGCGATGTGCGCCACGCCCGGATCCGGCCGTAGACCACGCTTAGGTCTGCTCGATGGGGCGCGATCTTCTATACAGGATGGGTCTACGAAGGCGGTAGAGATGGTTTGCCGAAATCGGCACCGAGTTTGGGGTTCCCTCCACCATTACCGGTGCCGCGTCTGTGATAGACTGATGTCCATGGACATCCTCGCAGTCGAGCATCTGACCAAGCGCTTCGGCGAGAATCCCGCGGTCGTGAACGATGTGACATTTTCCGTCGCCCAGGGGAGCGTGTTCGCGTTCCTTGGACCAAATGGAGCGGGGAAATCGACAACCCTCAAGATGCTCACCACCCTTCTTCGTCCGACATCAGGCACGATACGGGTAGCCGGATACGACCCCGCAATCCATCCCGATGCCGTACGGCGCGCCTTCGGCATCGTGTTTCAGGATCCGTCCCTGGATGACGACCTCACCGCGCTTGAAAACCTTGAGTTCCACGGCATTCTCTATGGGGTGCCCAAGGACACGCGCCGCGCGCGCATACAAGAACTCCTGGTGCTGGTCGATCTCGCGGATCGAAAGAGGAGCCTGGTGCGGGAGTTCTCCGGCGGCATGAAACGGCGCCTCGAGATCGCCCGTGGCTTGCTCCACCATCCGCAGATCCTGTTCCTGGATGAACCCACGCTCGGGCTCGACCCCCAGGCGCGCAACCACCTCTGGGGTCATGTAAGAAATCTCAATCGCAACGAAGGCGTCACGGTGTTCTTCACGACCCATTATATGGAGGAGGCGGACAACATCGCCGAACGGATCGCTATCATTGACCACGGGCGTATCGTCGCGGAAGGCTCGGGGCAAGAACTGAAGGACAAGACGGCGACGGACTCGCTGGAAGGCGCCTTCCTGGCCCTGACCGGCAACACCTTGCGCGAGGAGGCGGGCGGCTCGGTGGACCGCTTGCGGCAGGCGCGCCAGTTGTGGGGCGGCCGCCGCCGTTGATGGACCCATGGAGGTGAGGGCGATCTATGTGATGTGGCTGCGGGAGGTGAAGCGATTCACCCGCTCGCGATCGCGCATCGTAGGTTCCTTAACCCAACCGCTGTTGTTCCTGGTGGCGCTTGGCTACGGTCTCGGGCCGATCTTTCGCAGGGCCGGGCAGGGCGATTATTTTGCGTTCATCGTGCCCGGCGTCATCAGTATGTCCATCCTGTTTGTGTCGCTTTTCAACGGCATGCAGATCATCTGGGACCGACAATTCGGGTTTCTGAAGGAAACGCTGGTGGCACCGGTCTCGCGTCTGGCGATCATGGGAGGGCGCGCGCTCGGTGGGGCCACGGTGGCGATGATGCAGGGCACCCTCGTGCTTGGCATTACGATGCTTGCGGGTTTTCGGCCGGTGTCTCTGACCGGCATGGTCCTGGGTCTTCTGGTGATGTTCCTTACAGCACTCCTTTTTAGCGGGTTAGGGTTGGTCGTAGCCTCACGGCTTCGGGATATGCAGGGCTTCCAGCTCCTCATCAACTTTCTGGGGATGCCGGTCTTCTTTCTTTCCGGCGCGCTCTTTCCGATCGCCCAGGGATCGAAAGGTCTCGGGTTCATAGCCCGCTTTGATCCGCTGTCTTACGGCGTAGACGCTTTGCGCATCTTTCTCTTGGGACATGGCGTCTTCGGTCTTGCCCTCGATTTCACTGTTTTAGGGGGGGTGACGGTAGCGATCTTCATGCTGGGTGCGCATTTCTTCTCTCGGATGGAGATCTGAACCGGCGCGCCGTATTCGTCAGTCAGCGTAAGGTCCGGCATGGGCGGGATCGCTCGCACGGACAAGCGGCGAGAGCACGGGCCTTGGTGACCGAAACTGCATGCTCTGGTAATGGAATGGTCAGACGCCCGGGGATCGCGGGTTGCCCCTGTCTTGCAGCGTGCGCTTCCCGAGTTTGGCTTCGGAAGTCGCCGCCTGGGCGCCGCTCGATGTGCGTCTCGCGGCCTGTGGCACGACTGAAGCATCCCGCTACGCCATGGGTGCGCGGT
>JAPTWT010000025.1 GCA_028064935.1 Gammaproteobacteria bacterium | reverse complement strand
ACCCAACGACGGCATGGCAGCGAAAGCGGTCATTGGAAGATCCCTACTCTGGCTCGTAGTCTTCCGGAAGAATCAATTGGTCATTTTTAAATTTATGCGGAACTTTCGCGCGTGCCGTATCAATGCGTCGGGCAATATCTTTAAAGCGCTCACAAATGATCACGCATTCGTTACTGTCATATTTTCGGAAAATAGAAGCACCGCTTCTCATCGATAACGGCAGAAATATTGGATCTACGAGCTCTATACCAACTGATCCATCAGGATTGATCATTAATTGAACGGGACTATGCGCAAGAAAGTTTCGAAACTCAGCTTCGTATTTTAGATCGGCTTCTAAAGCGTCCCAGTCGATATATTTTCTTGCGCAGGCACCTGTTACCAGTTTGCTAACTAGCTGCAGCTTCGGTCCGAACGACTTTTTCTTATAGTAGTTCATTGCTGAAACCATAATATTACGCTCACCATTCAGCACGTTTATCGAATGGTAGAGCTTGAATAGTGCCGTTTCAACTTCCTGCCAAGCGAATATCGCGGCCCCATATGCGCGGTAGAATTGGTCAACCTCAACGTTAGTTGGGGAACTCAAAACCGTCATCCAGATTTGTCTGAAATAAACTCATATAATTAGACGCGCCTCTATTACCTTGGCGGACAACCAAGCAAATCACAATGAATATTCACTTCTGTTGGCTACAGAACATGAAACCCGTCGGCACCTATCCCAAGCAGACCAAAACATTTCACAGACCTATTTGCCGTGTGGATAAGTGCACTTCTTATCAGGCCGTTTTCTTTGGGAAAACGTAATTGACTACCTCAGATCGTATGATTCCATATGCTTTTTTCTGACAAAAGAGACCGCTTACAGTCTTTACCGCCCATGCCCTCTGCCTCCCCCGCAATCTACCGCTTTCCTTCAACGGTCAGCAAGTATCGTCGCTATCTGCTCGCCCCCCTCTCATACAGCGCCTTAGCCCTTATCCCCGGTCGCCCACGGCCAGTTGCTGCCTATCGCCGCTGACGGCGATAGGTCTGCATTTACGGATGGGCAATCGTTGGAGTTGACGATCCTATTTCTTGAACCGCGGGGTCCATCGTTCAACGAGGTCGTCCTCCTCGTCACCCTCATCGGCGTAAGCGTCGTAACCGATTTTTCGGGAGGAGAGCACGGTCAGCGTCTTACCGTAGCGGCCGAGCCCCACCACCTCCTCGGTCACGATACTTGAGTGCCTGCCTCCGAGCCAATCAAGGACATCGATTTCATCCTCTTCTCGCTCTGCCCGGAGTATCCGGGAGCCGTCAGCGTTGAATCGGGCTGTTGTTGTGTTCGCCGGCACGGGAGATCCGCGCTTCAGCCAAGCCAAGTCTGGCAACGACTTCATGGCCTCGGAGAGGATGCAGTAATCAATGGCGCGGCCCGTGCTCAGAATAACCGCGACAGCGTCGTCTGTCAGTTCAGCGTAACGGATCGCAGTCGCCGTCAGAGACGTCCTGCAAGCGTCTCGCGCGGATTCGATGTCCTCAAGGCCCAAGCGCGATCGACCCATAAGCCGCTTGAATGGCTTGGCAGGCATCAACAAGCCGACCGCGAAACTGTC
Source organism: Gammaproteobacteria bacterium (assembly GCA_028064935.1). The sequence continues at coordinate 4,635 of JAPTWT010000025.1, read as the reverse complement.
CGCCTCTTGCTCATAAGGATCGCCAGACGCAAAGCCGGCATGCGATGCATGTACGCCATCGTTTGGCAGCACGTGGTCTACGTGGCCGTCGAGAAAGTAGTGCCCGAGTTCGTGTGCCACGCTGAAGCGCTGAAATCCCTTGCTGGGGATGTCGGAAGCATAGAGGATGCCGAACGAGTTCCCGTGTCGCAGCAACATCCCTGAGACGCCGGACATGGTGTCCGGCTTCGCCTGCACCACGATGTCATGCCGCGCGGCGATCTCGAATGGATCGACCGCCAGTTCGGTGATCTTCTCCTCGGAGAGGATGACCTCTCCGCGCTGTTTGGCGAGCCTCAGGCGCAGCGGCAAGCTCATCCGTCTACTTCCCTTGCTTGTTTCGCTCTGCGAGCATTTTCAAGAAGTCCTTCGCCAGCTCGCGATCCTTGCCGGTCAACTTGCTGACATCGCGGAAAAGCGGATCAGCGGCTTGGGCGAGAGAAGGGTCGTCAACCCTGCCTAGCAGGTAGTCCGTCGTTACTTCCAGCGCATTCGCGAGGCGCCGAAGCGTGTCGAACGACGGCTTTCGCGAGCCAGACTCGAAGTGTGCGATCGAGCTGGGCGGCATGCTTGCTCGGTCAGCCAGTTCACCCTGGCTCCACTTGCGAAGTTCCCGGGCGGCTCTCAATCGCTCTTGGAAGAGGTCTGAAGGTGTGCGTTGGTCGATCATGTCTAGTTCGCCATATATGAGTTGACTATATTTTTCCATTTAATATAGACTAGACATGTACATTATGTCTAGTTCGACAGATGCCATCACAGGATGGAAGCAGATGAGCCGAGAACACGTCTATCACTCAGAGATCGCCCGGTTCGCTAAGGACAGGGTCAACTTGCCGAAGGAGAAAGCGGACGAATTCCGTGCGCAGGCCAAGCGTCTGCGCGACCGGCTGGAAACGTACCTAAGCGAGCACCCGGACTTCACGCTGAAAAAGATGCTGCTCGCGGGTAGCTTGGCCAAGGGCACAGCGCTGCGCTCCCTCAACGACATTGACGTGGCTTGCTACATCAGTGGCGCCGATGCGCCCCACGAGGCATCGGCGCTGCTGGAGTACTTGGCGGAGCGTCTACGCAAGGCGTTCCCAAACTTTTCGCCGGACCAAGTCAAACCGCAGACCTACAGCGTGACGGTGTCCTTCCGCGGCACTGGACTCGACGTTGACGTGGTCCCGATCCTTTACGACGGCGATCCCAACTGGTTCGGCAATATCGTCAGTCAAGAGGATGGCTCGTTTCTCAAGACCAACATCCCGCTGCACCTGGAATTCATACGCAAGCGCAAGCGCGCGCAGCCGGATCACTTCTCCCAGGTGGTCCGGCTTGTGAAGTTCTGGGCCGCGCGCATGAAGTCGGCCGACGACGGCTTCAGGTTCAAGTCGTTCATGATCGAGCTGATCCTTGCGAAGCTAGCCGATCAAGGGCTGAGCTTCTCTGACTACCCGGAAGCGCTACAGCACTTCTTCACCTATCTGGCCCAGACGGACATCCAGGAAAAGATCTTCTTCACAGACAACTACCTGGCCTCATCGGTTGGCACTTTCAATCAGCGTGTGCAGATCATCGATCCGGTGAACGCCACCAACAACGTCAGCCGACTCTACACGGACGCGAACACCTCCGCGATCTACGAAGCTGCGATCGACGCTGGTGATGCCATCGATGCAGCGCTTTCTGCGCCTACCAAGCAGGAGACCGTGTACTACTGGCAAAAGGTCTTCGGCTCTGCATTCCAGGCGTAAGAGGAAAACATGTCCAGCTTTACCATCACCGAATCCACGACTTTTACCGTCACGCACGCGAGACACATGGCAGCGAAGGTTTCCGCCGACCTAAAGCGCATGCAGCGCTTCTACGGTCACCCCAGCGACGGCGACATCGAGAATTACGAGAGCGAAGTCATCGAACTGCTGAAGGCCGGATATCTCGGCACGCTGACTGTCGGGTTTCTTCGCAACAGCCAGTGGATCGAGCCCACGCTGCGCTATACCGCCCGCGATCTTGCCGGCATGGCTACTGGTGACGATGACCCAGGAAGGGTGCTGCCCGGCCGTGACATTTCGGGCGCGCAGTTCCACAACTACCTGACCTACTCGTCGGCTTGGGACGTGCTTACTGAGAGCGAGAAGGATACCTTCAAGCGCCGGATGCCGTTCTATCGAAAGGGCATGACGCAGCCGACCGTGAATGGATACCTAGTCGATGACAGAACGTACTCGGCCGGAGGCCGGGCGCTTAGCCGTGCCAGCGTGAGGGCCTATTGATGCAAACCAAACCTGCACTTGATGAACTGTTTGAGCAGCGACTAACTTTCCCGGACTTCGAACCGCAGGAGCGTCTTGCGCGATTGGTCGGCCTCGATGATCATAAGGGGCGCCTTAGCAAGATTCTCAGCCTGCTGGTCAATCCGGCTAGCCTCGATGCTTGGGTGCAATTACATCATCCCGAGGCGAAGTCCCTGCTGAAACATGTGCTCCGTCGTCCACCGCTTGTCGTGCTGGCGGGTGACGTCGGCTCTGGAAAGACCGAACTCGCCGAGACGATCGGCGACGCCGTTGCGCGGCAAGAGAAGATCGAGATCACCTTGTTTCCGCTCAGCCTGTCGAGCCGCGGCCAAGGCAGGGTGGGAGAAATGACGCAACTCCTGTCTGCTGCTTTCGACTACACGGTCGAAGCGGCGACCAAGCTGAAGGGAGCAGACGGGCGTTCGCGCGGGGCCGTCATCCTCCTCATTGACGAGGCGGATGCGCTTGCCCAATCACGCGAATCGGCACAGATGCACCACGAGGATCGTGCAGGCGTGAACGCCTTCATCCGCGGCATTGATCGCCTCGCAAACGGCCAGCTTCCGGCGGCGGTAATCATGTGCACCAACCGCTTGGGCGCCCTCGACCCGGCCGTCAAGCGCCGTGCGGCCGAAATCCTTACGTTCGAACGGCCAAATGACGTGCAGCGACACGCGGTCCTTGATGGCGCGCTACGTGCGCTAGGGCTTAATGCAACGCATATCAATGAACTGGTCGCATCAACCGGCAAGGGCAAGTGGCAGTACGGTTTCACCTTTTCCGACCTGACGCAGCGATTGCTCCCGGCCATCGTCCTTGATGCGTACCCGTCGCGGAGTGTCGATGCCACTCGCGCGTTGGAGATTGCGAAGCAGATGCAGCCCACGCCGCCTTTCGAGGAGAAGAGGTCATGAGCGACTGGTCACTCCCAGTCCTGCTGGCAAACCTGCACGATGACATTCAAAACCGCCTGCAGATCACGAGAAATTCCTTCGCTCATCCCGGTGCCAAGGGCGACGCGAGCGAGGAGGTTTGGCGGGAGATGCTAAGAACCTACTTGCCGGAGCGCTACCGGGCCGACAATGCGTTTGTGGTGGACAGCAAGGGCGTATTCAGCGAGCAAATCGATGTCGTAGTGTATGACCGGCAGTATTCGCCGTTCATCTTCCAATATCAGGGCCAAACGATCATCCCGGCCGAAAGCGTCTATGCAATTTTCGAGGCGAAGCAGACCATCAATGCCAACTATGTAGCCTACGCGCGCAAGAAGGTGGCGTCCGTACGCAAGCTGCATCGCACGAGTTTGCCCATCCCTTACGCAAAGGGAACGTATCCGGCGAAGCCCCTGATCCCGATCCTCGGTGGCATCTTGACGTTCGAAAGCGATTGGACGCCGTGCTGCGGCGATCCGCTCTGGAATGCGCTCGGGGACGGCAGCGTCGAGGAAGACCGGTTGGACATCGGCTGTGTGGCGGCTCACGGATACTTCGCGTGGGAGCAAGCGCTGGGCAAGTTCGAGTTCACCAAGGAAGGAAAGGCGGCGACGGCATTCTTGTTCAAGCTAATCTCGATGCTGCAGTTCAGCGGCACAGTTCCCATGATCGACATAAACGCCTACGCGGAGTGGCTGACGAAGTAGATAGAGTTGGCGCCATTGCTGCCAAACCCTTCCTGACCCAGTCTGGCGCTTGAAATTACTGACGCCGATCCACTAACCGGCTAGGCCAGAGTGACCGCTGCGGGTCCGAAACGGTCAAACGCCGAGAGGCATCCCGTGCCCCCCTGCCCAATCTCGACACTCATCTCCCATCCAGTGCAGTCCGCTTCTGAACTTCCGTGCTGCCGCCTTCTGAAAACCACCATTCATTATGTGATCGGTTCCTGAATGCCTGTTAAACAGGCATCCGAGCAACCCAATGTCCGCTCCCAGTCTTCACCGGACGTGATCGCTGCGGGGCGAACTTCTGCTTCTGGCCGGGGGCGGCGGTAGGCCATGGTTCCGTAAACCGGACACTCATTCCATTCCAACCAAGAGGCTTTCTGGAAACGGTCGCCGTCGGTCTCCCTATTCCAACCTTCGCGGCAGCAGGTGTGTTGACATAAAAAGCAACTGATTACAAATCAGTTTTTGCACATAGCCGGTTTTCGTTATGCTTACGTTAGGGAACTTACTGCGCAATTCGCGGACATGCTGGGTCATGATGGTGATCCTGCATACTCAGGGCAGCGACGCGGGGCCATCGGGTAAGCGGCCAGATACCCGCGTTGCTCCTTTGGCGGCAATCCGTTCGTAGTCGCCAGGCAAACACCTACC
>JAPTWT010000298.1 GCA_028064935.1 Gammaproteobacteria bacterium | reverse complement strand
GGGCGAAACGCGTCACAACCACCAAGGTCCCGAGGGCGGCCAGGGCCGAGGGCAGGCGCGCGGCGAACTTTCCTATGCCGAAGATCTTGTAAGACAGCATGATGAGCCAGTAGAGGATCGGCGGCTTCTCGAGGTAGGGCATGCCATCGAGGCGCGGTATCATCGGGTTGTGCGTGAGCATTTCGCGCGCGGCCTCGGCATAGAGACCTTCGTTCAGATTGAAGAGCGGCCGCAATGCGAGTGGGACGAAGGTCAGGACCAGTATGGCTAAGATCAGGACGGCGGTGGCGCCGCGACGTGTGACAGGAGACGACATAGGCGCATGCTAGCAGACACGACCGCGATGCGTAAGGTGTCGGCGACGGTGGACAGGCGGGGGTGTGGCTTAGGCCGTGCCGGAGCGCTTGCCGGCGGGAGGCGCGGGCGCAACATCCCGGCGGTCGCTTGCCGCGGCGTCGGTGGGGGCGCGGAGCGCGCCGATGTAGCGCAGGAGTTCTTGACCGCAGCGGGACAGGGTCGAGGGATGGGCGTAACGCATGGTCTCCCGGCATCCCTCCCATGCCGACAGAATGAACAGCGCGGCGGCCTCGCAATCGATGTCGGCCTGCACGAAGCCTGCGTGGCGCGCACGTGTGAGGCCGGTGCCCAGTCGCTTGCGCCAATGCGCGAGTCGCTCGCTTATCAAAAGCTGGGCGGCCGGGTCATGCGCCACGAGCTCTGCGATGAGCCGCGGCAGCGAGTGGTGGGTACAGGCCTCGCCAGTGGCGATATGGCGGGCAAGTCCTGCGGAAAGCCGCGGCAGGGGATCGCCTTCCGATGCCAGAGGCTGTATCCATAGCTGGTCGATTTCCCGGCCCATGGTCTCCAGGAGTGTCGTCACGGCCAGGGATCGCTTGTCCGGAAAGTGATGATATAAGGCGCCCTTGGTCACCCCAGCGCGCGCGGCGATGCGATCGAGTCGCGCGGCCTTGAATCCCCGTTCCCGGAGTTCCTCCCACGTCGCCTCGATGAGGCGCGTATAGGTCGACGGTCCGGGCCCCCGTGTCATCGGATCACAGGTGATGCCGGCGCAGCGTGAAGCGCCGCGCCCCCGCCGCGGATCAGGCCCGCGTTGATGAGCGGCGGATCCCCAGAGCTGTGCGGCTCGGGGTCATGGTCATCACCCAACGAAAACGCAGGGTGGCGCGTGAGCCACCCGCGCTTGCCCGGGCCGCGGGGGTCGGCGCGCCGGATCGGGATCACGCCGCGGTCTGCAGGCGCGCGGCCAGCCGCGCGACGTGTTCGCCCTGAAAACGCGCGATCGAGAGCTCGTTGGCGCTTGGTTGGCGGCTGCCATCGCCGCCCGCGAGCGTGGCCGCCCCATAGGGGCTGCCGCCGGTGATCTCGTCCATGCGTGTCAGTCCGGCGCAGGAGTAGGGGACCCCGACTATGATCATGCCGTGGTGGAGCAGGGTGGTGTGGAAGGAGGTCACGGTCGTCTCCTGGCCACCGTGCTGCGTGCCGGTGCTGATAAATACGCTGCCGATCTTGCCGATCAACTTGCCGGCACGCCACAGCGGACCTGTGAGGTCCAGAAAATGGCGCATCTGTGCGCACATGTTGCCGAAACGCGTGGGTGTGCCAAATAGGATGGCATCGTAATGTTCGAGATCGGCGGGCTCGGCGATGGGCGCCGCCTGCGTGGTCTTGGCATGCATGGCCGCCAGGGTCTCAGGCGGCAGCAGTTCCGGTACGCGCTTGACGTCGACTGTGGTGCCATCGACCGCGCGCGCCCCTTCGGCGACGGCCTCGGCCATGCGCTCTACATGTCCCCAAGTGCTGTAGTACAAAACGAGAATACGGCTCATGCAACCCTCCTGTGAGGAAACGCGTTATGATGATGGCACTCTAACCGCACTTAGTTATCTTTGTGAAGTAGGTATTTAAAAGTAACTATGGAGACATCCTCGCCCTGTCCGGTCGATGCCGTCCTAAAGCTCCTCGCGGGGCCATGGACGACGCATGTCTTGTGGGTGCTGCAGACCCAGGGCGCGCTGCGTTTCGGGGCCTTGAAGCGCGCCATCCCCGGGATCTCGAGCCGACTCTTGACCGAGCGCCTGCGGCGGCTTGCGAGCGCAGGCTTCGTGGCGCGCGAGATGGTGCCGAGCGTCCCGCCGCAGGTGACCTACCGCCTGACCGAGCGCGGCCGCCGGTTGGGAGAGGTCCTGGCGCAGCTGCAGCCTATTGTGAGTGAGTGGGAGGCGCAAGCGGCCAGCGAGGTCGAGGCGCCTTTGGGGTTGCCGTGACGGCAGCGGCCGTGCACGGTCTTGCCGGCGTGCCCCGGCGCGGGGCGTTATGAGCACGGTACTGGCTGCCATCCTGGGGGCGCTCGCCGGCGGCTTGGCCGGCGCGTGGCTGTGGGGGCGGGAGCGGGGCCGCCAGAGGCGCACGGCCGCGGCGCTTGAAGAGACCCGGCAGGCGCTGACTTTGCGGGATGCTGAGCTGCAGCGCACGAACGCGGCGCTCAACGCGCTGCAGATCGAGCATATGAAGCTCACGGAGCGCGCGCGCTACGAGGACCAGATTCATAACGAGCGCTTGGCGTCCTTGCGCGATGCCCAAAAGACCGTAGGCGAGATGTTCAAAGGGCTGTCACAAGAGGCCTTGCAGCGCAACAACGAGTTATTCCTGGGGCTTGCCCAGGAGCGTCTGGCGAACCTCACCCAGGGTGCGAGCGCCGAGCTGCACGCCCGCGAGCAGGCGATCGCGCACCTCGTGGGGCCGGTGGTGGAGCGCCTCAATCGCGTCGATGCCCTGCTCGCGCAGCTGGAGGTCAAGCGCGAAAGTGCCTATCAATCGCTCACAGATCAGGTCAAGGCGCTGATCGAGAGCCACCTGCCGAGACTCCATCGGGAGACCGCAAACCTCGTGAAGGCCCTGCGCGAGCCGGCCGCGCGCGGGCGTTGGGGCGAGCTGCAATTAAGGCGCGTAGTGGAAATGGCCGGTATGCTCGATCATTGCGATTTCATCGAGCAGGCCCAAAGGACCGGGGACGAGGGGCGCATCCTGCGTCCCGATCTGGTGGTGAGGCTGCCCGGCGGCCGGCATGTGGTCGTGGATGCCAAGACCCCGGTCGACGCCTATCTGAACGCCGTGGAGGCCGATGACGAGGTGGTGCGGGCCGCGTCCCTGAAGCGTCACGCCGCGCAAGTGCGCACGCATCTCGGTCAACTCGCGAAAAAGGCCTATTGGGAACAGTTCCCGCGGGCCCCGGAGTTCGTGGTCATGTTCGTGCCAGGCGAGGTGTTCTTCAGTGCCGCCCTGCGCGAAGATCCGTCCCTGATCGAGACCGGCGTCGACCAGAAGGTGATTCCGGCAAGCCCCACCACCCTGATCGCGCTGTTGCGCGCCGTTTCTTATGGCTGGCAACAGGATGCCATCGCGCGCAACGCCGAGGAGATCGCCGCGCTCGGTCGCGAGCTCTACAAGCGTGTGGCCCTGCTCGGCCGGGGCTGGTCGGATACCGGCGCGAAACTGGCGGCTGCGGTGCAGGCCTATAACAAGACCGTCGGCACGCTCGAGGCCCGGGTCCTGCCGCAGGCGCGGCGTTTCCGCGATCTGCGCGCCGGCGACGAGGAGGAGATCGCCGCGCTCGATGTCCTGCCCGAGGAGCCGCGTCCGCTATCGGCGCCGGAGCTTGCCGGACCCGCCGATGCGGAGGACTGAGGAGGCGCAGCAATTCTAAATGTAGCAACGACCATCAGCATCCGATAACGTGCGTGTGCTGATGCGAGCGGGGGGCTGGACAAAAGGCACGGTCTACGGTATAACAGCGCTGGGCCATTGGGCGCGAGCGCGGCGTGACGGATCTTGTTACCGGAAATCCCCTGAGCCTGAACTCCCTGGTGGAGTCGCTCAAGGAGGTCATGCGGGCGGCCCCTGACAAACGGACCGGGAAGAACTGCGTCTATACCATGGAAGATGCGGCGCTGGCGGCCTTTGCCGTGTTCACCACGCAAAGCCCGTCGTTTCTGGCCTATCAGAGGACGATGGAGCAGACCCGTGGCCAAAGCAATGCCCAGACGCTCTTTGGCATGAGCCAGATCCCGACGGACAATTGTGTGCGCACGATGCTCGATCCCGTGGCGCCTTCTCACCTGTTCCCGCTCTTTACGCAGATATTTGAGGCCCTGAACGCCGGCGGTCACATCGATCCCTTTCGGGTGTCCCTCGAGGCCTCTGAAGACGGTCCGGGCGCGCTACTCATCGCCCTGGATGGGACGGCTTATCACTCCTCCCACACCATCCATTGCCCACAATGTACGGTAGCCAAGCATCACAATGGCCAAACCAGCTACTCCCATACCGTGATCACACCAGTGATCGTGGCCCCGACTTTAAGTCGGGTGATCCCCCTGGCGCCCGAGTTTATTGTCCCGCAGGACGGCCACGACAAGCAGGATTGTGAAACCGCCGCCGCCAGCCGCTGGCTTGCGGCCAGCGCCGGCCGCTACCGGGATCAGCACGTCACCGTGCTCGGCGACGACCTCTACAGCCGTCAACCCCTGTGCGAGCAGATCCTGGCGGCGGGGTTACACTTCCTCCTGGTCTGCAAACCGAGCTCGCACCCCACACTGTATGAGGAGGTCGAGGGCCTCGCGCGCGCGGGGGGCGTGACCACCCATGAGATCACGCGCCGCAAGGGTAAGCAGACCTTGACCGACACCTACCGCTTCGCTTCGGAGCTGCCCTTGCGCGCCGGCTTGGATGCGCTGTGTGTCCACTGGCTGGAGCTCACCACCACCGATGCCGGGGGCCAAACGATTTACCACAACGCCTGGGTCACGCGGCACACGATCCACCCAGGGAACGTCGCCGCCCTCGCGGCCGCCGCCCGGGCGCGCTGGGGCATCGAGAACGGCGCCAACAACACCTTAAAGACCAAGGGCTACCACTTCGAACACAACTTCGGGCACGGCAAGAAGCACCTCTCGTCGCTCTTGGCGACCTTGAACCTCCTCGCCTTCCTGCTGCATACCGTGCAGGAGATGACCAGTCACAAATACCGCTTGCTCCGCGCAAGCCTCCCCACCCGTCAGACCTTTTTTGATGATATCCGGGCCTTGACGCGGTATCTGTGCTTCGAGAGCTTCGAGGCCTTGCTCGACTTCATGTTGAAAGGCCTCGAAATCGACGCCCCCGACAGCAGTTGAGGACCATTATGGAGGACATCCGCTTTTGTGGTCAGGTACTCGAGGCGCAGCAACGATCGCTGATCGTGGCCTTGGCGAAGCGCTATGGGGGCTTAAGCCGCCATGAGTTGGCGCAGACGGTGTGCGAACTCCTCGACTGGCACCGCCCCAACGGACACCCGAAGACGATCGAATGCCGGGCACTGCTTGAGCGGATGCAGGAGGCGGGGCTGATTGGTCTCGCCCCGTTGCGGCCCGGGCGTCCGCAAGGCGCTCGCACTACGGTTCCGGCCGGCCCGGACCCACAGTCAGCCCCGCTCGACGCGCCGCTTGCCACCCTGCAGCCGATCCGACTGCAGCGCGTGGAAACACCCGCAGACCGGACGCTCTGGCGCACGTTGATCGAGCGCCATCATCCCCTCGGCCATCGCGTGCCCTTTGGTGCCCATCTCCGCTACCTGATCCAGGCCACATCCAAAAGCCCCACGGTCCTGGGCTGCCTGCAGTTCTCTTCGCCCGCCTGGCGCCTTAAGGGACGCGATCAGTGGATCGGCTGGGACGATGCCACCCGGGCCCGGTGCCTCCAGCAGATTATCTGTAACTCCCGCTTCCTGATCTTGCCCCACGTGCGGGTCAAAAACCTGGCAAGCCATGTGCTCGCGCTCGCGTTACGCACCGTCACCATCGATTGGACGGCCGCCTACGGCGTTAAGCCCCTCCTGGCCGAGACCCTCGTCGATCCGACCCGTTTTACGGGACATTGCTATCTCGCTGCCAACTGGATCGACGTGGGTCTTACCACCGGCCGCGGCCGCGCAGACCGCCAACACACACGCCATGGGGCAAGCCCCAAGCGGATATGGCTCTATCCGCTCGTACCCGACGTCCGGCAGAGACTCACGCAAACCCCGTAGATCGACCGCCACCCCATTCCGAAGCGGCGTCGCTTCACATTGAGAATTGCTGGCCTTGGGGGGCGTGCATTGAAGTTTTGGCGGGAAGGCTTATAATCCGCGTTTATCTCGTATAGGTCGTTCTGCGGAAGTGGGCTTTAAGCCCACTTTTGCGTTTATGGTCATGGAGAAACATAT
>JAPTWT010000225.1 GCA_028064935.1 Gammaproteobacteria bacterium | reverse complement strand
AGCGATCAGGTGCTCCATGCTGGTCTTGAGTCGAGAAGGTGGATAAATGACAATCAGCCTGGATTCCAACATTGATCCGATGACACCAGTCTGCAAGCGCTTTTTCGGCGAGCCACCGGTGATTACGGTGGAATGCATCAGGGGAGCTTGGTGTGGCGGCGCATCCGCGGTTTGCGGTGTTGTGGTCTACCCTGGCTCCGCGTGGAGCTGCCAAAAGGCAGAAGGCACGCGGTGTCTTATGCGGTATATGCATTTGAGCAAGGCGGCATACAATGTCCGTTGAGGAGTACTGGCAGCGCTCGCGCAAGCGCTAGGGCGTCGGCCACGTCCCGGTGTTCGAAGAATCCGATGTCGCCGATGACGGCGTAGGGAGTACGGGACCGGACCAACGTATCCTCGAGGAGGACCTTTCAGGGTGCGCTTGCGATACAGCATTGCCATGGTCTCCAGTCCGCGCCGGCGTCATGGGTCACCCCTACCCAGGGGTTCATGAGGGCCATGGGCAGTCTTCCTCCCTCACAGGCCGCGTCCGCAGCCCGTCAGTCGCTATGGAGGCGGCTGCGGGCGATATCACCGACCCACCCTGCGGCATACAGCAGGACAAAGAGGATGATGAGCATCAGGGTGTAGGCCATACCGGCAGGGCGCCAGACGACGAGCACCGCAATGGCCGCACCCAGAATCAAAGGCTCAAGGACAAAGGCGGCCAGGATGACCCAGGGCGCAGCCGCCGCGTGCGTCAACACGTCCCGATCCCGAAAGAGGTCAAGGACGATGCCCGCCACGGTGCTGACAGAAATGATGCTGATATCGAGGTATTCAGAGGACATGAGGGTCTCCAGGGGCGGTTTCGAGGGCGGCGGTGCCGCCCCGAAACCGCGGGAAGGGTCTTATCTGGGATCGTTAGGGCCGACTCAAGAACCCGGCCGCACCCGGCACGAGGGGCCCGCGCTTTGACACGATATCGAGACGCCCCAGCCGGTCCAGGGCCTCGTCCGCCCAGCTCACGCCGGGCATCACCGTCACGTGAGCAAGGAGCATGTTCTGAAAATGCGTCGTGCCCGTTGCCATTAGATGGACTTGAAGCGCGGGCTCGTCGGTCCCGGTCGTCCGGGACAGCGTCAGGTCCACTTCGACTACCTCTTCGCAACCCGCCGCGCCCGGGGTCTCGCCCCGATACAGGAACCGCGCCTGTCGCTCCCTGGGGCCTTCCGAGAGCTCGGTGTCCTTCTGGCCGTGGTGAATGGGTATTGTGCCGACAATCTCGGTCGCATCCTCTCGCAGGAACAGCTCGTCCAGCAGGCCTTCGAGGCCGCTATAGACCTTCTCGTGCCAGGTGCTTCGAAGGGCCGCGTCGGTCGTGGGGGGCACGGAGGCCCGGTACTCCACGATATTCAGGCGCCCCGGACCGCCGTGTATATACGAAAAATCCAAACTCCAGATGTGCAGCATGGTGTCATCTCCTTTGTGCCTGATGGCATTCACTGGGTGCCGAATGTCATTTCCGGCACCGCTGTCATCGTATCGGCATCCAAAAAAACGCAAGTCGGGGTGTCGTATCGGAGGGAAGCAAGAAAACCGCGATGGTCGTACGCCGCCTATCAGGGCACCCCTGGTGTCGGTGGCGCCGGCCTCGTTTTCCATTCTGAGGGAGGTGACTTTCGGTAGGCGCGATGCGGCATACAGGACCGCCCTGGGCCATGCGGCCCGCAACGTCGCGCCCTTGACATGGCCTGCCGCACGGGTGGTCCCGCGGACACCGCGCCCTTGCTACCATCTCCCTGGTGCGCCGTGTTCGCGGCCATCAGCGCCGTCGCGCGGATGCGGCGCGACAATGAATGGTGTCCACGGAAACAGGGGTTTTCGGCGATAGAGCAAAAGGATGGAATCAGACTGCGGGACCTGCAAAAGACACATGCGTTGCCAGTGCCCGTATCCGGGGCGCGCCAATCCGTAGCCGAAAAATCGGTTCTCGGTCTTTTTTCGCGAAGGCACCGGCGGGCGTATGCCGGCACGCTTGTCGCCGCCCGTATTCGAGATAGGCGATAGACGCCTTCACGGTTCGGATTCCGGAGCCGCCCCAAGACAAGGACGATGTCTGGAGTCCCTTCGCGAAGGGGGGGCACAAAAAGACCCGCGCGTTGCCGGTGGCAACCGCCTGCCGGCTTCACGCGCGGGGGTCCAATCCAATCGCATCGGTCTTACGTTAAGGCCCCACTTAAGACACAAGATTGGCTATCAACGCACGCTGAATCGCGTCCTTTTTGTACGGTTTTGCGATCCCGAGCAGGACAGCGCCGGGGCCCTCGCGCACACGGGGGGCCCGCAAACAGGCGGCCGACTCGTGCGCCAGGGCCTTCATGGTCATAGGCGGGCGGGGCGGATGAACCGCGCGCCGCGCTTGCCAGCAACTGGCGCGAGGAGGGCGTGGCGGGCGATTCATCCTTTCTTGGGGGCGAGCAGCGCCCGGATCTTGCGGCGGGCCAGCACTTCCCGAGGGTGACGCAATACCTTGTTCTCGCGCTTTCGCTCGGCGGCCACCGCGCGTTTAAGCGCGGTAAGCGCAAAGTGATCCAGCGGTTGCCCGGTGCGCATGACGTCGAGATAGTGAACGACTATTCGCGGCTGGAAGGTGAGGCCGACCGCCTCTTGCACCACGGGTAGTTCCTCGGTATAGGGGGCGTCCTTCTGGCCGACTCGGGCGAGATAGGCGGCGTTCGTCGTAGACACGACCAGGGTCACCGCAGCTATGCCCATGAGAAGAAATTGTGCCCAGACGGGCCGCATTTCCTTGATTCCGAAACCTACCACCAAGACCATGATGAGAGACGTTACGGTAAACAGAACGGCATCGTGAAATTCCACCATGTGGCAATCCTCATAAAGGTGTCCGACAACGCGGCGAGATGACCCCGCGGCCTCTTTGGTCGGCTCATCCGACCTCAGGGACATTTCGCCACGGGATGAAGAAAACGCAAATCGATGACCCTACCATCTCGCGCGAACAAGCGCGGGGTGCGCGGAAGGTTTCCGGGATCGTAACTATGACCTTGCCCCGGTTTCCCAGACACCTTCGGTTCAGGGATAATTGTCTCGTCGGAGGTTACCATGAGTCAAAATCTTAAATTCCAGAATCACACAAGAACTGCCTATACGCCGGAGTATCAGGCCGAGGCGGTGCAAGCGTGGCACGGTTGACGACTCTAGGAAGAAATGCCGTCTCCTGAGAAATAATCGAATACTAACGATTACTAAGCAGTTCATATATTAGAGACCATATGATATGCATGCCACATGCGAGTCGACGGAAGAAAGATCGATCACGCCAAGCTCGAAGAGATCCGTTTCGAGGCGGTGAGAAGGGTGCAGGCGGGCGAGGCGCCCACGGCCGTCGCGCGGGACATGGGGCTCTACACGAACCGGATCTTCATCTGGCTGGCGGCGTATCGCAGTGGAGGATGGGATGCATTGCGCTCGAAAAAGGCGGTGGGGCGCCCCAAGCGTCTCGATGCCAAAGAGATCCGCTGGATCTACGATACCGTGACCCTGAAAAGTCCCCTGCAGATGAAGCTCCCCTTTGCGCTGTGGACGCGTGCCCTGACCTTGCCCTAGTTTCACAGACACCTCACGTTCAGGGATAATTTCTCTATCGGAGGTCACCATGAGTCAAAAGCAGAAGTCCCAGAATCACGCAAGAACCGCCTATACGCCAGAGTATCGGGCCGAGGCGGTGAGATTGGCCCTTGACGGGGAATCCATAGCTCAGGCCGCCCGTAACCTTGGGATCTCAGAGAAGACCCTTTACGGATGGGTAGCCGCTCAGAAGACGGCCAGCGCCACCGGTACGACCGTGGAGGCCGCCAAGACCGCCGCCAGCGAGCTTAGTCGACTGCGCCGCGAAAATGCCAGACTGCGCCAGGAGCGGGATTTTTTACTAGAAGCGGGGGCGTTCTTTCGTTCGGTCCGGTCATGAAATATCGGGCCATTTCTGAGAACGTCTCCCGCTTCCCCGTGAGCCTCATGTGTCGATGCCTGAGGGTCTCCAAGGCCGGGTTCTATGCGTGGCAGCATCGGCCCTTGTCGGCACGCGCCAAGACCAATGAGCGGCTTCTCGTGCGCATAAGAGGGGCGCATAAACACAGCCGCAAGACTTATGGCAGCCCGCGGATCCATGCGACCTTGAAGGCCGAGAGCGTCGACGCCGGACGCCATCGCATCGCACGCCTCATGCGCGCGCATGGCATCCGCGCCAAGACCCGTCGCAAGTTCAAGGCGACCACGCAGTCCGATCACGATCGGCCGGTGGCCGAGAACCTCTTGAGCCGCGATTTCTCCGTCAATCGGCCGGATGTGGCGTGGGTTGGCGACATCACGTTTATATGGACAAAAGAGGGGTGGCTGTATCTGGCCGTGCTGTTGGATCTTTTTTCGCGCAAGGTCGTCGGCTGGGCGCTCTCGGAGCGCATCGATCGCCGCTTGGTGGTCCAGGCCCTCGATCGGGCGATCAGGGCCCGTAAGCCCCCTGCGGGGCTCTTGGTGCATTCCGACCGCGGAAGCCAATACGCAAGCCATGATTACCAAGAGCGTCTCCAGGATCATGGCCTCGTCTGCAGCATGAGCCGCAAGGCTGAGTGCTGGGACAATGCCGTGGCCGAGTCATTCTTCGGGACATTAAAGCAGGAGCTCACCTACCACGAGACCTACGACACGCGCGAGGAGGCTCGTCAGGCTATTTTCGAATACATCGAAGTGTTCTACAATCGGCAACGGCGCCATTCAACACTGGGGTACATGACCCCAACGACGTTTGAGGCCAATGTTCTCTGGGCATAAGGTGTCCACGAAAGTGGGGCAAGGTCACCCAGATCCGCTCCCTGATCCAGCGGAAGTTTGGGGTGAAGCTCTCCTTGGTGTCGGTGGGGAGGCTTCTGGCACAACTGGGGCTTACCTGCCAGAAGCCGCTCTTTCGCGCCTACCAGCAGGATGCCCCCCTGGTGGAGCGCTGGCTTAAAGAGGAGTACCCGAAGATCCGGGCTCAAGCCCGGCGCGAGAAGGCCGAGATCTTCTTCGAGGACGAGTCCGGGGTCCGGTCGGACTTCCACAGCGGCACCACCTGGGCGAAGAAGGGCGAAACGCCGGTGGTGCGCGTCACCGGGGCGCGCTTCTCCTTGAACATGATCTCGGCCGTCTCCCCGCGCGGAGAGCTGCGCTTCATGGTGGTGCGCGGGGGCGTGGGTGCCAGCGTGTTCATCGAATTCTTAAAGCGCCTCGTGCAGGGCGGCCAGCGCAAGATCTTTCTCGTCTGTGACGGCCATCCTTCGCACCGCGCCAAGAAGGTCGCAACGTTTGTCGAGTCGCTCAAGGGAAAACTCCGATTGTTCTTCCTGCCCCCCTATTCCCCTGAACTCAACCCGGATGAGCTTGTCTGGAATGACGTGAAGAACAACGGCGTGGCCCGCACGCTCGTGCACGGCCCGAGGGACCTCCTGCGCGCGGTCATCAGCCGTCTGCGCTATCTGCAGAAGACTCCGGCGATGGTTCGGTCGTTCTTTCGGCATCCGGAGACGCGCTATGCCGCGTAGCCATAGTCTCTAACATATGCACTGATTAGTAGTTGGTGTCCTGCTCATTCGGAGCGCGGCCTGCCAGGCCCTCGACGCGGCGCCGCCGGTATCGCCGAGCCCCCACCAAAGCGTACGACCTCGGCCGCTATCCACGCGTCCATCTGATCTTCGCTCCACCGCCGCAGCCGCCCAAAACGCACGGGCCGCGGCAAGCGGCCTTCAGCCAGCATGGCCTCGGCCGTCCGCCGGCAAACCCCTAAACGCACCGCCACCTCATTTATATCCAGCATTCGCATTGCACATCCTCATACATTCCCTGTGGGGTAATATGCTTGCACGGAAATAGCTGCGGGCGGCGAATACACCCCTAAAACATGCCACGTTCGCACGCGAACCTGACGTCAGGATGTAGAGAGATCAGAATGCAGGCGGCGCTTATTCCGATAACCAGAAAAAAATCGAGCCGCAACGTGCTGTAATCCTGCTGTAACGCGAACGCGTTTCGATGCATTGTCATGGGTGACGACTGCACAATAATGCCAATGGAAACAGTGTATTATCGTGAAACGGCGTGTATGTTAGTGCAGTTATTTCGGATTGTGATTCCGGTTGTCGTGGGTTCGAATCCCATCGCTCACCCCAATTTCCCCCAATAAAAACACGCGCTTACGCTGGCATCCGCTACCCCTCTACCGGCCACGACCCCGCATAT
>JAPTWT010000072.1 GCA_028064935.1 Gammaproteobacteria bacterium | reverse complement strand
GCGAGCCACAGACGACCACAGGAAACTCAAGGCCCTTCGATTGATGAATGGTCAGGAATGAGACGCAGCCCTTCGGTGCGTACTCGGATTCGTCCTCGTACTCGCCGATGCCGCCGTCCACTAGGAAGCGCAGGAACTGGTTGAACAGATCGCGTATGTTCTTCTCTAGCCATTCCGGGTTAAGCACGCTGACGAAGTGCAGGTACTCGAATTTGGTGAGCAACTTGGAGAAGGTGCCAAGGTTACGTGCCGCGCGCCCTTTGTCCACGCCTTGCACCGCTTCTTCGCTGAGGAAGCACGAGAACAGCGGGAATTGGAGCAGTTGGTAGAACAGGCCGGAGAACGCGTAGTCGGTGTTCTGCGTGAGCACGGCGTGGTGCTTGGCCAGCGGGCGCGCCCAATCCAGTAGGGACTTATTTTCGGGCTTGCGCAATTCGTCCGTGAAGGGCTTGAAGCAAAGCTGATCGTAGTAGTCCCAGATATCCAGATGCACGCCTTCCGTCCATGCCCGCACCTTCGGGAACTGCGGAAAAAGAAAGATCAGCGCGCCGATCATCAGGCGGATTTCCTCACGCTCGAAGAACATGTTCGAGCGGGGTGAGAACACGGGCACGCCCTCGGATTCGAGGAAGCGTGCCAGCGCCACCACCTTGTCGTTCTTCACCGAGCGGAACAGGAAGGCCACCTGATTCCAGTCCGACAGCTTGCCGGACGCCTTCAGGCCGTTGAGGAAGGCCAGCACCTCGGCGTGCCAGTTGGTGGTTTCGCCCTTGCCGTCACTGGCGGCCAGCCGCACCGCCGTGGGCATGTCGGGGAAGTCGTCCTCGCGTGGCACGATCTGCTTGGCGAAGCGGAAGACGCGCGTGCCGTCATCCCATGTCTGTTCGCGCATCCACTCATTGTAGAAGCGGATGATGTCGGGGTGCGAGCGATAGTTGACCGTGAGCGTGGCCCGTTTGCACTGGCCCTCGTCGAACAATGCTGGAAATTCTAGGATATTGCGGATGGTCGCCCCGCGAAAACGGTACAGGCCCTGGTCGTCGTCACCGACGACACAGAGATTGCAACGCTCGCCAGCCAACAGCAGAAGGATGCGTTCCTGGATGGTGTTGGTGTCTTGGTATTCGTCCACCATCAGGTACGAGAACTTTTCGCGCAGGTGCGCCAGCACCTCGGGACGCTTCTCTAGCAGTTGCAGTGCCTCATACTGGATGCCGGAGAAGTCGAGGGAGTTGTGCTCGTGCAGCAGCTCCTGGTACTTGCGGAAGCAGGTGGCTAGAACGCGCACTTCGATATCGGGGGCGGCCTCTAGCGTGGGGAGGTCTAGCGCTTCCTCGGCGACCTTGTTCAGCCACTTTAGCAGGCTTTCCGACTGTGCCCATCGGCCCGACTGATCGTTGCCTATGACGAGCTTGGCATCGGGGAGTTCACGGAAGTCCTTGATGTGCTGGTAGAGGAAATACTGCTGGTCGAACTGGTCGAAGAGCGTGAAGCTACGCTTGAGCCGGGTGAACTCCCGGAAGTCTTCTAGCAGTCGCAGGCAGATCGAGTGGAAGGTGCCAAGGTACATGTCGTTCAAGTTGAACTTGATGCTCAACTCGACCAGCCGGTTCGAGATGCGGGTGGTCAGTTCGCGCGCAGCCTTGTCAGTGAAGGTAACGACGAAGAGCGACTCGGGCGCGATATCCTTCTGCGTGATGAGGTAGACGATACGCTCGACCAGCGTGAAGGTCTTGCCGGAGCCCGGGCCGGCGATGATCAGCACTGGGCCGTCGGTGGCCAGGATGGCTTCGAGCTGTTGGGGGTTGGCCTTGGTTTGCAGCGCGGCAGTATTGTTTGTCATTCACTACTTCCCCTCTTGCTCTTCATTGGCTCCTTTGCCGATACGGCTGGCGATCCACTGATCCAGATCGCCCCGCCGGAAGCGCCAGGTGCCGCCGAGCTTGAATGCGGGGAGTTTGCCGCTGGCGGCCAGACGATAGACCGTGCGTTTGCCTGCCTTCAGGTAAGCAGCAACCTCATCTACCGTGAGGATTTCGTCCCGCTGGTCGTTCATCTGACCATCCTCGGCCGACTGCTCGTTATGTTTGCTAGAGGATTTTGTCATAAGGTGGCATGATTGAGCAAACGTGGCACCGAAAGGACAGCAATTCTCAATGTGAAGAGATGTCGCTCCGGATCACCCAGCGGCAGCCAAACTGACATTCGGCAATTGGTGTTGGAAATGCACTCGATCCAGTGGATTCGTAAGGGATTTCGACAACTCGGCCGGTCGCCTCATCGGGGAACGCGGACTTTGGTAGCAAACCCCATGAGTGCCACATTGAGAATTGCTGCCGAAAGGAGGTGCTGGAGTGGCATTCAGGGGGGGCTGTGGCATCGAACTACGAAGCAATCTGCGAGGAGAACCAGCGGCGCTACGGCACCGAAGGTGCTCAGAAATCGGGGGAGCTGGCTGCTGACCTGTACGACGATCGCACGCACTTCATCTTCGAGCTGCTGCAAAACGCCGAGGATGCCCTGGGTCGGCGCGGCGACTGGCAAGGGCCACGCAAGGTCACGTTCGCCTTGGCCTCAACCCGCCTGACGCTATCCCATTTCGGAAAGCCCTTTGACGAGGCCGACGTCAGAAGCGTGTGCGACATCGCCGAGAGCACCAAGAACGAGTCATCGATTGGCCGCTTCGGCCTCGGCTTCAAGTCGGTGTACACCGTCACCGACCTTCCATCGATTCATTCGGGCGACGAGGACTTCGCCATCGAAGATTACGTCTTCCCCAAGCGGGCGGATCGCACGCCGCGCGAGGCGGACGAGACACAGATCATCCTGCCCCTGCGACCAGGGGACGCGACCGTGAATCAAGACGTCACGGCCGGATTCCGACACCTGGGGCCGCGCGCGCTGCTGTTCCTGCGCCACATCGAAGAAATCAATTGGAGCGTCGAAGACGGCGCCTCCGGGTTCTATCTGCGCAACAAGCCGGAAACTCTCGGGCCCAACGTCCAGCGCGTCACGGTGATCGGCCAGGAAACTGGGCACACCGAAGTCGACCAGAACTGGCTGGTGTTCCATCGCGACGTGTTCTCCTCCGAACAAAAGAAGGTCGGGCAGGTGGAAATCGCCTTCTCGTTGGTTGCGGTCAAGGATGCGCCCGGTCGCTGGACGGTGCAGCCACTGGCCAAGTCACCGCTGGTGGTGTTTTTCCCGACCGTGGTTGAGAGCCACCTTGGCTTTCTCGTGCAGGGGCCGTACCGAACCACTCCCAGCCGGGACAACATTCCGCCCGGCGACCCGTGGAACCAACATCTGGTCAGCGAAACGACCAGCCTGCTGGTGGAGGCGATGCGCTGGATGCGCGACGAGGCGATGCTGGATGTCTCGGCGCTGCGCTGCCTACCCCTTGACCGCGAGAAGTTTCCGCAAGGCTCGCGGTTTGCGCCGATGTTCGATGCTGTCCGGCAGGCATTTCGGGAAGAGGCGCTACTGCCTGCCTACGATAGCGGCTACGTCTCTGCCTCTCAGGCAAAGCTGGCACGTACGCAAGAGCTGCGCGATTTGTTCAGCCCGGATCAGGTTGTGGCGCTTTTCGGGTTTAGAGCCGCCGCCTGGTTATCGGGCGACATCACCCTGGATAAGGCATCCGAGATTCGCCTGTACCTGATGCGCGAGCTTGACATCGATGAGATCAGGCCAGAGGATTTAGTGCCGAGCCTGACCAAGGCATTTCTTGAGGCGCAACCCGACGAGTGGGTGCTGCGGCTGTACGAGTTCCTGAGCGACCAGAAAGCCTTGCGCCGCCACCTCGACATTGTTCCTCTCATCCGCCTCGATGACGGTACTCACGTCGTTGCCCGTGAGAACGGCAATGCTAGGGCGTTCCTGCCCAGTGCCATCGCCACCGGCTTCCCGACGATGCGTCGGGCAGTGTGTGCAACGCGCGAGGCACACGACTTCTTGAGATCGCTGGGCATCACAGAACCCGACCCGGTAGATGACGTGATCTGGTACGTGCTCCCGAAGTACCGAGAGGAAGAAGTCGATGTGGATGGCGATGCCTACGCCGCAGACATCGAACGCATTCGCGCCGCCTTCAACACCGACTCGACAATCCAGAAAGAAAAGCTCCGTTCCGCCTTGCGCGAGACCCCATTCGTGATGGTGGTCGATGCCAGCGACGGTAAAAAGCCCGGCGACATCTATATCGCCACCGACCGCCTGAAACAACTTTTCGCGGGCGTGCCGGATGTCCTCATTGTCGATGACGAGTATGACTGCCTACGCGGCGAGGCCATCCGTGATTTGCTCGTTGCTTGCGGGGCGAGTCGCTACCTCAGCCCCCGAGCAGTCCCATCCGGGCTGGGGCCGACCGACAAGGCGCAGATCCGCAAGGAAGCTGGCCTAGAGCGTGCGAGCTGGGAGGACCAGCCTGAGGACTTCACCATTCGTGGGCTAACGGAACTCCTGAAGTGCCTGCCCACCTTGGAGCCCGCCGAGGCAAGAGCCAGGGCTGGTGTCCTGTGGGACGCCTTGGCCGATCTGGAGGGGCGCGGAACTGCCGCTTTCTATGGATCCTACCGCTGGGGTTATTCCTTTGAGACGAAGACGGAGCGATTTGACGCGAGCTTCATTCGGACACTGAATCAAACAGCCTGGGTGCCCGATGCCAACGGCGAGTTGGTGCCTCCGAACATCGTGGTGTTCGACACTCTAGGATGGAAGCCCAATCCCTTCCTCCTGAGCAAGATCGCTTTCAAACCGCCCACCATCGACCAACTGGCTAAGGAGACTGGAATCGATCCGGCCATTCTGGATTTGCTGCGCAAAAATCCCGAAGTCGTTGCAGAGTTGGTCTCTCGGTTTGTTGCCACAAAACAGCAAGAGGAGGTAGAGCCGCTGTCAGATGGCGAGCCGAAGACAGGCGAACCATCCGGTGGCGGTGGCGACGTTTACGGTGACGCGAAAGACCTCTACGGTGACGACATGCCGGACATCCCGCCCGGCACGCCAGATCCTGATGGCGGCGATGGCGCTACGGGTGGTTCAGGGCGTGGCGGCGGACGCAGTAACAGTGGGGGAGGGGGAGGGAGCGGCGCTGGAGACCACGCCAATCGTGACGGCAAAGGTGGCGGTGGCCAGGGGAAACGGTCGCCCGGCCAAACCTGCGCGCGCCTGTTCATTTCCTACGTCGGCACCCATCCCGACGAGGACGAGTCCGATCCGGATGGCATCGATCAGGCGGCGCGGATGCAGATCGAGGAGCGGGCCATCGCGCTGATAACCACAGTCGAACCGGCGTTGCACCGCACGCCGGAAGGCAACCCCGGTTTCGACCTCTACGAGACTGACAGCAGCGGCAAGCAGATTCGATGGGTTGAAGTGAAGTCGATGACGGGTAGTCTGGAAGATCGGCCCGTGGGGCTGTCACACACTCAATTCGCCTGTGCCCGCGAAAAGGGTGATGCGTACTGGCTGTACATAGTCGAACACGCGACCGATCCAGCACATGCCCGCGTGCTCAGAATTCAGAACCCTTTCGCCAACGCCAGGACATTCACGTTCGACCGTGGCTGGAGTGAAATTGCTCGAATGGAGCCGCCTCACTGATCGGCATCGCGGGCAAATGATCGAATCCGCGCTTGCGAGGCCAATGTGTTACCATGTTGCACTTGACGGTGGCTGCGGGTTCGGTTCCGTGTTCTGCTCCTGAACCCGTTGCGCAACCGCGCTTAGATACCAACATGCGGCACGTCACAAACTCTCGAACCACGCTTCATCGACGGTGATGTGCTTTACGAGTTCTGTTTTTACGCCAAGAGCCAGCTCTCTCAATTTTTGGGCAAGGTCGTCCCCGTCGACTAAATCGATTGGCGGTGCGCCGTCGCGGGTCGCTTCCTTTACGGCGGCTGGCGTAAAGGCGCCAGTGGTGATGAACAAGCCCTTGTCTGCGCGCCCCACCATAGCGCCGCGAAAATCTCGGATGTCTCCGGCTGCTACGGAGCCCTTGTAGCGCTTGCATTGAAATAAGACATGAAAGCTCATGAACCCATGAATACGGGCAATCCCCTTTCCATCAATACCACCATCCCCCGTGCGGCCGGTGACTTCGACCTGGACGAACCCCGATTCGCGCAATATGCGTTGTACCAAACGCTCAAAACCGGCGGGGTCAAGCTTTTGTGTAAGGACCGCGGAAAGCTTGTCTTTCCACCGCTCCTCCTCAGATAATTCCCTTGTGGTTTCGTCGGGCGGCCGCCTTTTTGGCGCTTCTTGTTTATCAAGATTGCGGACAAAACGGACGACT
>JAPTWT010000013.1 GCA_028064935.1 Gammaproteobacteria bacterium | reverse complement strand
GTTGTCCGGGCGGGAACCGTCCGAGGTGTGGAGCGGTGGAGGTTTCACCGCGACGACCGGCCATTCGGCCGGCAATGAGCACGAAACTCACGCCATAGCTGTCTAGGCTTGGCGGGAGCAGTTCATCGCCAATCTGATCTGCATCATCATCCGGTATGTGACGGCATTGGCCGACACGGGTCAGGTCGTGTGCAGCCCGGAGGGCTACAGGCTCGCCACCCGCGCCTGATCGCGCCGGTGTCGGCGCCCCGACCGTCAGCCTCCGAGGATCCCGCTCCACTTCCCACCCCCTACCGCGCGCGGGAAGCGAAACAGGAAGTGCGCCTCGATTAGCGAAAACCCACCCCTCAAATAGGTGGGCGCCCTCGGCGCTCGCCCGCTCGACGGATCCCAGGATGACCTCCTGATCCCTCAGAATCTGCCGGACGCGGTGTGACGTGACCCCGTTATCCGTCATTGGGTTCACATCAAACCCATACTCAGCTAAGACTTTTTCCTTTTCGAGTGAGCCGGCATGTTGGCGGCGAGCTTCCGCAATACGGACTTTCCGGGGGCCGAGTTGGTTGATTTGCCGACTGCGGCAGGCTTTTCTATGGACGGCACGCGCGCTTTCCGGACCCGTGAATCTGTCGCCGACCTTGACTTCTTCAGGGTTGTCGTCTTTGTCTTCTTCTTGGCCGGCGTTTTGGACGCGGCGGCAGACGGTTGCGCCGCCTTCGACTTGGCGGTTCCCGCCTTCTTCTTCGTCTCGGGCAAGTCCGCGGAAATGTCCATCTCGATGCCGAACACATCGGAGAGTTGAGAGTCGTCGAGCGCCTGGCCCCTGGCCGGTGTCTTCCTGGTTTGGACGGAGGCTTCCGCGGCCTGAGTCACCAGGTCGTTGGGGTCCACCTGACGCAGCATGAAAAGAAGTTCTGGCTGCGCATCCAGACGCGCGCCGACGCCGTAGAGTACGGCGGCGACATGCTTGCACATCGTTGCCCAGTCCGGACAGGAGCAGCCAAGCTGGATATCCTTAGGCGTGGGGAAAAGCCCGGTCTTCGGCTGACAAATGCGCTCCATCACCGCTTTCGAGAGCTTGCCCTGCAACAGTTCGACCAGCGAGGCGATGGCGTCGGCGCATTCCCTCGCCAACAACTTCCACCGGGTGCTCGACACGGCGGCGATACCGATTTCGATTTGGTACAGGCTGGACCCGACCACCAGCGCCCGTACCTTGCCCGGCTCGATCTTCAGATCAATGACCGAGCCGTTGCGGACATAAGTGCGCCCGCGCGGCAGGCGGTTCTCGAAATCACTATAGGCTTCCAGGTTGTCACACCAGGCCCTGCCCCAGAAGGTTTTGGCGATGGCTCGGCCCTCGATGCAGACCGGATGTAGGTCCTTCCCGGCCTTCTTTGCCTTCGTGACCGCCTTCTCCGCCTGCGCCCGCCGCTTGGCGACCGGCACATAAGGCTTCCAGTAACCATAGCTCATGCCTTCATTCTCCGATGGAGTGGATATCGAGTCTAACCAGATCGAGCAACTCCGCATCGCTCATTTCTGTCAGGTTGATTTCGGCACCGCCTTCGAGCATATCCGTCGCCAGTTGTTGCTTGGATCTTATCAGATCGTCGATACGTTCTTCGATTGTGCCCCGGCAGACGAACTTGTGTGCCAGCACATTACGATGCTGGCCGATACGCCACGCGCGGTCGGTGGCCTGGTTTTCCACGGCAGGATTCCACCAGCGATCAAAGTGAATCACATGGGAGGCTGCGGTCAGATTCAGCCCGGTTCCGCCCGCCTTGAGCGACAGGACGAAAAATGGACATTGTTCATCTTCCTGGAAGCGATTGACGAGTTGGCGACGCTTGGCGACCGGCGTGCCGCCATGCAACACGAGACCTGCGCGCCCAAAGATATGGCCTAGGAAGGCCGCCAGCGGCGCTGTCATCTCCCGGAACTGGGTAAAGACCAGCACCTTTTCCTGCTTGAGGGCGATGACTTCCGCGATTTCCGCCAAACGCGTGAACTTTCCGCTTTCTTCAGGCTTCCAGGCGCCATCACCGAGCCACTGAGATGGATGATTGCATATCTGCTTGAAGCGCATCAGGGAGGCCAGCACCAACCCTTTGCGCTCGATGCCCTCTGTGGCTTCCAGTTTGGCGGCCAATTCCTTGACTGCGCGCTGGTACAGGGCGGTCTGGATGGGGCTCAGCGCTACCCAAGCGGTCATTTCCGTCTTGTCCGGCAGGTCGTCGATGATCCGCTTGTCGCTCTTCAAGCGCCGCAAGATATAGGGTTTGACTAGTGTGCGCAGTGGGGCGAAATGCGCGGTGTTTTTCGTCAATCCGGCGAAGGCCTTCTGTGAACCCAACAGGCCAGGATGAGTGAAATCAAAAATGGACCACAGGTCGGAAAGGCGATTTTCCACCGGTGTGCCGGTCAGCGCAATACGCGTGCTGGCCTTGAGCGTCTTGACCGCCTTCGTCTGCTTGGCTGATGGATTCTTGAGCGCCTGCGCCTCGTCGGCCACCGCCAAGTGCCAGGGTATTTTGAGCAGGTTGGGCAGGCGCATCAGTGTACCGTAGCTCGTAATGACCAGATCTATGCCCGCCAATCGATCCACGTCCAACGCGCGCAGTTCCTCCTGCGTCATCGCCGACGGGTGTGCGATAAGACAGCGCAAGCTGGGAGTGAAGCGTTCGGCTTCCTGTTGCCAGTTGGCGAGCAGCGACGCCGGGGCCACCAACAGGCTGGGGCGCGTTCGCTCCAGAGTCAGCAGCAGCGTCAACACTTGAATCGTCTTGCCCAGCCCCATGTCATCGGCGAGACATGCGCCCAAGCCCATCCGGGTCAGCAAGTGCAACCAGCGCACCCCCGCCTGCTGGTAGGGACGCAGGTTCGCTTTCAGCGGCAGGCCGGGAGTGACCGCGGCCAACCCTTCCGGCGAACGCAGGCCCTGGAGCATGTCAGCCAACCAATCGCCGGCGACGATTTCCGACCAGTCCGGATCGGTGGGTATGGCCTCGTCAAGCACCGCGCCTGCCAATAGGCGCATGGCCCGCCCGAAGGGCAACCCTCCCGCCGCCGCATCGCCGATACTGTGAAAACGCGCGATGAGTTCCGAGAGCCGATCTCTGTCTACCTCGACCCACTGGCCGCGTATCCATTGCAGCCCGGCGCTCGCCGCCAGCAGTTGCTGAATTTCGGCGGGGGTCAGCGATTGACCGTCAAGCGTGACTTCCACTTGAAAGTCGAGCAGGGCATCCATCCCAAGTAGCGAGGGATTCTTGTTGCCCACGGTTGCGGAGACCTTGGGCCGGGCGGGCCGATCAGCCGCCCACGTCTTAGGCATGCGCACGACGATACCGGCCGCTTGCAGATGCGGCACATCCTTGAGGAAGCGCACCGCCTCATCAACGTCCCAGCGCAAGGGGTGATAGATTTCGCCTTCATTCACCAAGTCGGTAAGCCAGGCGCAGTTTTCTGCCGCCTTTTGCACCGGCTGGAGCAGAGACAGAAGCTGAGCCTTCTTTCTGCCACCAGAGAACTCCCTCATCGCCTGCGAAAGCGGCATGTGTTGCGCTGTGCCCGTGGCCGACAAGCGTGATGTGTAGGTGGCGAGGAAAGCGAAGGGGTATTCTGCATCCTTGCGGTTTTCGGCAAGGTTGAAATGTACGCGCCCGACAAGATTCCAGGCCCGATGTTTCGCTTTGAGAAAATCTTGCAGCGACCCGCCGCAGGCGGCCCGTTCGGTCTTCACGGCGGCCTCGATGTCCGCCCACAGCGCAAGAAAGGTTTCCGGCGCCAGATACTCCGCACCCGTCATCGGCGGCACATCCAGGCACAAGGTCTCGAGAGCCAGTGCATCGGGGGCCGCGACGGCAATCTCGCCGTCTTCGGGCGTAGCGGTTAGAGCCGTCACAAAACGAGCCGCGAAATCCCGCCAGAAGGCCCACAGGGGAGGCAGTGCAGTGGCGACTTCCGCAGCACCCAGATGGAGCAGGCCGTGTCCCGTGCCTCGTGAAAAGGCGCCAGCCAACCGATCGGCCAGCGCATCGGACACATTCGGCGCATCCGGTTCCATCCCGAACTGGAGATGCCCCCTGGGCGTCAATTGCACGGCGACGTTCATACCGCGCGACTTTCCGCCAGGATGGGATATATCTTATTCATCCTGGCCTTCCGCTTTGCGCCGAGCCTTAATTCGTTTGGCCATCAGGTCAAAATCGCCCTCGAACAGCCGATCCCGCACGGTGCGATGTGTCGCGAATGCCCGCTCGGCACGAGCCTTGGTGGTTTCCGCCATGGCCTCGCCAGCATCCTGCAAAACCTCGCGGTCGCGTGCCTCGGTAAAACGGTGGAGACGCGCCTTGCGGGACTGCATTGTCATGGGGATTCGGGGTCGCACCCTATCCTCGACCCGATCCCGATAAGCCGGCGCCGATCGCCACAACTGCGCCATTTTAGCTTCGCTCAGGGAGCTTTTGGCGACGATGGCAGCGAATTTCTGCATCGTGCCGCTGGCCGCGTCTCCCAAGGCAGTCCGCCCCCCTGTTTCCTTGGCCGGCGCCGACGCGCGGGTAGAGGCCTTGCGCTGCCGTCAGCCCGTGAATAGCCCGATGGATCTCGTTCCGGACGATGACAAAGAAATCCTTCGGCGCCTGCGCCGTGACGTCGTAGCCAATCGCGGTAGCGTATATGCTGGGGATCTTTTGGTCGAGCTTACGTTCCGAGAGGCCGATTCCTTGAATGCGCCGCAGTGGCTCATCGAAATACTGCTCGGCCTGCACCGGACCATCATTCTTTAGACGCTCGTCGTCCATCGTGAAGCCCTCGATGGTGAAAGACTTGATCCGCCAGACCCACTCGAAGAGCGCGACCGGCGGCTATTCGGTCGCACTCTGCTCCTCAAATACCGTCACGTCCAGGGCGGCCCGGGGCGGAACGATGCGCGTTATGAAGGCCGGCATGAGGCCAGCGACGCTGCATCCGCCTACAGCAATTTTTTTACAAGAAGCATACCCAGCATCTTATCCCACGAGGTCTCGGTTGGCTCACCTCCAATCGTTAATCCGACATGTCTTGCTGTGGGTCGTCACACAAACTCAGGTAATCGAGCCGCCATTGTTTCATCTCGAGGGACTGTTTAGGCCTGTAACGTCGGCCGCTTTTTAAGGCTTGCGCCACGCAAAATGTCCCAGGTTCTTTTTGGGTGGCCGAGGGAACGGTCCCTGTTTGAGCGTGAGACAGTCCAGATGTAGGAAAGGCCGGCGATCCTCTGATATCGTGGGAAGTTCTCACACTTTTCACAATAGGGAGGGGCCGACCTTATGCAGCGTATCTTATCCGAAATCACCACCCTTGCGAAGCATCTCCACGCCATGCGCAACGATCCGGCGGTGTACCGCCCGGAGCAATGCCCGGATTGCGGCTTTGGCAAGCTATGGGTACACGGTTGTTACTTCCGCAAGGCGGATCGCGACGAAGGCACCTTGAACCCGATCCCCATTGCGCGCTGGCGTTGCCGGGATTGCCGGCATACCTGTTCGCGCCTGCCGCTGTGCATCGCGCCCCGGCGCTGGTTCAGCTGGTCGGTTCAGGGCGCGGTGCTGGTGTGGGTGCTCTCGGGGCGTTCGCACAGTGCGGCCGCCCATAGGTCGTGTGTCAGCCGCCACACCGTGACGAGATGGTGGACGTGGTTTGAGAGGCGCGGTGATGAATTCGCCTTCTTCCTGCGCAATCGCTTCCCGGAGTGGGGGCGAACACCCGACCCGCGCTCCTTCTGGCATCTCGCCTTCGGGAACATGCCCCTTGCGGAGATCATGGCCTGCCTCGACCGTGAGATCGCCGTCCCATGATGGCTTGCTCCCTGTTCTTGGGAGGACACGCTATTTCGGCTTGAATCGGGCACTCCACACACTGTGGCCGTTTTGCGGCTGCGGGATTTTTGTTTTCATGACGCACTTCTCACAACGAAGGAAGTCGATCATGAGGGACGTGAACCCCGTAGCCCTGTTTCGCCTGTCGGTGCTGGGGCCCCTGGTGAGCCGGGAGAATCTGGCGCACGGCGAGCTGCAGGCTATCATCCGCGAACTCGCGAGCCGCGAGTATGCCATCCCGGGATCGGACCGCCGGCACGTCGGCGAGAAGACTGTCGAGGGATGGTATTACGCATTCAGGCGCGGCGGCATCGAGGCTTTGACCCCCAAGACGCGCCGTGACCACGGCGTCTCCCAGATCCCCTCCGAGATTCAGGAGGCCATTCTGGCCGCCAAGGGCGATAACCCGCGCCGCTCCATTCGGATGATTCGGCAATTGCTCGAATCCACCGGCCAGGTGCCGCGCGGGAGCCTGTCGCGCTCGTCCATCCATCGCCTGCTCAGGCAAAATGGCGTAAGCCGCATCCAGGGGAACGGGGCAAGCCCCGAGGAGCGGCGTAGCTTCACCGCCGAATACGCGGGCTCCCTCTGGTATGGCGACGTGCTGCACGGCCCCAAGGTGCCCTGCAAGAAGGCCTTACACAAGGCCTATCTG
>JAPTWT010000247.1:4399-6588 GCA_028064935.1 Gammaproteobacteria bacterium | reverse complement strand
TCGGCGGCTCGTACTTGGTGATTCCGAGACGTTCGGCCACGTCGTCACCTTCACGGGCTTCGATGCCTAACGCCTTAAACGACCCGACAAGACCTTGGCTCAAGACCCCACGCAGCCGCGCGGCCTTGACGCGATTTTTTTGCGGACCTGCAAGCTTCCCCTCGAGCCCCATACGCGCCAATATCTCCGTAGGCACGACAGCGCCTTCCGGGATATAAACCGCCAGGTCTCCCGTCCGGAATTCTCCCTTGCGCACCACCGCAACATAACCGCCCACCTGCGCCAATTCGAGTACATCGGCGTCTGGATGCGGCGCGATGTGCAACTTCACCACCTCGACTTTGAACACGCTCATTGAGCTACCTCCATCGTGTTGACACGGACAGATAGGCCCCGCCAGCAATTCAGCCTCTTGTCGCCAGCGGTTGTAGTCATCACGAAAATCACCGCGCCCCTATAACTCGTGTGTTCAACACAGAGGAGTCCTGGTGATGCAACATTTCACAAAGGTGGTGCGGCTGGGCACGCTGAAGCTAAAAACCCGGCAGGTTTCCGTGTACTGCGAAATCCAATATACGGACGACGGACGGCTGTCCATATCTGGGGTCGAGGGACCAAGACCTAATGGGAACTGTTATGGCGCATGGGGTCAAATCAACATGCATCTGCGCGGTCATGAGAGTTGCATAGCGCCAGCCCCCGGTTGGGACCTGGAGCGCCTGCAAAAGTTTTTTGGTGTGTGGTCCCGTTGGCACCTCAACGACATGAGAGCCGGGTCGCCCGCGCAGGAGGAGTTTCTACGGGCCCACAAGGACGAGTGGGAGACGTACAAGACAAACTGCAGCGGCATTCCCAACCATTACACCTGGGCCTGTGAGGTACTATCGAAAGCTGGGCTTCACCCAGACCCCAATTTCAATGGGTACCGGTACGGCTCTGCGTGGCTGGAAGAAAAAGTGCCAGAGGACGTCCTGGCCTGGCTGCAGGCTTTGCCGGATACCGACGCGGTACCTGCTTGGATTTAGCGTTTCACCGAGCCCGCCGGAACCGGCGGGCTTTTCATGCGGCTTGCAACATTGCATAGGCCACGCAGTCCAGTTCCGTATGTAGCACGCCGACCCTGTATACCAAATTATTCCCGGGCCTACAGCTGCGTGGTCTCTATTTTCACAAACATCACCCAAGGAGTCTTTTATACGGAGGAACTCTCATGCACATCGTACAATCCGCGCGCACCGAGGAAGACATCGAGTATTTCCTGGCGTACGTCTACGCAGATGACGCCGGCGCAGGCTTCCGGTTTCCGTGCGATGCAGCCGGTACTCCACTCCTGGAGGGCCGCCCTGAAGCCAAGGCCAATTACGAGGCCTGTCTGCGTGGAAAGGTGAACGGTCGAGCCGTGGAGTTTGTAGGCTTTGCACAGCACGTTCATTATCGGCACATCCCTGCGGAGGGACGTTGCGCGTGTGGACGGCTCGTGCTGCTCGAGAAATTTACCAACACCTGCGGTTGCGGGCGGGACTACAACAGTTCGGGTCAGGAACTTGCCCCGCGTGAACAGTGGGGTGAGGAGACAGGGGAGTCTCCAGCCGATATTTTAAGCTTGTAGTTTTGCAAGTTAAGCGCCCCATTACGGGGCGCTTTTTGTGCGAGAGCTTAACTCCCGGCCCGTTCGTCGAGCCATGCGGACAGCTTGCGCTTCGAGGCTAGCACATCGGCGGGAATCTCCTCGCCGTTCGAGTCGGCTAGGCGCTCCGCAAATGCGAGCTGCTTCTCGGTGGGCGGAATGCTGTCGGCATTCGCGTCGATAAAGGCGCGACAGGCGTCGAAGCTCTCCTCCACCTCCTGCGGAAGGTCCTCGCCCAGCTCTTCCGCAATCTTGCGGGCGTAGCTCAGCATCTTGTCCGTCGGGGTACTACGCTGCGGCGGACTGGTACCCTGAGCGCTGGTACGGGCCTGCGAGCGGTTGTTGTCGTTACTGCGACTGGTGTTGCGGTTTGTGGTGCGATTGAAAGCCATGGGCTTCTCCTGTGGTATGTGGTATGGACGAGGCTTGCCGCTTTCGCCTCCGGCAAAAACATCCTCGCACTATGCGCGAGCGGCCTTCGTTCGCGCTCTATAGGCCCTGTCAAAAATTCGGGCACAAAAAAGACGCGGGCCTGCAGGCCCGCGCAGACAATGAAGGTGCC
>JAPTWT010000247.1:0-4299 GCA_028064935.1 Gammaproteobacteria bacterium | reverse complement strand
GGCGTCAACGACTGAACGGGCTGGCGCATTCGCTTACGATATCTTGCGTGGGGGCGGTACGAGCGACCCATCGGCAGCGCGGTGCAGCGGAAACGCCAACAAGCCTGCGGTTTGTTGTACCGCCAGAGATGCTGTCCTTC
Organism: Gammaproteobacteria bacterium; assembly: GCA_028064935.1. Next base: position 4,159 of record JAPTWT010000247.1, on the reverse strand, counting down.
GGCTCGCGCCCACGCCTCAAGAGGACAGAGCCCCTGGTCGTCCGCCGACACGCAGCGGGTGAAGGCTTGAACCTCCCCCTGGCTTAGCTATGGGGAGGTTCAAGCCTGCCGCATCGTCGACAGCGTAACATCGGCCTTGTGCTGGGCGGCCAGTAAGAGGCGCTGGCCGGTCCCGGTCTCAAGGTCGACGTGTTTGTGGCCAGCGTAGGTGCCGGAATCGAGCTGGTCGCGAATGTACTCGGCCACTAGCTGGGCGTCTTCAAGCCTGTCACACGGCGCTTTTAACACAACGACCGCCTTACCTTTCTTGGGGCTTCCATTCGCGCGGGCGACGGCCGGCCAGATTCCAAACGACGCGGTCTGGCATGAGCCGGGATTCGGGATGGCGAAATAGTGACGACCTGGAACGAGCATTTCCATACGACCTCCATCAATAATTGAACGAACACGTCGCCCAAAAAATAAAAGAGGGGCGCTGAGCGCCCCTCTTAGAGTATTCAGGCAGTCAGGGTCTTCCTGGCATATTCGCCACGCCCGCGCAACGCCGAAAGGACGGTTGAAGCATCAGCACCGATTCCTTGTGCAAATTCTGTGATGGAGGCTAATGCCTCCTTGACGAGCAAGCCATGCTGTCGAGCCACGGCCCCCACGGTGGGACCCAGCGCCGGCGCGTCTTGCCCGGGTGAGCTCGCGTCGAGCTGCGTCAGTATCTCCATAAGCAGGTGCGCACCGGGGTGGTCTTCGTGTACCAAAACCGCCCGTAGTGCGCCACGGGTGTCGTCCGATGAGTAGAGATGTCGTTCCCATAGGCTGGTTTCATGGTCTGGAGCCAAGAATGGGGTCTCTCCCGCGAGATGCTCTTCCAGAAGTGTCCCCGGTACCCAGGCCTCATCGAGTTCGGCAACCTCAAGCCGGATAGGCCGCATCGCCAGCAGTTTGGCAGTTTCCGCTTGCGTCTTCCGGTCTTTCTTTGGCCGCGGGACCGAGATAGCGTTGGCCATTTCACGGATGTCCCACGTGCGAATCTTTCCTTGGCACGAGGCCCACACCGTGAATATGGTGACGGGTCGACCTTCTTTCTTCAGCTGGGTCGCCACCTCCCACACGCGGCCGACATAATCCTGCGGTCCTTGCGTGTGTAAAACAGAACCAAACTCCCCCTGGAAGGCATGACCAAGAGTCCAGACTTCGTCTGGGGTAAGGTCGATACCATCGGCGATGTGCCGCCAGGCAAGGGGACAAGGAATGATGCGGCCGACGCCGCGCCGGAACTCGGAGCGTTTCTTGACTGCTGACACGGTGTTCTCCTTTGGCGAATGGGTCACACGGCCCTATAGGCCCCGCCCAAAATTCGCCGCCGGAGAACTCCGGCCTTCCCAGAAACCTGTTACAGCCTGGCTTTAATCCCCTCCCCGCTCCTGCTGTCCCGCATGAACCCTCACGTCTCCGCGTGGAGGCTCTGCGCGGAGCGCATCCTGTGTAACAGGGGCGCTATCTGTGTGGCACAAAGCCTCTATCCCTTGCAGAAAGGTCGTGCGGGCCTCCTGGAGAATGTGCGTCAGCTGCGGCCAACCCCGCACCGGAAACCAGAACACACGCAACAACAACTGCGACCAGTTCCGCGCGCCATACCACACGTCAATAAGCAGGCTGGCTTCGCGGGCGGTAATCCTCTCCGCAGTGATGCGGTAGGAAAGGTCACCGAGCCGGCCCAACTCGGTGCAAAGATGCGTGTGGGCTGCGCCCAGCAGACATGCCGCCGCGTGGGCCTGCAGGCGGGCGCCGGCCGCCGCTCGCTGCTCCTCCGACGCGTTATCAGGTAGAAATGTCTTTTGGCCGTTGCAGGTGACGGTCCAGCGCAACTTGGCATATCGCACACGCACGTCTTAACCCTTGCCCTTACAGCGTGGGTAGTTGGTGCAGCCGAGAAACACCCCGTATTGGCTTTTGCGTTTCACCAGGGCGCCTCCGCATAGCGGACATTTTTGGCCGCGAACCGCGCGCGGCGTCTTTGTGCTCGCTCGTACGGAACGATGTTTTGGCTGGTTTGTCCTTTTTGTGCCGCGGCGTTTTGGCGCCAGCGCTTTTCCTTGTGGCCGCGTGCCCGCCCCCTGGGTCACCTGGGCCGCCACCTTCCCCACTTTTGCAACATCGTGCTCCACGGACTCAAACGCATCCGCCATGACTTTTGTATATTGGGCGCGACCCTCGGCTAGCTCATCGAGCATCTGTTCCATCTGTGCCGTATACGCCAGGTCGTAGAACGAACACCGTGCCAAGGCGTCCGCGACACTCATGCCCACCTCTGTCGGTATGAGCACTTTTGCCTGCAGGTGGGCGTAATCGCGGTATTTGAGCGTTTCGATGATGGCGGCATAGGTAGATGGACGGCCGATACCGAGGCGCTCAAGTTCCTTGATGAGCGCCGCCTCCGTGTACCGCGCGGGCGGCTTGGTCTCGAGCTCCAACACGCGACCCGCCCTGACGGTGAGTATCAAGCCCTCGGCAAGATTGCCGGGCAATGCCTTTTCATCCGTATCGCCCAGGACCGTTGTCCACCCCGGGGATTTCACGCGTACCCCCTGCGCCTTGTAGGTAAAAGGTGGCTCGGCCAAATCGGCCGGTGCTGCCGGCACACGCACGGATTCCAGCACGACATCGGTAACGTCGGCGGTCATGGGGGCCAGCTGCGAGGCGATAGCCTGCTTGCGAATCAGGTCGTAGACGGCCTGTTCACGCGCAGTCAGCCCGCGCGGCGCCTCCAGGTCCACACGCGTGGGGCGAATACACTCATGCGCCCCCTGCACGGCTGGACCTTTTGATTTGTGCGTGTTGGCCGTCGCAGGCAGCGGCAGCCCGTGCTTTTTGGCATACGCCCGGATTTCGTCGACAGCGTCCTGCGCCATGGCTACGGAATCCGTACGGTGGTACGTGATGAAGGTGCTCTCGAACAACCTCTGCGCAATCTTCATGGTTTCGCCCGGGCTGATGTTGAGCCGACTGCTGGCGGCCTGCTGTAGGGTCGAGGACGTAAACGGTGCCGGCGCGTTGCGGGTGCGCAGGTGTTTCTTGATGCTTGCCACGGCTACTTCCCCGACAGCAGCGGCGCGTTCCGCCAATGGGCGGTCGAGACAGTGCTCGGCACCGTCTTTCAACCACGGCCGCGGGTCCCAAACCGCTGTCCAGTCGGCGCCTTTTGCGGCCGTAGGCGGCAGGGTCAGCTCCGCCCCAAAGTGCTTGACCTTCTGGTGGGCTTGGATAAGCCGTTCGCGTTCGATGAGGAGCCGTAACGCCGGAGTCTGTACGCGCCCTGCCGATAAGCCGCGCCCCATGACCGGGGAGATGGTGTATCCGACCAAGCGGTCGATGCCGCGACGCGCCTCCTGGGCATGCACAAGGTGCATGTCAAGGGGCCGCGGATTTGCTACCGCTGCCTTGACGGCGCGTTCGGTGATTTCGTTGTAGGATATGCGGGAGGTCTTGCGGGCAGGAAGCTGCAAGGCATCCGCCACATGCCATGCAATGGCCTCCCCTTCGCGGTCCGGGTCGGTAGCGAGCAGGATGCGGTCGGCACTCTTGGCGGCCGCACGGATTTTGGTGAGCTGTGCGCCACCACGCTCTGTCGGCACGTATTTCAGCCGGAACGACGGCGGCTCGACGCCCATTTCGTTCTTCGGCAGGTCGCGCACGTGTCCGAAACTGGCCAGCACTACAAACTGCGGACCCAATATGTGCGACACCTCGCGGGCCTTGGTCGGCGACTCGACAACGATGAGAGTTTTTCCTGGCATATCGGCGCTGCTCCTTTGCAATTTCCTGGAGCCTTTAGGCCCCGCTGAAAATTGGTCAGGATGTGCGGACGAGATGTGGTCGGCGGTTGCGGAATAATGTGTGGGTACTCTGGTGCGGAAAGACCTGCACTAATGCCGGTCGCCCGCCAAGCGTTTTGCAAGAGGAAACCCCTGGAGTCGGTCCTCGCCCGACTCAGCCCTACAGGTCAGACAGCAGGCGTGGTTGTCCTGATTCTGATTAGTAGTGCAGACAGGGTGTGGTTTGTGATGAGGCCTCATGCCAACCCCCGGCCCGCCCCCCCCTGTAGCGGCCCGGCACGCCCCATCTCCACGCCGGCGGCCCCCGCCCGCGCAGAGTCTCCCGGCAG
>JAPTWT010000260.1 GCA_028064935.1 Gammaproteobacteria bacterium | reverse complement strand
CCGACAACGCTGAAGGTCAAACCCTGAGTAATCGGCTTTGCGCAACGGAAAAGGCCCTCCGAGCCTGCGAGCTCCTGGTCGAGGCCTACAAAACCGGGGAAGCGAACGGAGGCTCCGTCGACTGGAGCGACGTGGACTTGGCATGGGAAGTCGCCCGCGAGGCCTTGGCCATTGCGCAGGACACGCCAACCGACGACCCGGAGGGTGCGCCTGACATTGCCGGCCGAATGGCCGGGCCTGCCGAGTCATGCCGGCACGAATGGATTTACACCGGCACGGCGTATGGCGGGGACGACCCGAGTTACCTCGGTGTATCTGCCGGCTATGCGGTTTTCGCGAGGCGCGTTGAAACTGCGCGCCTCCACGACCTCGAGCAGGGCTCGAGGTCGTGGTACGCGAAAAGGCTGAACGCCTCCCCATCCTCGGGCACCAGCCCGAGGATGGGGTGCGCGAAAACATTCTCGCGCTCATTGCCAGCCGAGTGGCCGGTGGCGCGAGCGGTATGGATGGTGATGCGTAGGAACTTCCAACCTTCGGAGGGGAAGCTATGGCGAGAATAACTTTCAAGGCCAAGGCGGAAGATTTTTGGCTGGCTGGGGAGGAAGCCCCGCGCTACCAGACAGTCAAAATACCCGCGCTGAAACGCTCTCACTGCGACATGGCTGCGTTTCGTGTCCACAAAAAATATGGCAGCTATGCCAACTCGGACATTTTCCCACAAATCCTGAAAAACATCAGGACAGAAATTTTCGGAAACTGTCTATATCTGAGGTTAGACCAGCCACCGCCCGGTGTTGTCATCGACACGTCGGGGTTTCTGGTAACGGTGCGGTTTGATGTCTAGCCGCGAGTGACAGATAATTCATCACCGCCTGGGTTTCCGGGCGGTGTTTTTATGGCCGGCCAATTAAGATTCTTTATTAATGAAGACACAAAACATCTACGTGTGGCGAGACAAAGCCACCATTGAGGCTAGACCACCGAGGCCCACTTTCGACATATCTACAATCTTGCACGATAGCCAATAGGTGACAATGTGAGCGATGAAGACTACGCAGCGATATGCCAAAGAATAGGAGCCGTTGTTTTGTGTTGGGCGCATGCGGAAAACGCCCTGGACTTGTGCCTTGCCATTTTTGTGCGCGATTTCCCGCTCATTAATGCCAAAAAGCCATTCCCTGTTAGCCTTAGCCGAAAGCTCGATTTGTTTGAAAAAGCGCTTGACTCCATAAAAGCCTTGGAGCGCATCCAAGCGGATGGTCACAGCTTGCACAAACGATTCATGGCCCTCAAAGAACATCGCCATAATGTCGTTCACGGAATAGCGTGGCAGGCTCTCGGGGACACCCTGGGCATGGCCCGTATGTTGGTTGTCAACGGTAATCCAGTTTTTGCGACGGGGCGCCAAGAGGTCGGAAACGTAAATGCCCTCATAGCGGAAGTTGGCCAATTGATGGACGAGGCTGTCCACTTCTTTTTCATGGTCTCCGGTATGTTTCCGGACCCTCCCGGCGGCCAAGTTATTCAACGAAAGGCCAGGGAACAGGAACCCTAGGCAACTGTTATGTTGTGGCTAGACAGAGGACAGGTAGATTTACACAAAAACCGCTATGATTTCCGTATTGTAAGAGACAACGAGAAAGGGATGCTATGCCGAGTTACGTCGAAGACCCAGAGAACCCCGGTAACAAAATTGATGCCATCGAGCTGCTAAAGCGCAGCCCGGACGTGCCACCACCCCCTGAGGCCACTGTGGGGCTCATGCGGCGGGACAAATGGACGCGGCACGAGGCGCTCCTGATACTCGCCGGGTTTAGTTCCAGCAATAATGTACTAACGGGCACCCCCGTTGGGCTCATTGGAGCCGGAATTGCCTATCTGGACGGCACAACGGACGGCATGATTCAGCAGGCTGGTCTGTCGCAACCTCATCCGCTCCATTTTCGGATGTTTTCCGATTACATGACACTGAGGTGGTACGCAAGCGGCGAGGACATCGACGAACGCCGCACGCCGGTAGAGTGGCTGGCCTGGGCCGAATCAAAGGGCTTTACGCCCTATTGGCTGGAATACTGGAATGACTGGCTAAACAAGCAACGCGTGCCTGTGGAATATGGTCGCATCGAGTCCGCGGAGGACGTAATCAAGCACGTAGAGCGCCGCGAAAAAGGCCGCTATACGCTAAGAGAGGCCGCCGAGGCGTTTGCCGAAAATACAGGCGAACAGCTGCGTGTCATGCGTGACAAGCTCATGGCCGCCGTGGAATCCGGGGCGCTTAGGGTCTACGCGCCTGGCAGCGAAATTAGCTATCGGTCAGAGACGGTGCGCGACTTCTACGAGGAAGCCTACTGGAACGACCTGAACGCATGGCTGGCGGACGCCGAGCCGCGCAGCTCGTGGCGATTCCCAGAGCCAACCATTGCCATGTTGGCCAGAAAGCAAAGAGAACAGGAAGCTGAGCATGTAGCCGCCGGAGGCTTTAGGGCTTATGTGTTGAAGCAAGAAGCTGTGCGCACCGCCAGCGAGGACAGAGGCTACCCTGTTAGCCCGGACGCCTTTACAGTGAAGGAATACGACAGCGCTCAAGAACGGCTGGACGCCGCCGCGAGCAAAAAGTTTGCGCTTCGGTCTCCATGTGGATGGGCAGAGCTGTTTGCCTTGGAGCTTGCCGTATTGAATGGAAAACAGGAAGCCGCCCGCGCCCGCTTCCACTCGCGCAGATTCGAACAAACACTCTTAGATGCCGCACGAAGGGGGGCGTTGCGCATGCGGACACTAGACCCTGTGGCCGCTCCTATCGAGATTGAGCCGGACATGCGCGACGATTTTGTAACACAGCGCCTTGGGGTGACAACGACAGATTTGCAGGAATGGGCCGCAAAGCATTGGCCGGAGCTTGCACAATCGCGCCTACTTGCCGAGCACGGCGAAGCAGACACTACCAACCGAGGCCACCCAGACCTTGAGGCGAAGCGTGTGGAAGGGCGCTCTGACGCCAGCGAGACAGGGCGGGAGGTGGGGTCCCAACAAGTGACCGCAAGACCACAGGGGCCGCCTGGAAAAACGCCAAGGACGGCAATAGGCCGGCTCGTAGTTGAGGCCGCGTGGGAAATCGAGCAGGAAAAAGGAGGCGCAGCAACCGACCGTGAAACACTGGCCCGTCTTCAAAAGTGGGCGAATGCTGGCACCAAAGCGGAAACGCTCGAAACGAACCCGTCACCTGGCGGCGTCTACTGGATAAACGGAAAAGCGAAACGCACTTACTACCGCCTGACCGCCATTCAAAAGACCCTTCAGCGGTGGCGGACAAGTCGAGACAAACCAAAAAGCTAGGGCCACGAGGAGGACAGTAAGCCCATAAGGAAGACAGTAAGCCCACTAGGAAAACCCAGTCTTTTCATTGCGCTATCTTTGTCCACGCCGAGACATTCCGCCCTGCGGGGTGCAATTCTGGAGCGTTGACAGCGGATTATCGGCACGCCTTCAGCGCTTCACACTTCGCCCACAGCCGGCGCACATGGAGCACTGAAAAGATGCTTATTTCACCCAATCCTACAAACTTTCTAGTTAGAGCCAGTTTGCCTGCGACCTTGCCTACCGACAAGACCGCCGCCGCAATCAACCGTAAACTGCAAACCTTCTCTAAGTGGGCCTGTCCTCACAACGGGCCTATCCGCCCTTCGCGCATCAATGAACGGCCCACGCGGGGCGTGTCGGGCCTGCGAGCCCTACTGAACGGGGAGGGTGAAAAATGAAACACTCCAGAAACCTTTGCAGCCGAAACGGGGGCAATGCACAGGGCGAACTGTTCGAGCTGCACTTTACTGCCGCCTACCCGAATCCTGAAAGCCTAGCGGGCATCGCTCTTACTGACTTGCTGACAGGCAAGCATTTGCGGCAATCCGACTGGCTGCAACACGGCTGGCGCTTGGCCGCCGCTATCAATGAATTGGCCAACCTGGGCTGGCCCATAATTTCGGCACGGGTGCACGTCCCCGGCCGAAGGCGACCCATTGCTGACTATAGCCTGCCAGCATGGGCGCTACGTGAAGTCGGGCGCACATGGGCGTCGCGTGAAGGCATGGGCTAATCTATCTACAGGGCGCCCGCATCTCCGCACCGTGAAGTGCCCCGAACGCTTGGGCCTCGCGAATAATTACCCCGCATCACTATGCCGAGCGGCACGGGGTAATGTGCGGTGATGCACGGCGCCACACGGCCCTACACGGACCTATACATTGCTCCACGCCATGGCCAACCAGCTTATTCCCGCACCGGCCACTCCGCCGAGCAGTGCCGCCCCGAAGGGCACCCAAACGGTTTGTGTTAATGACACGGCTAGGGGCTCGCGCCTGTGTCATCAACAGACGATGCGACTCTGGCTGTCTCCTGCGTCCACCGGAATTCGTTCAGTAGCAGGCCAATGGCGCTTACGGCGAAGGTGGCATCGTCCTCGGTGACGGGGCGCAAGTCATACCGGCGCTGTTCGTTGGGCTTATTTCGCGGGTGTAGGCGAGCCAATATGCGACCCGTGGCAATCGCTACTTCCTGTTGCTTTAGCTGAGAGTCGTGTTCGAAATGTGCACAAACCTTACCGAGGTCCTTATGCCGTACCTCCCGCTGCTTGCTGGCATCCACCTCCAGCGCAGCGGCATACACTGTCATCAGAAGTGGTGCGGTGTTCCGGGCCACGTCTACAATAGAGCCGGGTGTTTCGCGATGAGCCACGTCAACCATGCGGTTGACGGCTTTTATGACCTCGCTCCTTCCAGCCTCAGGAATCGCGTCTGCGTTTATTTCCGGCAGCAACCCCGCGCCACCGCGCGCCTTGAGCGTCACCAGCCATTCGCCTGTGCTGATGCGCTCTGCTCCGAGGATACGCCAGATGGAGTCTTCGACGCCTATAGCCACGAGCTTTGCGTTAGGTCTATGCCCGTACATGAAGAAATGATGAACATATGCGGTGGCCTCCGTCGCATCACGAAATCGCACACGAGTGCTATTTATGTTTCGGTTACTCTGATAAAACCGCCCGCGGCGAATGCGCGTTGTTGCGTCAAAACTGTCCTCCCGGAATATGATGGTCTTTGGGCCCGCCTCCGATAGACTTGGCAGAGCATCAACCTTCGGCTGTTCTGGCGTGATAAATGCCGCCAGTGACACGATAGGTGTAGGCCAGACCTCTCGCCAACACCCTGTTCCTGGTTCGTAGGCAACGCCCGTATGTATTTCCACGCCGAGTGTCTGGCCCATAGTCATTCCACCCCATAATATTCGGCATTATTCTTCAGTTACGCGGAGTCCCTGCAAGCTTTCCTTCTATCTGCTGCGCCACGCCCCGTCCCTGAGCGTCTTTGCTCCCAGAGTTCTCCGACAGCCCGTTTCTCTTTACTGTCGTCATTGGTGACATACGGCGCGGCCTGGTCGCCTCTCATTTTGGAAACTTCTCGGCGGCGTTTCTCCCAAGCCGGTCTAGCGCCAGCTCTAACATGCGTATGACTTTGCGGGTGGCGTCTATGTAATCTCCGGAACCATCGCCACTGTCCAGCAACAAGCGAAAAGCTTCTTCGTCTGCAAATGGGGCGCGGCCGCTAGACAGCGTCTTGATTATTGCGTTGACATTTTCGCATATATGGCGGAAGTAATTCTTGCAGTGAAGCCTGATGTCCCGTACCGGAAACTCATCGGCCACTGGCTCTGTGTCCGTTGCAATAATCCGCAGCAAAACACTGTCGGGAATGGTCTGCATTCCCTCCCAACTGACATTTGGCAACAATTGTTGCCAATTTGTACACGATGTTTCGACTGGTTCGGCCTCCCAGTGGTCCTCTGTGCTTTCCGTACTCGATTCGAGGCCGTAGATTCTACGGGATAATTCGGTGGCTGCCCTGTTGCGTGCCTTAATGTACTTGAGCGCCCTCTCCATGATTTCATGACCGCTACGCACTTCCTCCAAAAGCGGCCCTATGATGGCGACACCAAGTATCGAGTCGATGCGCCGTCGCTCCGCCTCCTCCTCGTGACGTCGCTGCTCCCATTTTGCCTCTTGACGCTCGCGTTCCGCTCTTTCTCTCTTATAGCCGTTCAGGGCAATGTACAACGCAACAATCGACGAACACCATACGCCAAACGCTTCGACCCAATCGGCCTTCACGGATGATTCTCCCGGCCCTTTGCCTTCGCCTCACGAAACGCATCATAGACCATGTCCACCATCAGCTTCTGGAAAGACGCGAAGGCCGACTTGTCTTTCAGGAGTTTCTCGGCGATGCGGTTGTGCGCGTTCTGGCTGTCGAGAATGGCGTCCATGTGGGCGCTTTCAAAATCGCCAAGGCCAAATTGTTCCTTGGTGTTGTTTTCGGCCTGGGCAGCAAGCGTTTTGTTTTCCAGGAGCTTGCCTTGGATGGTGGTGACATAGCCCACCATGTCGGCTTCGCTCAAATCGCCGGCAAAGAGGTCATTCATGCGCTCGACGATTTCGGCAAGCCGGCGCTTTTCATCCTCCTGCGCGCGCCCGGTGCCGGCCTCCGACACCGGGCGCAGCGGCACGGATTCGCCGGTCGCCAGGTCCAGACTCTGTTCAGCAACAAGCGAAAAGCTTCTTC
>JAPTWT010000310.1 GCA_028064935.1 Gammaproteobacteria bacterium | reverse complement strand
CAGCGGCGTATCCCCTGAGGCTTCTTGTACCGCCACTGCCGTGACTCGCCACGGCGCCGTAAATCCCAAGAGCTTTTGGTACAGTTCAGTGTCACGCATAGGGGTACCATACTTGCCTGCGGGGGCGTCTGATGCAAGCCCAATACCCCCCTTACCCACACGAAAGCCTGAAGACCCTTTCTTTTAGGCATTATCTGGAACACCATCAATGGATCCGGCGAGATACCAAAACGCGCCGCGTGCATGTGACTACGCTAGGCGGGCGGAGTCTCTGGGAGGCGTTCGGCCTCAATTGGCAGGGGTAAGGGTGATCAGTCCCAATCGTTCTATCCTGCGACATAAAGACCCACTATCCCTAGACCATAAGCACCACCCGCAAAACGGACCCCTACCCCTCGTACCGTGTCGCTTCCCACAGGTGAATAACCCGCTTCCGCGTCGACCCCCAACGATACCCACCCAGATCACCACTTTCTTGAATAACCCGATGGCAGGGAATCAGAAAAGCGATGGGATTCGCACCTACCGCTTGCCCCACCGGTCTTGCCGCACGGGGACGACCAATCGCCGCAGCCACCTGCGAATAGCTCACGACCCTCCCCTCTGGTATCTGCAGCAACGCCTTCCAGACGCTTACCTGAAAGTTCGTACCCGAAACATACAAAGACAAGGGCCGATCCTGTTGTTGTTTCCGGCTGAACATCGCCGTAAGTACTGACTGCGTGCAGTCGGGACGCGCGCGCATCTGCGCATGAGGCCATTTTTTCCGCAGACTCGCAAGTTGTTCATCGGCTTCTGTGGACTCCAGAAAGGCTAACGCGCAAATCCCGCGGGGCGTCAACGCAATAAAGGCCTTCCCAAACGGCGTATCGTGTACGGCGTAGTCGATGGTTAATCCGGCGCCCCCGATCTGGTATTCGCCGGGCGTTGCCGCCTCAAGATGAATAAAATGATCGTAAAGACGTGAACCACTACTGAGCCCCAACACGTCCGATACCTCGAGAACAGATTTCGCTTCGCGCAACAGAGGTTTCGCGCGCTCTACCGTCAGCACTTGCAAGAATCTTTTGGGGGTGACTCCCGCCCAACGACAAAAAAGGCGTTGGAAGTGAAAAGGACTCAGATTGATGTGCGCACCAATATCCACCAAGCTTGGCTGACGATCGACGTGGCTTACGATAAAAGCAATGGCTTTGGCAATGCGCTCATAATCGGACACCCGATAGCCAACCCCCTCTTGCATACGACCCTATCCCGCCCCAATAGAGGATCCGTCTCGGCCTGGACTGCCATACAGGGATTCCGGGATCGCCGCCAATACCGATTCGTACACAGACGGACCCAAACCATACAGTTTCTGGAAGCTCATCATGAGCGGACGCCACTTATCGGGATCAATCCGATTTTGCTCGCCGTTTACAAGGATTGCCTCTTCTGCGTAAACACGCCGAATGCGCACCTCGATACCCACAAAAAGCCCGCGTTGGACGACGTCCTTTTCGGCCATACCATGTACCGCCTCCACAATGGCTTCGAGTTGCACGGGACATTCCTGTACGCGTGGTGCGGCGACCGTTTCGGACGCTAGGGGCCTGAGTCCCGCCACCCCGAACTTGTCGGGTTCAAACCGGTATCCCCGACGTTGCTTACTTTCCGGAACAGGGTAAGAACCTGTTGTAAGCGCTAACCGATTTACAGCCGCCACCTCGTTCACCGAGGCCAAGTTAAGAACGCATTCGCCCGTCCGCATCATATTCTGCGTCGTTTTTGAGCTCGCTGCTAAACCCAGCATACAATGCCATCTGAGCCAAAACACCGACGACATGGGGGCTAGATTGTAGGTCCCATTTTCATTCAGAGTGCTAATAAGAATAACCGGTGTGCCAAAATACAGAATGAAGGGCTCAATGGCTCTATGCATCATAGGTTCCGCGTGAGGTAACGTTATCACGAGGACACACTAGGGCCAATCGCGGCCTGATGCGACCCGAATCTTGCTGTTTGGAACTCATCATAATCGCAACTTCAAGTACAAGGGTGCATCGCAGGGTCACGAACCCACTATCTATGCTTGCCATAACCATTTGGTGCATGATCACAACGGATCGGTATCGGCTATCCGCCCTTCAGCCCTAAAAATCTAACGCACAAGGTGTGCGGGCCTCGCGCGACTTTAGGCGCGATGTTCGCTTGGCGGCACTTAAATAGGCACGGCGCAGGACATCCGCTAATCGAAAATCACCGTGGCCGGCCATCCCCGCGCCTTCATTCTTTTTGCCGATCATGGTAGGCGCGATCGAGACAAACAATCAGCAGGCTCAATCCCCTCAGAGCGGGCACCACCTCCCCGCTCGCGGCTCGCACCACCGCCCCGTCTATCCCTAAGGCAATGGCGTCTGCCGTAGATTTGCGTCCAGCGCCCGCGGGCAGCAGATTCTCGATCAGTTTGCGGATTTTCGCTTTGTGACGTTGCAGCCATTGCACGGTCTCCGGCAGGGCGGTCCCCATCTCCCCCATGGTGTTGATAAACGCACACCCTCGGAAGTCCGGCTTCGCAAACCATTCCCGCAGCGCCGGGACAATGGCCTCCACGCCGTCGCCATGCCGCCTCAGGGCGTCCTGAAACCAATCCATCCACTGCCCATGACGATAATCGAGGTACGCCTCGATCAGGGCATTTTTACTGGGGTAGTGACGGTAGAAGGTGACCTTGGTCACGCCCGACTCGGCAATGATACGGTCAATGCCGGTACCGCGTATGCCTTCACGATAGAAGAGATCATGCGCGGTGAGCAGAATCCGCTCGCGCGCGGGCTGTTTACCCTCAGAGGCTGGTGGAGCACTTTTTTGTATGAGCATTCGCCTATTGTAGACAGATCTGTCTTGCTTGTGTAGACTCCCCGCAGTAGACAGACCTGTCTACTGATGGATCATCAGACCATAAGGAGTAGCCACTATGGAGACGAAAACACCAACCCCTCCTTTTACCGAAGACAGCGCCCGACAAAAAGTACGACTGGCCGAGGATCTCTGGAACACCCGTGATCCGGACCGCGTCGTACGAGCCTACACGGAAGATACCATTTGGCGAAACCGGGCGGAGTTTCCGGTAGGGAGAGAGGCGATACATGCCTTCCTTCAACGGAAGTGGGCCCGGGAACTCGAGTATCGCCTGATCAAAGAACTGTGGGATTTCCGTGATCATCGCCTGGCGGTGCGATTCGCCTATGAATGGCATAACGATTCTGATCACTGGTATCGCAGTTATGGCAATGAACTCTGGGAGTTCAACGCGCAAGGACTGATGACGAGACGCCTTGCCAGCATCAATGACCTGCCGATCTTGGTATCCGAACGGAAATATCACTGGCCCTTAGGGCGCAGACCCGACGATCACCCGGGTTTGAGCGCGCTCGGCCTATAGCGATTCAGGGAGTCTATGAAGCCTTTTCGATATCCGATCATCACCGTCTCCCGAGCGGAACTTCACCTTAACAAGGATTAAGAATTATGCGTATGGATACCCCTATCGCGGGCCGTGATCTGTCGCTTTGGCCGGCTTTTGGTCTCAGTTTAGGCGTGGCGGTGGCCGTGGGCTTGGCACGCTTTGCCTATGCGCTTTTGCTACCCGCCATGCAAGAGAGCCTGCACTGGAACTATGTCACCGCCGGCGCCCTCAACACGGCCAATGCGCTGGGCTACGTGGGTGGCGCAGTCTCCGCGTATGGGCTATTACGGCACGTTCGTCCCAACCAATTATTTATGTTCGGGTTACTGTTAACGTGCGGGGCGGTCTTTGTCACGGGCCTAAGCCCGAGCCTGTTGTGGCTCACCGCGACGCGAGGGGTAGCAGGGATCGGCGCCGCGTGGGTCTTTGCCTGCGGTGGTGCGCTCGTGGCGGCGCGCTATCAAGCAAGCCCTACCCTGCGCCGCGTGGCGACGGGGCTTTATTTCGCCGGTGCCGGTATTGGCATTGCAATTTCCGGCGTCGTCGTCAACCCGATCATCGCCACAATGGGGAACAAAGGCTGGCCGGACGCGTGGCTCGCGTTGGGCATAGTCGCCGTTCTCACCTCTCTGTGGCCCATGCGAGAAGCCAGCGGGATTGGCGGGGAGGCCAACACCGCGTCCCGAGCCCCCCTTCCTCTCCGCGGCTTGCTACCGAGCTTGCTGGCCTATTTCCTGTTTGCCTGTGGCTACATCGTTTACATGACGTTTATCTTTGCGTGGATTCAGGCTCAGGGCTTATCCTGGCAATTTGGTACGGTGGCGTGGATCGTGCTGGGCTTGGGCGTTGCCGGTTCGCCGTTTGCGTGGCGTCGAGCGTTGGATGCGTGGAATCCCGCGATAACACTTGCCGCCAGTTGCACCCTGACGCTCGCGGGTGCCTTACTACCTGCCTTCCTTGCCTCGGCACCCAGCATCCTGATCTCCACAGGGTTATTCGGCTTAGGCATGTTCATCGCACCTTCGGCAGTCGCCGTTTTGGTTCATCGGACGATGCCCGCTCCACAATGGGCCAAAGGCATCACGCTCTTTACCGTCGTGTTCTCCGTTGGGCAAGCCATCGGGCCGATGATGGCGGGTCGCGTCGCCGACGCATTCAGTTTACAGACCTCGTTGATTTTGGGCGCCGTCCTCCTCGCCATCGCCTCGATTACGGCGCTCATAGGCTACCGCGATATTCCTCTGCGGACGGGATAGGCATCGATGAACAGGCGCCACCAACCTTATACCCCCCCACCCGATCTGATAACGATTGAAGCGACGGCCCACCGCCACGGCGACAGGAGAGGAGAATGAAGACCCGGGATACCGATAACATCCTCCATGACGGGGAATGGGAAGCGCAAAGGCGTTTCTGTGGGGGGCGAACGGCGGAGAATGATGCCCAACTCGCGGCCATGGTCCAGATGATTCAGGATCATATCCGTCCCTCGTGGATCAGATTCCTCGAAAATCAGCCCTTCTTCTTTCTGGCAACGGCCAACCAGTACGGTGCCTGCGATTGCAGTTTTCGGGGACGGGAATATAGCATCGCTGGTAAGCCCACACCTTTACTTAAGGTGCTGGACCCTAAGATCCTCGTATTCCCGGATTACGGCGGCAACAACCTCTACAACTCGCTGGGCAATATTCTGGTCAATCCCCACGTCGGTATGCTCTTCGTGGACTTCCAGAAACGATCGCGGGCGCGGGTAAACGGGTCGGCCGAGATCGTGCAAGACAAAAATGCCTTTTCCCAAATATGGCCTCGTGCCTTACGTTATGTGCAGGTCACCGTGGACCAAGCGTACCCCAACTGTAAGGCCCGAATTCCAATCATGGTGCCAGCCCCCCTTACGGATGCGTTTTTCGACGAGTAAGCGCGCATGCCCACATTTCCTAAAACGCTCCGTGCTTGGCAAACCGAGGCTTTCGACACGACCCTAAAACGAGAGATTGAGGGTCTGGGTATAAACGCGATGCCTTTGGCGGGCTATGCCGCTGACGGACCGGTCACGATCCGTGTCTTGCACACGGCCGATACCGATAACGCAATCCAGTGTCATGTGGGGATCTGGTTTACCGAAATCCTCCCGTGTTGTGGTGATCCTCGTGGCGCTATGGAGAAGGCCGCTTATGGCGAGGTGTCTATCCAGATAGACAAATCCACCGCTGATGCTACGTTTAGCTGACAATGGAATTGAGTCAACCGCGGCTTCAAGCGAAGTCTTTCTCACACGCTGACCTGCGGGTCAGCCTCAACGGGCCCCATGCACGCGCTTAATATCCTTTACTCCCACCCCGGCCGCCCGAAATGATAGCCCTGCCCCCACAGAACGCCGAGTGCGGCCACCCCGGTGGCGGTCGTGGCGCTCTCGATGCCTTCAGCAATAGTGATGATATGGAGTTCAGCGGCCATGCGGGCGATGGCCTCGACCATGATATCCACGCGCCGATCCTGTCCGACACGGGCAATCAACGCCTGCTCGATCTTCAAAAACGTGATGGGAAGATCCGCGAGATAGAGAAAGGAGGAGTAGCCGCTCCCGAAATCATCAAGCGCCAAGCGCACCCCAGCGTCCAGCAAGGGCCGTAGCGCCCGGATGACACCGGAGTGAGCGGTAATCAGTTCTCGTTCGGTGATCTCGATCACCAAAGACCGCCAGCGGGGGTCATCTTGGGGCCAAGGAGTTCCGCAGACCTCGACCGCCGCGGCCAAATGGGTCAGACGGTCAGGGGCGGCGAGCAACGCCGTCGAGACATTCACGAAGTGCAGGCGCCCCGGCAATCCCAGCACGCGCCGGGCACTACACCGGGCCAGGGTCTCGTTTAACACGACCTCATCGATAGCGGTAATGAGATCACAGGCCGCCGCGGCCTCGATGAACGCTCCGGCCGGGGTCACCACCCCATCGGTCGCAACAAAGCGCGCCAAGGCCTCCTCGGCGACAATGGTCGCATCCGCCAACGCGATTATCGGCTGATAGGCCGCCCGGATGCGCTGCTCTGCCAGGGCCGCCTGCAGACGGGCTGGCCAAGTCTCCTCGGACGGTGCGCGCTCGGCGCGATCTTCACGCTCTCCGCTCGTGCGGGGGGGGGGGGGGGGGGGGGAAAACGCCCGGGGGGGGGGGGTACCCC
>JAPTWT010000068.1 GCA_028064935.1 Gammaproteobacteria bacterium | reverse complement strand
GGCGCAAGAGATGAGGGCTCTCGCACTCGAACCCCACCCCTTCCACGGCGAGTGGAATTACACAATCAAACCCCAGCGCCGCTCGGCGTAACTGCTCATGTTATTATTTCACAGGCCCTTAATGGGTTATGCAAAAGCCTTTAGAGAATGGGGGAGGGACGGTTAGACAGCATTTAATAGGAAGGGAAATCGCACGAAGGCTACAAAAGGGACCTCTATTAAGTTCCGAGCGGGTACCGATCATGGATAGAATGCTGCCAGAGAACCCGATGAGACCCACGGTTCCGTCAAAGTCGCCCCCGCAGACGATAGCTGGACTGCCAAATGTCTGAGGGGAGCGAATGGGAAGTGTTTGTGGCCGGAGGTTGCTTCGTGGAGGACCGCCCGGCAGCGTTGCGCCAGGCCGTCGATGCCGACCCGGAAGTCCACCGGCTCGACGGCCACCAGCACGCGCATCTGCGGGGTGATGGCGATCATGGCGCCCCCCAGAAGGCCGCGCACAGCGGCGCCAGTTGCTGAAGCCCCGCACCCTGCAGGCGCACCTGAGGGGCTGGCCGTGCGCGTTCTGGCAGGTGATCACGCACTCGGGGGTCCCGACCGGGGCCGCGGGTGTCGCTTTCGGCCACGCGACAAAGGTCAGGGGCTGCGGGCCGGGGACCGGCGCGGGCCTTGTGCCCTCCATGCGTTTTACGAGCTGTAGGCCCTCCACGCGTAACTGCCGTACCGTCTGCGCCACCCCGACCTCTCGGGCCATCTCCACGGCCGCGGCCCATAAGGCCTTGGGGATGCGCGCCCCCGGCTGACGGCTCTCCCGCCACTGTTGAAAGAGCGCTCGTGTGGACGCAAAGGTCTCGCCAGCATCCGGCCCTGGCCCCCTATCTCTCGTCTCGTTCATTTGCTGCGTTCCTCATGGATGGAAGTACGCAACGGACGTTAGCAGGGACGAAAAACCATTTCCTACATGCTTGCCGGAAGGACACGTTTGTTGATGTACTCCGAACCGTTGTCCGAGCGGAAGCCTCGCAGCGTAAACGGGAAGGTATCCAGCAATTGTTCGAGGATCGGGATCAGATACGATTCACTAATCTTCTCGACTGTGCAGACCACCTCGAACTGCGTGACCTCGTCGACCGCATTGACGTGATAAACGCCCTTTTTCCCATCTAAATCCCCTTGGTGGACGGTATCGATGCGGATATAACCGGGGCGTCCATTAGGTACCGGTTTGCGGCGTGCGCCGATGGGAATCTGCCGCGGCCGGGTCTTCTCGAAGTGGCGCCGCTGTCTTGTGTACGGGAGGGATTTGCGGAGGTCATAGAGATGGCTGATAGAGATCGACGACAGGCGTTCATATTCGGTTTGACCGAAGACCAGAACACGCCCGCTCACAGAGCTTCTTCACAGCCGGTCCGCAGGGCGTGTCGTGGCGCTCGTCCATCGCCGCGAGCAGTCCGATACGGCGGGCGTGTACTTCTGCATAAAGCCCGCCACGGTCCTCTGGCGGCGTTTGAGAGTGCCGGTCTTGGTACTGGGCAATCAATCGGGTGATCTGCTGCCGGGAGTATCCGCTGACCTTCATCAGGGCGCGGATCACGACCCCTTGGTCAGCCCGGGAGAGGGTGAGATACCGGAATCGGACGAGGGTCTTTTGCACCCATTCATAACGGGCCGCGGGGCTACTCAGTACCGAAAAGGCCACCGTCTGGGTGCCGGACAAAAACTCGGCCAGTTGATCAACTTGGGTCAGGTTATCGAGGTTCATAAGGGTTTGCATCTCCCCATCATGAACGGAAGCTCGGTCCGGCTTCAGACTCATTATTTCATATTGGACAAGGCTATCGCTTGCCACTCCCGCGCCCTTCGGGTACGCTCGCAAAAAATACTAATAAGTCAATCCGACCTTTGGGCCGTGTGTGGATGCGCAGTGGAGAAGCTCTGGGCGAGGTTTTCTGTCGAGGGGTCAATATGCCGTTCTGCGGTGCGCGCGCTAAACAACCGAACATAAGAAATCGGTTGCACGTGCCCGTAAGGCGGTCGGCATGGGCCCCTTGTGCAGGGTGAGTCCGACAGCATTAGAAAACTTGTGGGGGGTTTATGAGCATGACTAACGAGCCGCTTGCGGCTATCGACACTGTGGGGCCGTCAGGGGGGAAAGACAGAATTATGACGTTTCCCCCGGCCCCCCCAAACCCTGAAATCAACATTCATCCCTCCCCCCCCCCCCCCCCGTTACTATATGGCATCCCATCCTTCTAGAATCTCCGAAACACCTAACCGACGTTACCAATTGGCACGGACATATCCCTTTTGCCTTTTGGTGCATGGCAACACTGCGCCCTCAGGTATTTGTTGAGCTCGGTACCCATAAGGGCGACTCCTACGCGAGTTTTTGTCAGGCCGTCGATCACTTATCTCTCACGACCGCCTGTTATGCGGTCGATACCTGGCGGGGCGATGACCACGCTGGACACTATGACGACTCGGTGTACGAGACCTTCGTGCAGTACCATAATGCGCGCTACAGTCGGTTTTCCCAGTTACTACGTTTGACTTTTGATGAGGCAGCTGACTACTTCTCCGATGGCAGCATTGATCTCCTCCATATTGATGGGTTGCATAGTTACGAGGCGGTCCGGCACGACTTCGAGACTTGGCTGCCCAAGTTAACGGACAAGGCTGTTGTTCTCCTCCATGACGTTAATGTGCGCCAGAATGGTTTTGGCGTCTGGCGTTTCTGGGAAGAAATTACGCAACAGTACCCGCACTTCGCGTTTCTACACAGCTATGGCCTCGGTATTTTGGCCATTGGTACGGAGGTTCCCGAAACCTTTGCCATTCTTTGTCAGCTAGCGACCCCTCAGGCGGAATCTCTTCAAGCTCTCTTTGGCCACCTGGGAGAAAAAGTCGGGTATCAAAGACAGGCCCTCGAACATGAGGCCAGGCTGCATGCCCTCCAGCAGGAGATGGAAACTCTGCGTCAGACTCTGACCACCCAAAGTGCGCAGCTGGTGGATCGAGACGCCGAGAAAGCGGAACTCCTTGTTACGCAAACCCATAACGAAAGCCTGCGTCAGGAGGCCCTCGAACATGAGGCTAGGCTGCATGCCCTCCAGCAGGAGATGGAAACTCTGCGTCAGACTCTGACCACCCAAAGTGCGCAGCTGGTGGATCGAGACGCCGAGAAAGCGGAACTCCTTAACAAAATCCAAAACGCACTACCAATGGCCTTAAATGCGATCGGGATAAAAGCGCTTCCATCGCTCATCGAAAGCTGGCGGTGTACGAGAACTTGGCGGCTAAGTCGCCACCTATCCTTTTTCTCCAATCGCGAAATTACTGCAATGTTTGATCGGGCACTGTTGCTTGCCCGCGATATCGCACAACGAGCCGATGAGCCGATTCCGCCCGCGGCAGCATTGCAGGATCTTCAGAGTATTGTGACCTGTTTAGCCGCCTCGCGCGCTTTTCAAATGTCCCGCACGCTCTCGGCCCTCAGTCATCTTATACGACTGCGTTCGCCCGTGCGCGGGAGCTTCGAACGGGTGTTGGCAATAACCGAGGCGATGTCGGTGCTTGCTGGTTCATATTCAGCCACCGTCTCACAAGGGATGGAGACGCTGCGTCAGACGGTCCCTGTTCCGCGCCAACTAGCCTATAGAAACCATGGTCGCCGCATCGCGGATAGCGCCGCGCTTGTTCGTGAAAGAGCGGCCTGGGCCAATAAGTGTCGTATCGGCGTATTCCTTTTATCGCAACACGACTGCCCACGAGACGCTCTTGCCGTTACTATAGCGGACATTCTAAAAGGCACGTTTAGCGACATCACTATAGAAATCATCGCCACGCAAAATACTGCGGATTGGCGTAACAGCCTAGTAATCCAGCGGCTCGCGCCATTATCGCCTATGGATTTAATGGAAACGAAGTATGATTATTTTCTTATAGCGAATGCTGGTGACAGGTTCGATAGATCATTCCTCAGCCGCTGTATGGGCGTTTCGGACGGTCATACCGCTGTATATTGCGACTATAATAGGACCGATTTCGCCCAAACCGTCACCCTTCCAGACTGGGACCACGTATGGATTAAATACCAACATTACGTGCAAGCGCCTGTATTGTGGAATACGTCCCGCCTGATAGAGATGGGCGCACTGCACGCAATGACTGAGTCCATGAAAGATGCGAGGGCAATTAACTGGGAGCTCCTTAGGAAAATGGGCCGTAACGATGTGGCCCATTTAGGAGAATCGTTAGTCTCGATACCAACTCAAGACTTACAGATGTGCGCACATGAACCACAGAGGATTTACCGATCCGTCAGCATCATTATCCCCACAAATGGTAGTAATCTCGGTCTCTTGAGGCAATGCTTGGAATCTATTATCGCAAAGACCGTTTATCCAGGTCAGTACGAAATACTGCTGCTCGATAATAGTCGAAAGAGCGCCATGCGAGGCTTATATGACTACTTTGACGAGGTTAGCGACCAAGGCCTTGTTCGGTGTATCGAGGCCGACATAGAATTCAATTGGTCAGCCCTAAATAATCTGGGCGTCAAGGCATCCACTAGCGATATTTTTGTGTTCTTGAATGACGACACGGAAGTGATAAATCCACAGTGGCTTACTGATTTGGTAGACGTCTTCCAATGGCCGTCGGTTGGCGTGGTCGGCGCCCAGTTACTGTTCCCGGATGGTACGATTCAGCACGCGGGTGTCACGCTAGTGTCACAAGGGGGAGGGGCGGTACATATCGGTTACAAAAACCCGCCGCACATGTTAGGAATGTGGAATAGCGCTCCGCGAAGCGTCATCGCAGTGACCGGGGCGTGCCAGGCAGTAACCCGAGAAGCCTACAATAGTGTTGGGGGTTTTAACGAAGATTACCTCGTGGTTTCGTCTGATATTGCGTTCTGTCTCGCGATGCGTCACGCAGGGTACGAAATTGTGTATAACCCGACGTCCCTTTTATATCATCACGAAATGGTGAGTCGAAAAAAAGCGGATTTCCCGATAGATACAGAGATTTTCTGGGATGAATGGGGCGAAGAGATAAAAGCCAGGGACCCGTACTACCCTGATTCATTCCGAAAACTTCCTGCGGACTTTGCGCCAGATACGGTTAATGTGGACTCCGTCACCGTGCTGAAATCTCCATTTGTTTCTTCCGAGGACATAAAAAACCTTTTAGTCGTCAAGATTGATCACCTAGGAGATGTATTTCTGGCAAAGGAGGCCATACAGAGACTAAAATCGCGCATGCCAAAGGCAATGGTGCATGTGGTGTGCGCGCCGTGGGCCAAGGCAATATTTGAGGACATGGGTGTCGGTAATATCCTAACCTGCGATATATTTGCCGAGAAATCGGACGTCCCGCCACGTGCGCCCGATGAGGCACAAATCGCAGATCTAGGGAGGAGCCTGTTGGCGCTACAAATTGATGTAGCCGTCGATTTACGGAGACATCCAGAGAGTAGACGGATTTTGGACATATCGGGCGCCTTGATGACGGTCGGATACGACAGCGGAGAGTTTTGGCCGGTTATTTGTATGCCACAAAGCAATCTAGTTCGGGACAGAGCAATGGTATCTATTGGGAAGCCACATATCGGACATCAGTTATTGTGGCTGACAGACATGATTCCGGTCGTGCACTGTGGATCGAGATTCAGGCGCCCTATTGATGGGCACCGGCCTACTACAATAGGGATACATCCCGGTAGCGGGAATGACGCAAGACAGTGGGGCGCGGACATGTATGCACGCTTAGCGCGCATGGCCATAGCAATGGGCTGGCGTGTGCGCCTCTATGGTGGGCAGGGAGAGCGCATAACAAATAGCGTGATCATGGAGGAGGTCGGGGAATGCGACGGGCGCATAGAGGATTGGGGGAGCCGCATATCGATCCTCGATTTTGCAAAAGCGGTTCAGGAGCAGTGCGATATCTACATTGGTAATAACTCGGGTCCGACGCATATGGTTGCAGCCACAGGGATGCCCGTCATAGCGCTTTACGGCGGATTCGTGGACCCATACGAGTGGTTCCCGCCGGGACCCAATGTGAAGGTTATGCTACATGCGACGACATGTGCGCCTTGCTATCTTGGAAGAAAGCAAGACTGCGGCCTTAATAGGGTTTGTATACGGGGCATTTTGCCGCACGATGTAATGAATGAATGTAAGCGCTCCATGGACCACCTTTCAATCGCCCACAAGTTGAGCGCCTAGTCGAAGCCAACGCGTTGTCCGATAGCCGGGGCATGCGTGCGTCTGCGCCTCCGAGCGCGGCCTCTTGATATAGGCGGCGGCCTTGCTAGCGTGTCCTTCCGGTAAGCATGCAGGAAACGGTTGTTCGTCCCTGCTGACGTCCGTTGCCTACTCAACCCATGAGGACCGCAACGAATGAACGAGACCAGGCAGACGATGGAAGGGCCGGAGGGCGGCGAGACCTTTCAGGCAACCCAAGCGCTCTTCCAACGCTGGCGGGAGAGCCGCCCGCGGGGCGCACGGATCCCCAAGGCCTTATGGGCCGCGGCCGTGGAGATGGCCCGAGAGGTCGGGGTGGCGCAGACGGTACGTGTCCTTTCGGCAATGATGCGTAAAGCGATCGGTCATCGCGCCCATCATCCCAGAGCGTGGGTGTGGCTT
>JAPTWT010000138.1 GCA_028064935.1 Gammaproteobacteria bacterium | reverse complement strand
CTGGCCGGCGATGAAGTCGACCTCCTTACTCACCGGCAGGGTCAGGACGGCGGCGTTGATGATGCTGTTGGCGGCATGAGAGGTACCCGGACTTCCAAAGCTGCCGCCGTAGCCGCGCGTCGGCATGATCTGGATATCGATCGATCCGCCATTGCCGAACTTCTTGTTGAAGTCGAGATAGAGATCCCCGAATGTGCTGTGATAATAAGTGTATGGCGAGTTGCGGTCGGCAAAGAAAAAGGAGCTCACCTGAGCATCCTGATTATAGATGTACGTAGGATCGATGTAACCGGAGATCGAGATCCCGTCCACGGTCGTGGCATTGTGCGTCGCGGCCATGGCCGGAACAAGGCCCGCCATCATCGCTAGCGCGAGTGAACGGCGGATGATCTTTAGATGATTCCTGGTATGCATTGGGTTCCTCCCCGTTTGATTGTTCGAGGAGCCCCCATCAGCAAGAACGATGCCACCACGGATGAGGAGGCAATGAGCGTGTTGTATTCGAGAACCGTAAAGGGCTTGAGATCAGAAGGGTGATGAAGACAGGCGTCGCCGACGCCCAATTCGAGTGCAGGAGCGAGCCGCGGCCGCCCCTTAAGGGAGCAGCGAAGGTTGCGCGCCCCCCTCGCGTTCGATGAAGGCCACGACCTCGGGCACGCCCTCCCCGGTCTTCAGGTTGGTGAAGACAAAGGGCCGCTCGCCACGCATGCGCGCGGCATCACGACGCATGACATCGAGAGAGGCCCCGACGTGGGGTGCCAGGTCGATCTTGTTGATGACGAGCAGGTCCGAGCGGGTGATCCCCGGACCGCCCTTGCGCGGGATCTTGTCGCCGGCGGCAACGTCAATGACATAGAGCGTGAGGTCGGAGAGCTCGGGGCTGAAGGTGGCGCTCAGATTGTCGCCCCCGCTTTCGATGAACAGGATGTCGAGGGCTGGGAAGCGCCGCGTCAGGTCGTCGACCGCGGCAAGGTTCATGGAGGCGTCCTCGCGGATCGCGGTATGGGGGCAACCCCCGGTCTCGACGCCGACGATGCGCTCGACGGGCAGGGCGCCGCTGCGCATCAGGAACTCGGCGTCCTCGCGCGTATAGATGTCATTGGTGACCACCGCGATGTCGTGGCGCTCGCGCATCGCTTTGCACAAGGCGTCGACGAGCGCGGTCTTGCCGGAACCAACCGGCCCACCGACACCCACCCGCAAGGGTCCCCGATGATGGTGCGTGCTCATGACCGAAAGAGCCGCGTGTATTGGGTCTCGTGATGGGCGCAGGCGATGGCAAAACCCGGGGCGAGCGCGCCCAGGTCGTCGTCGGCGATCCCCGGGGCACACGTGACCGCGCGCGCGAGCGGCTCGAGCGCCCCACTCAAGAGGCGCTGGCCGGCGCTTTGCCCAAGCGGTATGGTCTTCATGGCCGCCGCCACCTGATTCTCGAGCCACGACCAGGCATAAGCGGTCAACGCCGCCTGCTCCGGGAGACCCCAGGCCAGACCTGCCGCCGCGAATCCCAAGGGGAGGCTTGGCGGGACATCGGCCGCACAGGCCTGCTGCGCCCACGAGTCGTCACCCAAGAGCCGCAGAAGGCCCGCGCCCAACATGCGGTCTTCATCGGCGAGTTCGCGGGCCTCGCGGCTCGCCCGCAAATAGTGGCTCCAGAACACCAGTCGCGCATGGTCATGAGTCGCCAGCGCGCGACGTAAGCGAACCAAAAGCGGTAGATCGAGGCGCGCGATGGCAAGCCGCAGGAGACCCTCTATCCAATCGCGCGCCGTGGATTCATCCACCACCCAGCCCTTGGCGACCGCGGTCTCGAGCCCCTGCGAATAACTGTAGGCGCCGATGGGCAAGGCCGGGCTCGCAAGCCGCAGGGTCTGGCAGAGCACCACCGCGTCATTCATGGTGGTGATGTCCATAGGCCCCGCCCTCCGGCTCGAACGGTCCGGTGCGGGCCGTCACGCAAAGCCCCAGCTGCCGGACCATGGCATCGAGCACGTGGTCTGCGAGATAAGCCACCGCACCCACCTCGATCTGCACGGGGACGTGGCGGTTGCCGAGATGGTAGCAGGCGCGCGCCAGCGAGAGCGGCTCATCGCTTGCCGCCTGGCTTAGGCATTCCGCGGCGGCGCGCACCAGAATGACAAGCCCATCCTCGGCGCGCAACCGGTCACCATCGCGCAGGGCGCGGCCGCGCGGCAGATCCAGATGCACCTCCCCACCGTCATCGAGCACGGCACGCTGGCGGCTCTTCACACGCCGCTCGAAAGGCAGGGTCAGCACCGCCTGCCAGGGCACATCGGCATCGGCATGGCTCGTCACCCGGCGCACGGCATCCATGCCTAGAAGAGGAAATAGCGCTGCGCGAGCGGCAGCTCCGGCGCCGGGTCGCAATACAACAACACGCCATCGGCATAGACCTGGTAGGTCTGCGGGTCGACCTCGATGCGCGGTAGGTAGTCATTGTGGGCCATGTCGGCCTTGCGCAACCCGCGGGTCTCCGACACCGGCACCAACCGCCGTTTGAGGCCAAGCCGCGTGCCTATGTCGCGGTCGAGCGCCGCCTGCGAAACGAAGGTGAGACAGGTGGCCGCCGGCGCAAGCCCCAGGGCCCCGAACATGGGTCGGTAGATGACCGGTTGCGGGGTTGGGATCGAGGCGTTGGCATCGCCCATCGGGGAGGCCGCGATCATGCCGCCCTTGATCACAAGCGAAGGCTTGACACCGAAGAACGCCGGGCGCCAGAGCACGATGTCGGCGAGCTTCCCGGGCTCCAGCGAGCCCACATCGCGGCTTATGCCATGCGCGCGGGCCGGATTGATGGTGTATTTGGCGATGTAGCGTTTGACGCGCGCGTTGTCGTGGCGAACCCCATCGCCCGGCAATACGCCGCGCTGCGCCTTCATCTTGTGCGCGGTCTGCCAGGTGCGCATGATGACCTCGCCCACGCGGCCCATGGCCTGGGAGTCCGATGACATCATGCTGATCGCCCCCATGTCCTGCAGGATATCCTCGGCGGCTATGGTCTCCGGGCGGATGCGCGATTCCGCAAAGGCCACGTCCTCGGGAATCGCCGGGTCCAGGTGATGACAGACCATGAGCATATCCAGATGCTCATCGAGGGTATTGACGGTAAAGGGACGCGTGGGATTCGTAGACGAGGGCAAGACATTCGAATACCCGCAGACCTTGATGATGTCCGGGGCGTGGCCGCCGCCCGCCCCCTCGGTATGGTAGGTGTGGATGGTGCGGTCACGGAACGCCGCGATCGTGTCATCGACGAACCCCGACTCGTTCAAGGTGTCGGTATGGATGGCTACCTGCACGTCATAACGCTCGGCGACACTGAGGCAGTTGTCGATCGACGAAGGGGTCGTCCCCCAATCTTCATGAAGCTTGAGACCGATGGCCCCGGCCTCGATCTGTTCCTCCAGGGCCTTGGGCAGACTGGCATTGCCCTTGCCCAGAAAACCGATATTCACCGGCATGTCCTCGATGGCGCCGAGCATCCGCTCCATATGCCAGGGGCCGGGCGTGCAGGTCGTGGCATTGGTGCCGGCGGCGGGCCCGGTGCCGCCACCGATCAAGGTGGTGACGCCCGACATGAGGGCCTGCTCGACTTGCTGGGGACAAATGAAGTGGACATGGGCATCTATGGCCCCTGGCGTCGCAATCAGGCCCTCCCCGGCGATGATCTCCGTGCCCGGACCGATCGGGACTGTGACTCCCGGCTGAACATCACCATTCCCGGCCTTGCCGATGACCGCGATTCGCCCCCCCTTCAGGCCGATATCGCCCTTGACGATGCCGCGATGGTCGATAATCAAGGCGTTGGTGATCACTGTGTCCATGGCATGCGCGCTGTCATACTGGCCCTGGCCTTGCCCATCGCGGATCACCTTGCCCCCGCCGAACTTCACCTCCTCGCCGTAGATCGCATAATCATGCTCGACCTCGACCCACAGATCGGTGTCGGCCAGCTGTACGCGGTCACCGACAGTCGGTCCGTAGAGCGCGGCATAGGCCTTGCGCGGGATATCGATCATGCGTCGAGTTCCCCCATCACCAGGCCCCGAAAACCGAACACACGCCGCAGACCCTCGTAGGGGATAAGTTCCACCTCGCGGCTCTGTCCCGGCTCGAAACGCAGGGCGGTCCCCGCAGGGATGTTGAGACGACCGCCACGGCTTAGGGCGCGGTCGAACACCAGCGCCTCGTTCGTCTCGTAGAAATGATAATGGGAACCGACCTGGATCGGGCGGTCACCGCGATTGGCCACCACCAGACGCGTCGGCACGCGCCCATTGTTCAGACGCACATCATGACCCGCGGTATCGATCTCGCCTACCGTCATCGCGCCTCTCACAAAATGGGATTGTGCACGGTCACAAGCTTGGTACCGTCGGGAAAGGTGGCCTCGACCTGCACCTCGCCCACCATGTCGGCCACACCCGGCATGACGTCTTCGCGCGTCAGTATCGTGGTCCCGTAGCTCATGAGATCGGCCACGCTGCGCCCGTCGCGCGCGCCCTCGAGCAGCGCCGCGCTGATGAAGGCCACGGCCTCGGGATAGTTCAGTTTCAGGCCGCGCGCGCGCCGCCGTTCGGCGACCAGCGCCGCGGTGAAGATCAAAAGCTTATCCCGTTCCTGGGGCAGCAAATCCATCGCGTCGATCCTATCTAGGTTTGCCAGATCCTCGGCTCACAGGCGCCCACACCGAAGTGCGCGCGCCGAACGATATGCCATACCCGCGTCAGCGCATCGCGGGCGCGCTGCGCGCTTTCGCCAAGGTAGCGGGCAACGAGTATGTCGCCATTCTCACTGAACGACAAGGGCTCGGGACCATCGCCACACAAGGCACGCAACGCGGCGGCATCGAATTCACCCATTTTGGTGCAAACGAAGGTCGCGTATACGCAGGCGCCGCCAAGGCCGTACTTTTGCCGGAGAACCGCGGAGCCGCCCTCGTAAACGGCATGCTCCACCCACAACGGGAGGCCCTCGCGCCAGACACTGAAATGCTGATCGAAGACCCCCGATACGAACGGCTCATGGCTTGCCGGACGCCCGAGACACACGATGTCCCAACCGGCGAAGGATGCCCCCGCACCGAGGTCTATGCGTAGGGTGCTGCGCACGCGCGCCTCATGAAACACGATCGCCTCCATCGGCAACCACTCGAGGCGCGCGCCCGCCGCGAGCGCGAAGGCCATCCGTTGGCGCACGCATGGTCCTAATGTTTTGTAAAATTTCGTGGCGGCGGGCGTCGTGAGCAGCACCGCGGCATCACGCTCGCAGCGCACGTCGAGGACCTGGCTGTCGCCCCCGACATAACCGCCTGGTGGGTGCAGAAGGTAGGCGTGCACGCATTCCGGACCTTCCGGATAAAACGGGCGCTGCACACGCGCGGGCCCATGGTGGCAATTGGCGACAAGCGCAGTGCGCGCCCCCCTGCGGGCAAAGCGCAGGGCCAGGGACGCATCCCATCCGCCATCCGAGTTTCGCATGCCACCTCTCTCCTCGCGCAACGGCGGCTGGGCGTCAGCGGGCGCCCGCCCCGATAGAACCGGCGGGGGTTCGCAGGCATGCCCGGCGCGCAGCCCGCCACGCGCGGACCTTTAAAAAAATCGCAGCCGCGTCCCCGGGCCCGCCCGACACGGCGCGACCGGCTCATGAAAGACCCGCAGCCGAAGGGGCCACTTGCGCTATTTGTGGGCAATGACATCCATTCGTGCACCGCAAATGGGCGTGTGACCCCCGCCCCCGCGGCGCCCTCGGCCACCGCGGCCCATGGCCACGTCGCCGATGCACCGGCAACGAACCCGCTACGGCCACGGCGCCCCTCCCGGAGGCGCTTGCGTCTCCCGCGAAGGGGGCCCATCAAAGCAGACTCGTCGGCGCGACTCAAGCCTTTCTGCGTGCCGGGGCACTGTATTCTCGGAACGATTATTGCAGGAGCTGCCACGACAGTAGGCGCCCGCGCAAGCCCGATAGGGGTTGAAGGGTACTTCAGGGGCTTGGGACTTGCCAAAACCGGCGCCGACGGTATCCTTCGCGTTCCGCCGCGAGGCGGTTACCGTTTTGGGAGGGAGCCCAAGGATTCCATGCGGTCCGCATCTCGGCGAGACCGTCGCAGGGACGAGACACCATAAACAGGCGCCTCGGGAAACCATAGTAAATGGACGAGGCATGTGCCACCCAGGGCGCCTTGACAATGAGAGTTCGACAATGAGGAAGGACATCATGCGTAAATCACTGTTGGCGGTACCGGTCGCACTGTGCGGGCTCGGCCTTGCCGCCCCCCATGCCCATGCCACCCTGAACCCGCCCAAGGCCATCAACTTTTCCGCCGGGCCGCTCGGGACGCTATCGGCGGAGGGCGTATTGAGCGCCGCCGGCACCTGGCAGAGCAATCCCGTAGGGGGGCTCACCGGCCCGGCCGTGTTCGGCACCGATCGCCACACGCGGCTCGATATCACCAACGCCGAGATGATCCTGCAGAAGACCACCGGTCTCGTGCAGTTCTTCGTCATGGCCGGCTCCTACAACTTCCCGACCCTCGGCGAACCAATACTGCCGACCCCGTCAGTGCCCAACTACTACTACGGGGCGGTGCCGGAGGCCTATATCACGCTCGCCCCGACCAGCCACTTCTCGGTGGAGGTCGGCAAGCTCCCGACCCTCATGGGCGGCGAGTACACCTGGAGCTGGATGAACCAGAACATCGAGCGCGGCCTGCTCTGGAACAGCGAGAACGCGGTCAACCGCGGCGTACAGGTGAACTACTCGACAGG
>JAPTWT010000051.1 GCA_028064935.1 Gammaproteobacteria bacterium | reverse complement strand
GAGGTCCATGATAAGGCCTCTTGAGAGGGTCGTGCCGAAAGCCATGTCTGACGCTTGGGCCATTTTACGTGGCAATATGCAGCACCCATACCTAACCGCCCCGCAGCGGTGAACGCGCGCGGTTCGGGGATAGGGTGCCGAGGACCACGGAAAATGATGTATGGCGATACGTAACACAGTGCAGTATATACGTCAAGCGGCGCAGGCCGGTGTTAGCGGTTATTTCGGGCGAGGCGAGGGGCGCGGCGCCTCTCGCGACGGCGCAAGAGTTACAGTATCCGAACATACCGGTGCTGGACGCTAGGCGTCTACTAATGTTCACCCCGCGATTGCATCGTCATGCCGGGTGTCGCAGTGCGAACTCCTGGCCATCCCCATGAATAAGCGAGGTGTCCATGGATGCAAAGCGCGCAATGGTCCCCCCGCCGTTCCTTGAAAGCCTCGCGCCCAGGTGGAATGTTTTCCGAGTACGGCCCGCCAATAACGATATGCGGAGCGTTGCGCGTCTAGGTGGACTCCTTGTGGATAGAAAGGATCCGGGCTGGGGCGCGTTTGATATTCTTTTTGCCGTACGTCCTATTCATGGCCCTTCGGGTATTGGCGGCAGTCTCCGGGAAGACAATAGGCGTAGCAAGGTCTTGCCGAGTGGTCCGTGCATCGAGCCTACGATCTTAGTGGTATGAGTCCCGGTACCGCCTCAGTTAAGCGGTGTGACTGTACTTGCGCGATGTCGGATACATGGGTCCCGGAGGGCGCCTGGAGCCCCGTTGCGAGCCTTCAACTGAACGTCCTTCGGGACCGTCCCTAGAGCGCACCGCGAGAAAAGGTAGCAGAGAGCATCGCAGCATTTTCCAAGCAGAGGCGAGTCTGTCGCTTCTGGCCTGCGACACGCACGGATCGTGCCTATCCGCACGTTAACGGCTGCGGTGGCGCGCGCTCGCCGAACCCACGTTTCTGTCAATACGACGCCGTGTTGGCGTCATTAGCCGTCCCGCTATCCAGAGCCACGCCGCAGGACGTGTTTACAGGGCGGCTTGCCAGAAAAGCGCAGCCGGGGTGCGGTATCCACGTCATCACGGATGTGAGCGACGCCGCGAGCGGTTCGGTCCGTATTGACATAGGTCCGGGCGGGTCGCCATGGACAGTCTTTGTTAGGGCAGGCGACCTGCATGGATGTCGGCCCGCGCTCCGAGACCTGCAGGGCCCGGTCAATGACGTTGATGCGATCCATCGTAGGCCGTTTGGCCCATCCCCTACGGCGAGCGCCTGCCTTGTGCGCCGCAAAGGGATATCCGCCCAGGGCGGCGGCCGGGAAATCCCGCCTTGTAAAGCGATTGGCATGTTCTATAGTGCATGTCGCGCAATGGTGTCTGGATCTGCTTCCGTCCCTTAAGCTGCGGGCATGTCTGGAGTACCGCGGCCGCCCCAATTGCTGCGATTACAGGCTTTGCCTATGACGACGCAGGTTGGGTCACCTCAATCCCCGCCATGATGTGTCTTCTCGTCGCAAGGCAGAAGCGCATCGTTACCTGTCGGCGCACTGGTCTCAAGTGGCCAAATGACGCTCGCGGTCGGATCGCAGCACCCAGTCCAATCGGCGCCACCGAAGGTCCGCGGGTCTCCAGGCTAGTCGCTACGACCCATTTCTGGCGTGACCACCCAACTGCGTCGGAAGGCCGAGAGGTTGGCGCCACCGCAAGAATGCACGCCATACGCTGGGGATTCGCCAGTTAAGAAGACCTCAAAGTCTACGGACCAGTTCCAGGATCGCCCACCCAAGGGGCGCGCCACCAACCAACCGCCTGCCCCGCGTTCGGCCAATATCCCTGGAGTGGTGCAGCACGCCATGGTATGGGGCATACCTACATTGTTCGCCAAGAACGCGGTGAATGCGGCCAACGGTGTTCGCATGAACATTTTTTTCAAAAAATCGTCGCCCCCGTTGTCCGCTGCCCATACAAAGTATTCCCGCCGAACAGACCGCCTGCCCAACAAGCTACCGCGTGGGGCACGGAAGACAGGCCAATCCTGCCCACGCACTCGCACGTCCGGTATCGCCTGGCAGTCACCAACGACCATCAAACCGCTGACCGCAGAGTCATCGTCCCCTTTCCGGAAGGACCATCCAATTATCACGAGTTTAGGCGGATCACTGTAAAACAAGCACATTTCAAACAACTAAGAATATTCACACAACGCGAAACGACTCGCCACAAATAAACATGGATCGCGTGTCCATGGACGAACACCAGGTAGCGGCCTGTGCCGTTGGCACGATATATGCTCTGCATTCGGCGTAATAGAACTTCCATGATCCGTCTGGCATGGGCGCGACGGTTGGGTAGTGTCTGGGGGGGGGATGGGGGATGAATCTTAAGACGTATAAGCAGAACCTGTGCCGCCGGCACGGCGACATCCGTATGCGTCGTTGGACTATGCGGGCATCGCGTACTGCAGAAGACTCGCCTACTCGCGCGTCCGCCAAGGTGGCGGATTCAAATATCACGAGTCGCCGTCCCACAATCCGGCTGTGCCGATCGCGGAGCACGATACGAATATGCCGCATGACAGTCGCCTTGGCAATGAAGGCCGCCGTGCCGTCAAGACAATCCGACTTCTGGCGGTGGCTAGGGCGCAACGGTGGAAGACGGCAATCTCTGATAGGGGCGGGAGACGGGATTCGAGTTGCGCCGCCATCACATCAATCGTTGATCTGCTACATCGCAAGAATGACAAAGGCCCAACGGAGCCTGCGGGTCACCTCGTTGGGTCCCAATCCCTCCCCGAAAGATATGGCTCAAAAACATCGACATGGTGACGAAAGTATGGTCGACCATTCGGAGGTGACCGGTCGCGCGGCACCTCATGTCTTGGTTTTGCGTTGGCGCTGCGCTGGCTGTAATCATTCATGCACGTTCACAAGAAGCCATTGCTCTTATCGTAATAAGCTCGTAGCGCTACCTAAAGGAGCGCCCAAACCCAATGACTCATACATCGCACCGGTACTATTCTCGCAGATTCGCAACGGGGCGGCGGCATCTTCCACTGCCATACCCGACAGGTCGCAGCTGAATCGCGTTTCTACGACGGAGTCAGGATACAGAGGGCCCAAGCGCAAGCCCACTGCATCGGCAGCGCCGGAAATAGGAGGTGTTCGGCACGCCGGACGATTTGGATTTCGCTTGATGCCATGGATGGCCGCCGGCGTCTTTTGGCCAGGATTCACGCGCACGCAGTGTGCATAGACCATCCAAACTACGCATGAACGGGGTATATATGCGAAAAAGATCCAAGGGAGCGATAGCCATGCTCGCCATGGCAACAACGGTTGCGGCCATGCAAAGCGCCGTCGCCCAAACACCATCCTGGCTGCGGGGCTGGACCATAAAGGGGTTTGCCGCCGCCTACGATTGGACATCCATAAACAACCAGTTTTCCACTGCCAACCAGTACACCTTGACGGAAGGAGGCGGCCTGTTTCTTGGCAGTCCATCGTACCGTGGATTTAGTCTGGGAGTGGAGCCTATATTTCAGACGGGGTTGGGGCTGCATCCGAATAATCCAAGCGAGGTATCCAGGACTCTCGGACCATCCGTTGGCGCGCTGGGTCAGGCCTATGTGCAGTATCACGGTTACGGCTTCACCGTAAAGGGCGGCGACTTTATCACGACCTCTTCTCCCTGGAGCAGTTCGTCTGTGGGCATACGGTTGCTGCCCATCACATTTCAGGGTATACACGTGAAATTCCGTGCAAGCCGGCATCTCCACCTCTATGCGTCGCGCGTCTTTCTCTATCGCTACGTCAACGAGAGTCGGTACAACGCGGGAACCATATACACGACCTACCTGCCAGCTCTCGCAGGCCGTACTTCTTCCGGGTACATGAGCGCTGGCCTCAATTACGAAAGAAGGATCCCACGAGCAGATGGGCTCGATACCAAGGATTCGGTATGGGCCTGGGATTATTACCAATATGCAAGGCTATATCTCGCGCAGACTGTCGACTCGGCAAAGCTTGGCCATGCGACCGGCATTGTGGGTCTGCAGGTCATGGACGCCAAAAAACAAAGCGGTTATCTCGGTCGAGTGGACTCCCAGCTCTATGGTGCGGAGGTCGGTGCCGCGTATAGACCTTTTAAGCTGGTTCTAGCGGACGACTACCTCCCGGCTCACCCGAACGCCTTCAATTATGGCGGGCTCGCTACCCCCTACAACACGATTACGGACTCGGGCCCAATGTTTTCCCAACCCATAACCGACAGCACCGAGGACTTTGGGTCAGGATCGGCCTACAGCGTTCACCTCGACTATCTCGGAATCCCGCGGCTCTTTACCCAGATACGATTCGTCGATTTGCACATGCGGACCACGCCCGTCTATTCCAATTTTCGGGAGGTGAGCCTTTTAGTGTCCTACAAGCTGAAGGCCGTCAAGGGTCTCAACATAACAAACATCGCCAACTACGCGACCGAGTATCCGAACCGGAATCTACCAAGATTCTTCCAAAACCGGATAATGCTCGTATACACGTTTTAACGCCCTATCACACGAGGAAAGTACCATGAAAAGGCCTTACACACTGATCTTCTCCGCCATGCTTCTTGGCACACCTATTGTTTCGGCTGCCGCGCCGCTCGCGTCGGTTTGCAGCGCGCTTCAGCACAAATATCCGGAATTCCGGGACAAGACGCTCACGCAGGCCCTGACACCCTATACACCGGGCTACGAGTCTTTGAACCCCAAAAATCCCACGCAGTACATGGGGTTCGATATTGATCTCGCGAAATCCATAGGGGACTGCCTCGGATTCAAGATACGATACAAGCCCGTGGCATTCGATGCCCTCTTGCCGACCCTGCAGGCCGGACGCGCGAGTTTTGTCATGTCGGATATATACGCGACCAAGGAGCGCGCAAAGGCGGCGAACTTCATTACTTATGCGAAGGTATTCGATGGCACGCTCGTAGCGAAAGGAAATCCGCTGCGGATCACTGGCATAAATACCTCTCTGTGTGGACATACCGTGGCGGAGAATACCGGGTTTGTAGAGGTGCCGTTAGTGCAGGGCGTCGCAAAAAAGTGTGTCGCGGAAAATAAGCCGGCGCCGCGTATTCTTCTTTTTGATAACAACGCCGATTGCTTTGAGTCTCTCTTAACGGGTCGCGCGAACGCATATTTCAACGATGCCAATACGATAGATCACGCCGTTGCAGCCAACCCTAATAAGCTCATGAATGCGGGCAATATGCGTCTGCCGTTTTATGTGGGGCTTGCTGTGCCAAAGCGCAACGGTGCCGAGCTGAAAGCCTTCAAGAGCGCATTAACCGCCGTACAGAAGGCTGGCATCGAGACGCAATTGCTGGTGAAGTGGGGTTTTCCGAAGACGCTACAACAGACGCCACAAGTCATTCGGTGATTCGGCGACGGAGCGCATAAGTGGCACTCTTCATTCATTATCTATTCATGCCGTATCTTCTGGAGGGGATACGAATAACGGTGTATGTGACCGTCATAGGCATTATGGGCGGAGCGGTTCTCGGGGCCGCTCTCTCCCTCTTACAGCTTTCTCGGGTGAGGCTTGTCTCGCTTTTCGCGAAGGTGTATGTCGGCATTTTCAGAGGCACGCCGCTCATATTGCAAATGGTGTTCGCGTACGACGCCATGCCGCGCATCGGTATCCGTCTGCCCGGAGTGCTCGCGGCCGGGGTCGCCCTAGCGGCAAATGAGGCCCCGTTTATTGCAGAAATGGTGCGAAGCGCAGTCGCGAGTGTGGGCGCGGGTCAAAGGTTGGCCGGGAAAACCCTCGGCCTTTCGGCGTGGCAGCGGTCGCGGCGCATAGTGTGGCCCCAGGCCTTTCGGGCCGCGCTGCCGGGGATGGGAAACGCCGTCATCTCCGCCTTGAAGAACTCCGCATTAGCGATGGTGATAGCTGTACCGGAGCTTACGTTGAGGAGTACGCAGCTCGCCTCGTCGACGTTTGACTTTTTTTCGATATTCTTTGCAGCAGGCGTATGGTACCTCGTGCTGACCGGTATGGTGAGTCTCGTACAGGCGGCGCTGGAACGGATGTTCGGCCGCGACCGCGTCCGTGCCGGGAACAGCAAGGGCGCCATAATCCAGAGGGAAGCTCCAGCGGTTGGTGTGGGCATGATCGCGCAGGATCCCGACCGGGAGGCTGCCCAGGCTGTCGTTGCGGGGCGCGTTACCGAGTCACGATTGGAGTATGCGGATCCAAGGGACAAGGCACCCGAGTATTGTGTCGAAGCCAGGAACCTAAGAAAGAGCTATCACGGCAGGGACGTATTGTCGGATATCACGGTACGGCTACAGACGGGCACGACCACGGTACTATTGGGGTCAAGCGGTGCGGGGAAGAGTACCCTCCTTCGATGCATCGGTCTGTTGGAGACACCCGATGCGGGGGAGATGAGAATTGGTAACAGGCGATTTGAGTTTGGCTCGGGCAGCTCCGCACGGTATGACGACAAGCGTATGACGATCGAGCGGCTGGCGGGGGGAGTGACTGTCATATTGCAGAACTTCGAGCTGTTTCCGCATATGACCGCCGTGGAGAATGTGATGCTCGCGCTTACCGCGACGTACGGGGTGGGGCGCCGGGATGCAGAGGAAGTCGCGCGCGCGACCCTGGATTCCCTCGGTCTATCAATGCACGGGGATAAGTATCCGCGCCATCTTTCCGGCGGCCAGCAGCAGAGGGTGGCCATCGCGAGGGCGCTCGTCATAAAGCCAAGACTCCTTCTTATGGACGAGCCTACTTCGGCGCTCGACCCTGAGTCGGTAAACGGGATACTGGATCTCGTGGGCGAGCTCAAGAAGAGGGGAGATATATCGATCATTATCACGACGCATCAGCTGA
>JAPTWT010000176.1 GCA_028064935.1 Gammaproteobacteria bacterium | reverse complement strand
CGCTTTCCCCTAACGCTCTCGCACCCAGTAGCGGATTTGCTCCAGCGTGCGACTTATCAGTTCGGCCAGGTCCTCAGTAGTTTTCCATTGGCCCCTACGGGCCGATTTTCGGCCAATTCTTGTGACGAAATCGTGCCAACGGCGCCGTGACGTTTTTGGGCCGGTAATGAGGCAGAACAAGGCGTTGCTGGACCGACTGTGACCGGGAAACGCCCGACACACCTATTTTAATCTATTGTTTTTATTGATCTTGTCATCTGTTAACCCGTTTGTGATTCCGGTTGTCGTGGGAGTTCGCCAAAATAACAAGTGTAGAGATGCGTACGGAAAACGAAATTTTGGCCGTCGATAGAACACTGGACAACCTCCGGGGGTCAGCGTCTTGGAGACGCGACATCGGACCACACAAATCCCAACATCGGCCTCGACTCCACATCCACTTTCAGCCCCTCGATCATGAGGTAAGGCAATGGACGAAAAGCGAATGGTCTACGCGACGCATCGAACCGACCGGAACTGGCGAAATTCTCGAAAAGTCGAGGACGATCCAACTCGCTTTCGCGCAACGGATCCCGCAGGCAGGCTTCGGGATCTGACTTCATGATGTGTGCGCGGCAAACCGCCGGACGTGCGGGATAAATGGCGCATCTGGAATCCACCAAATATGGGCAAGGAATCCGCTCGACAGCCGCTTTCACGCAAAGATTCCTGTATTCTTGAAAGGTGATCGGGTTCGATCGTGTCGAAGGACGCGCGGCGCCGTCGAACCAGTCGTGCCAAAACTGAAGTTGCCTCGCCACAACTGCCTTGGTTTCCGCGGTCATCTCCTCGACGACGAAACGCGATATCTCCTCCTCTTCCCAGGAATGCGCCTCAACGATCTGATAACAACAATGGGAGCAGCCCTCGACACATACCGACGGCGTCTTCTTGACGACCATGTCCAATTCCTTCGCGGCGCCTCTCGCCTCGCGAGCGACGCGCCTGTCGATCGATACCGCTCCAGGCGGAGGACTGAAAATGGATTTCGTCATTTCTAAAATCTCCCTTCAAAAACCATCGTGTTCCGCGTGTCGCTGATTGGCGTCGGACGCGTTCCCGGTACCCCATCTTCGGCATCCGAAGCCCACGCCACCAAAATCAAAAACGACCAGACTCCCACTGTGTTCTACTCGCATCGGGCCTATTCGCCGAGACGCGACAACTTCGCCACCAAAACATGCGCCGCAGTCGAGGGATTTGCGGATCCGTCCGAGCAAGCCTGCACGCAGGCCTTCCCGGCATTGGCCACCGCAGTCTCCATCCGCTCCTTCAACAAGGCGTATACACCTCTCCTGCCTTTCTCGTAATCCTCGAAACCGGGATGGCCTCGCAGCCGCGCGATCACATCGTCGCAAGACGACTTGCCGCCAGACCGGGAAAATGGTCTTCGGGTGAATTCGAAATGACACAAAAACCAATACTCGAAGCACGGGAAGGACGTGATCGCCTGGATGGCCGCGCCGCGACCGCGTCGCGACTGCAACATCGTCAACGCGTGGTCAAACGTGGCGTGCTCGTCGCGATCCATGACGCAGTAGACATGATCGTAGCGATCCTCTCCAAATCTCGCATCATTTTCGTACAACTCCAGCGCATAGGCCACGACGCGATCGGGCGACGAGCCCCGGCCGCCGGGCTCGACTCTCACGTTCCAGGTACTCAACCGGAGATCCTCGCAAAAGTCCTTGAAGTAAAAAACCTCCGTCTTCTCTCCCTCGCAAACAATGAGGACCCTCTCGGCGATTCGGCGATGATGCGTTTTTCTCTCGATATCGCTCGCGCTACGGGCCTTGCGCTTTTTGAACAGATCATCCGACCCCATGGAAATCCATCTCCTTGAGGAACGGGATCCCGCCATAGCGGCCATTCAGGTACTTACGCTCGACGGCCTCGTTGTCTCGCGGCCCGAAATCTGCCAAGGGGTACAACTCGGTGGCGTTCATCCTATTCTTCTCCATGAACCAGATCTGATCCCTCCTGAATATCTTCTGACTCAGAAGCGAGGTGTCATGCGTCGTAAACACGAGTTGCGCCTTACCGCCCTCATGATGCAAGAGATTGACCAAATGGCGGACCATCAATGGATGAAGGCTGCTGTCCAACTCATCGACCACCAGCACCCGCCCGTTGTCCACGACATCCAGCCAAGGTCCGCTGAAGGCGAACAAGGCGCGGGTGCCGTCCGATTCGTCTTCGAGGTCGAAAGGAACGGCTTCACCAGTTTCCACGTCATCGTGCATGAACATGGCCCTCAACCCCTTCTTTCCATCAAGCAACTCAACAAACCTATCGCGCATAGGGAAATCCTTCGGCAGCATATCATCGGAAAACAACCGATCTTCCAGACGAATGTCACTGATAGAGATATCAGCCGAGTTGATAAACTCCAAGACCCGATTTTTTTGCGTTTCATCCTTGCATAGGCTCATCGTGTAGCCCAAAACCCCGGAATAATTGGAGCCTTGAATGATGACGAGTCGGCTCTGAAACCATTTCAGTACCGGCCTGAGTTGCTCGTTGTTGAGCTGGAGCGCCGTCGACAGGAAAAGGGAGTTCGCGCGCGTCTGCTCCCGCCAGTCTTGGCGCTTGCGTCCTCCAAGGAAGTTCGGGCCGAAATAGAACTCATCCTCGCCGCCCCTTTTATTGAACACGCGATGAAACCACTTCTGCGAACGCCCAAGAGGAAAGGCGTAAAGCCATTCCTCAAGAACCTTGCTTCTATCACAGCGAAATCCATACTGGTAGCGCACCTCGTCCTCGATGAACACCACCTCAAACTCGCTGGCTCCGGACCGGGACGCGGGAGTCAGCCTGAACGGATCGACGTCGATTTCCTCGTTGGCCTGGCTCTCCTTCGCGGAGTTGATTACGCGATCGCGCATGAATGCGAACGCCTTGACCAGGTTGCTTTTCCCGGATGCGTTCGGTCCGTAGATCACCGCCGAGCGGAGCAGCCGTGGAAGCCCCTCCCCGACCCCAGTCTCAAACGTATTGAGGTCGACCAACTCCTTGTACCCTGCGGACGCCGACATCTCCAGCGTCTGCTCGACAAGGATGGATCGATAATTCTTCACGCGGAATTGAACCAGCATCGGAGTCGCCACCCAAAAAAAATGAATCTGATGCCAAACTTTCACCTATGAGCGCAAAAAAAGCAAGATGATTCTTTACAATCAGCCGGTCCGATATTGACACCGATCCCGGAACGAGTTAAAAAAAACGAATGAGATCGAGAGACCGACTGCGTCGCTACACTGCCCCAGTGCCAGGCCGAGAATGGCTCGATGCCCAGAGCGCCTTGGGGATCGGCTCGGCTTTGGTTTTGTGGGCGGCGGTCGCCATGTCGACCGCGCCCGTGGCGACCCAAATCTCGATTTTGCTCGGCCTTGTTTTTCCAGCGCTTTTGGCTTTTGTTTGGATCCGGGATAGGCTTGGGCTTGCTCTGGTTGAGCTGCGAGAGGATCTGGCCCTCCTGGCTGCTGCGGCCTGCCTTCTGTCCGTCCCATTAAAAAAAATATTGAACGAAATTAGCGATATAAGGGAAAACAGAGGGAGGAAAAAGGAAAAACAGGCCTTTGACCGATCCACCGCAGCAGAAAAAATTGAATTAACTCAAGCAAATAAATTCTTGCTTATCCCCCTCCTCCCCGCGCGCCGCCCTGGCGCGCGGGTTACAGCCGCTTCGTAGCGGCGGGCGGGGGCTTCCCCCGCGA
Organism: Gammaproteobacteria bacterium; assembly: GCA_028064935.1. Next base: position 3,161 of record JAPTWT010000176.1, on the reverse strand, counting down.
TCCCCTGGCGACGCTCATCTAATTTAGAAATAGTCTTCCCCGCCCGCCGCAAAGGCGAGCAAAATGTCACTTTTAGATCAATATGTTGCGCATGGATTTTTAAGCCAGGCAGTTGCCCAGAGTTTGAAAAGATACGGCGCCGGCAAGCAGGAGGAGGCGGTTCAGGCGGCGGCCGTCGCCATGCTACAGAAGCTTGATCCGCTGGCGGCCGCGCGGCGGGCGGTTGAGCCAGAATTCTCATCAGAAAAAATGAATGAAATCAGCGCATTCTACCGGCAACTGGCCGCCGCAGGGGAGGAGCAGGACGGGGTCGCCGCCTTGGCCGAGACAAAGGCGATTGCCGATGGACTTGGGGTAGGCCGGCGCCGCGCGCAGCAGATCCTGCAGATCACCCTGGCGCGGATACAGGACAAGCACCAGTTGCCTTTGTTTGCAGCAGGCGGCTCGCTATGATCCCCAAGGATATCCTTGCAGCAGCGGAAAAGATAAGGAAAAATAGGGAGTTGTCGATATCAAGATCAGCTCGGGAGATCCTTGCTCAACTTATACTTCATCTAAACATAGATCGTTTTCGAGACGGGGATACGGTCGTCTGGCCAAGCCGGTCGGCCCTCTGCTTGGCGCTTGACCTTAGCCCCCGAACCGTCTCCTCCGCGTTGAAAGAACTGAGCCAGGAGGGTCTGATCAGGCGCGAGGAACAGACGCGCCGCCAGAAAACCGGCAACTTTGTGGCTGTGCGAACAGTTATCGTAGCGCGGACCCTGCGGGCCGCAGGGCTCGTTGGGGAAGCGTCGGCGGTGGCGGCGCGTGCCGATTCTGCACCCGGCGGGGTGCAGAAAATGCCCCCCCTATATACTGAAGAACAATGCCAAGAAAAGAACAACAACACTGCACAGACCACGCTCCACCCCGATGCGATCCAACCGTCAGCCTCCCCAAAACCTGGGGCGCCATCCCACAAGCCGAACTGTCGGAAGGGTTTTTCTTTTGTCTCAGTAGGAAAAACGGTGCCGGATGATCTGCTTTGGTTGCTGGAGCGTGGGGTCAGGCCTGAAACGGTGTGGACCTGGATGAAACGCCTTCGCAAGAGCGGCAAAGAAACCCTGTCCCAGATCGTTGCCCGCTTTTCCATCAAGATCGCGGCGGCCACCAATCCCGGCGGCTATCTGAACTGGCTGATTACTAGCATCGAGCGGGGGGAGAATATCCATTCACCCAGACCGCACCTGACCACTGCGGTGTCCACCCCGGATCCTGTGGCCCGGCAGAGACAAATAGACGAAATAGAACGGGCCAGAAAGCAGCATAAAGGTCGAAAATACTCTAGTTCAGATGGGAAGATATACGAGGTTCACGAGGAGAACGTGCTCTGTTTCATAGGCGGAGACCCTATCCCGAGGGGGCAGATTTCATTATCTCGTTTTGTCGAAATTTACTCCCATGGCGCTCTGGCGGAGATTGAGGAAACGCCTGCCTCATCCTCTCCAGAGCTAAAAAAAGCCATGAACATCATACGAATGACAAAATCAGGCATGTTTGCATGTCGCGGCGCCGCGCGGGAGGCCCGCGCATGAAGCTCATGACCGTCACGCGCTTCCGCCAAATTTATTTTGATTCTGAGTCGGCTCCCGACGCTCGAACAGTAAGGAGCTGGATTGAAAATGGTGACATCCCAGGGATGGTGATCAAAGGCAGGGTCTACGTCGATCAAGATCGGTGGGAATCTGCCCCTTTCTCCCACCAACAATTCGACCCCGAAGTCGCCGACCTGATCGCAAAGGTACTTTGAGATGGCGCCTCGACCGCGAATCCAGTCTAAAAAATTGCCCCCCAACCTCTCTGTCGAGGTGAAAAATGGGGTCCGTTACTACCGATATCGCCACCCAGAAACGGGAAAGAGAACCGGGATCGGAATCGATGAGGCGAAAGCCGTGAAGGCGGCGATTGCCCTGAACGCTATGCTCCTCCAACAGTCGAAGGACCGCGAGTCCTCTCAGTTGATAAGACGCGTCACGAACCCAGAAGAATCCATATCTGACTTCGTCGCCCATTTTGAGGAGCAGATTCTTCCTGGCCGCCGAAGCAGGAAGGGACATCGATTGGCCGAGAAGACCCTGCGCGAATACGCCATCATGCTGAAAACCATCGACAAGGAGTTTGGCCACCGCTCCTGGACGGCGGTGACCCTGGAGCAAGTCGCCCGGTTTTTGGACTCCCTCCCGCCCCGATCGTCCAACTCCCATCGATCCTTGATGATCCAAGTGTGGCGTCACGCCATCGCGAAAGGGAAGATCAATCCGCCGACCAACCTCCCGGAGATGACGATTCCCAAGGACCACGTGGTGGAGCGGCAACCCCTTTCTCTGGAATTGTATCGGGCCATTTGGGAGATCGCAGATCAATGGTTCCGCAACGCCATGGACCTCGCCCTTCACACGTTGCAGAGGCGCGAGGATCTTGTGGGCCTGCGCTTCGACGATATCAAGATCGTCGACAAGGCCCGCTACCTGCCCGTACGCCAGATCAAAACCGAGCACAGTTCTGACAAGGGGCGCCTCTTGTTGCCCATAGGGGTGGATCTGGGCGCTCTGATCGAGCGGTGCCGGGACGATATTCTTAGTCCCTTTCTCATTCACAAAAGGCCGGAACGACGACGCAGGGAATACCTGGACAGGAAAGAGCACTGGACCCAGATCACCCCGGAAATGGTCACCCGCGAGTTCGCTGCGCTCCGTGATAAGTGTGGATCCTGCGACCACCTGCGTGCGGAACAACGCCCCACGTTCCACGAAATCCGCGCCCTGGGCGGCGAACTGTACCGGCAGGCGGGCTGGGACAACGCGGCGATCCAAAGGCTGCTGGGACATACGACGGAGAAGATGACTCGGCACTATCTGGACAAGCATCAGGAGCCTTGGGTGGTCACTGATGTGGTGGGCTTGCCCGATCGGGTTTGCCGAAAATAAGCCGAAAGTTTGCCGAAAGTATTTTTCTATGACGGCATTAGCGCAACAACACTTTGTTTTACATACAAAAATTGGTCGGGGCGAGAGGATTTGAACCTCCGACCACCTGAACCCCATTCAGGTGCGCTACCAGGCTGCGCTACGCCCCGCGAAGCCGGTAATATACTGTTGAAACCTGACTCTGGTCAATGCCCA
>JAPTWT010000211.1 GCA_028064935.1 Gammaproteobacteria bacterium | reverse complement strand
CAGGCGACATCTACCTGTTTGTCACCCACTGCGAACGATCCGTCTATGACGGCAAGATGATTTACTCCCCGCTCATCAAGGGGTTGTTTACCACAAATAGCATCTTGGAGAAGCCATTCGGCCACTCGATTCCAGTCAACGAAAAAATCCATGTGTTCGATTTGAAGGAGGTATTCCGAGGATGACAAGAACCGCATTCCCTGCCACGTTGCTCTGCGACTTTTACAAGGTATCACACAGGGAGCAATATCCGAGTGGGACCCAGACCGTGTATAGCACTTGGACGCCGCGCACGTCACGGTTGCCTGGCGTTGATCACGTCGTCGCCTTTGGCTTCCAAGGGTTCATCAAAAAGTATCTAATCGACTATTTCAACGAGAATTTCTTCAACCGTCCGCGAGAAGATGTGGTTGACGAGTACGTGCGCGTCATCCGAAACACTCTCGGTATCGAAAATCCCGATGCAAGCCACATCGCTAAACTCCACTCTCTCGGATATTTGCCAATTCGGATCAAAGCCCTCCGCGAAGGCACACTTGTACCCATCCGTGTCCCCATGCTGACGATTCAAAACACGCATCCTGACTTCTTCTGGTTGACCAACTACCTTGAGACGTGGATGTCTGCTGAACTATGGATGCCAAGCACATCCGCGACCATCGCATTTGAATATCGCAAACTGCTTCAACGATTCGCGCAGGAGACGAATGGCGACACGTCAGGTGTTCCGTTTCAAGGACACGATTTCTCCATGCGCGGAATGGCATCTATCGAAGCCGCGATGTCAAGTGGTGCGGCACACCTGCTGTCATTCACGGGGTCCGACACGATTCCTGGAATCCTGTACCACGAAGAGTACTATAACGCCAACATCGAGAGTGAGTTGGTCGGTACATCCATTCCCGCCACCGAGCACAGTGTCATGTGTGCCTACGGACAAAACGAGATGGAGTCTTATCGCAGACTCATCACGCAAGTGTACCCAACAGGATTTGTGTCCATCGTGAGTGATACATGGGACCTGTGGAGCGTGTTAGACAAGGTGATTCGTGGACTCAAGGACGATATTATGGCGCGTGATGGACGGGTGGTAATTCGGCCAGACAGCGGCGATCCCGTGAAAATCATTTGCGGAGACGCCTTCTCCGACAACGAGTTTGAGCGTAAGGGCGTCGTCGAGATTTTATGGGACATCTTCGGTGGCACAATCACAGAGAAAGGATTCAAGCAACTTGACGCGCATATCGGCTGTATCTACGGCGATTCCATCACGTTGGACCGATGCAAGCGGATATGCGAAGGTCTCGCGGCTAAAGGCTTCGCATCCACTAACATGGTCTATGGCATCGGGAGTTTCACCTATCAATACAACACCCGCGATACGTTCGGCTTCGCACTCAAGTCCACCTACGTGGTCATCGACGGTAAAGAGCAGATGATATTCAAAGACCCCGTGACCGACGATGGGATGAAGAAGTCGCAGACGGGTATGGTATCCGTGATTGAAGAAGATGGCGAGTTGAAGTGTGTTGACCACCTGCTTGGAGGGTACGCTTGGGACTATGCGGGCCGAGACCAACTCAGGACCATCTTTCAGAACGGGGAACTCTTGTTTGATGATACGCTGCATGACATTCGAGAGAGGCTGTTAGAAAGCCTAGACTAACCCACGCCAGCGATCAGGCTGAGAGCGGCGATTGGATAGGAGGGTTACGATGCGCAAATTTGGCGAGTTTGAATTGTCGGGAGTTATCGACGTTGGCGACAAACCTCTCGACTACCACGAATTCTTTGATGCCATGACGGAGATGGTGGAGGCCCGAGGTTGGTCATGGTCTTGCATATGGAAGGGGCTAGACGAGCATGGCGACCCGGTGCCGTATGACGGTCACGACAAATGTGTGGTCTGCAAGTCAGAGAAAGGCACGCTGGAATGTGACAATGGCGACCATATCTGTGAGACGTGCGCACAGGCCATCTCGGACTTAGCGCTATAAGGGAGGAGGATGATGGATGCACGATGAACGCAATCGCAGGCGTAACTTGGAACGCAAGATCGATTCAATAAGTCGGAAATTGGAGGCATAGCATGGGCTACTACGTTCACCACGCTATCGTCGTTACGTGCCGAGATCATGCGCGTCAAATGTTGATAGAAGCCCACGAGAGAGCCGTGGCCATATTCGGCGAAATGGTCTCGCCTATTGTCCCGTCGCCTATCGGTATGATGTCATCGTTCTTCGTGGCCCCGGACGGAAGCAAGGAGGGGTGGTCTGAGTCTGACGAATACGACGCGAAGCGCGAGACGTTCGCGAATTTCTTGGATGCGTTTGCCTACGAGGATGGCTCTAATGAGATTGAGTATGCCGAGATTTTCTACGGGACCGAGGACGGGACCGCAGGCGTGAAACGTCACAATTCTTGGGGGAGATAGCGCATGGGCGACACACACTATTTCCTCTGCCACACATGCCGCGAGATAGCGGAGTTGGGATATGGCCCATATGCAGGCGACTGGTCACAGCCACGCCTTGAGCAAGCACACGAGGGCCACGACACGGAGTATGCCGCCGATCCACAAGGTTATGTCGAACGCGAGTATATCAACGGTGAGATGCCGAGCGACGAGTGGAGCATGGGTGAGCCTGTGAGTTGGACGCAGGGTGATCCATATAAGCGGATTGGAGGAGGATTGAGATGAGGGAGCACAAGTTTCGCGGTAGGCGGTCAGACAACGGCGAGTGGGTGTATGGCCACTACTTCACACCCCCGTTGACCGATGAGAATTCCGGGTTGCCCGCTGAGTCAGGTTGGTTCTTCTTGAGTGGCACCGAGAAACGCCACTGCATCGAACAGGATGGCGTGGTGTACACCGTTGACCCCGACACGGTTGGCGAGTGGACGGGGATGCAAGACGACAAAGGGAATCTCATATTTGAAGACGACATCGTGCGTATCACGGATGACGTCGACGATGTGAGTGTTCACAGGGTCGAATATCAAGGTGCTCAAGGTTATCCTGCATTCGACTTAGAACCCGATCCAGGGTATGACAGCAACGCATTGAGTTGGGCGAAGGCCGTGTGCAAAATTGAGGTCATTGGCAACGTGCATCAGAATGTCGAACTGTTGGAGGCGAAGCGCGATGCCTAGTATGGAAAGCGACCATAACGCCACTCTCCGTCTGAACTGGAGCGACATGTCCGAGACCGAGAAGCAGGAGTTCACTTACGAATTCCAGCGCCTCATACGCGAGGAACCATGGGGCGCATTGCAACTCATGCCGTTGCCTAACGACGGTGCCAAGATGCAAGCCACCATCGACGACCTGACGGCGAAGTTGGAGAAGTATCGCAAATTTGCTGAGTGGGTGCGTGATTGCGGGTTCGGAGATCTCATGGAGAATGCCTACTATCGAGCGGTCGAGATCGTGGGAAAGGGTGACGAAGATGCCTAACATCCTCACCCGTGCGCAGAGGTTGGTGGAGTTGAGCGAGAAGGCGACGGATGGTCTATGGATCGATGTGCCAGAGTTAGGAAAGGTACTGACTGTGCTAGGTGAGACGCCTTACACCATCATGGAATATGATGCCAACCAAAATGCCGAGGATATCGAATTCATCGCCGCCGCCCGCAACGATGGCCCCGCGATTGCACAGGCGTTGGTGGAGGCATTAGACATTCTGACGAGGCTCGATCAGCACATGGATTTTTCTATCCCGTGGCAAGATGAGGGGGTTTGCGATGAGTGTGGGAATGGTTACGAGGATGCAAGCGGGGTCAATAAGGCGATGGGAGACGCCCGCGACTTTCTCGCGAGAATGGAGGGGACGCTAGATGCCTAATATCATAGCTGCCGCACAGCGGATTTTAGACGTGGCGGACGAAGATAGCGCCGAGTTCGCCATCGTTTGTTATCACGATGCGGCAGACGTGGCGCAGGCGTTGGTGGAAGCGTTGCAAACATTGCACACCATCGCGGGGTTAGGTATGGGCGCAGACTTGGAGGAATATGCGGCGAATATGGCCCGCGATTTCCTCGCCAAGTTGGAGGGTGATGGGGATGGATTGGTCTGAGGCGATTCTTTTGATTTGTGTTTTGTTGGTCATGCTCGCAGGTCTCTTCATTCTGTTTGGAGGCATGCAAGTCGTCGTATATATGCACGCCACACGCCAATATCGGAAAGTCCTAGCGGCGTGGTATCAGCGCACAAATCCCGACGATCCGATGCCGATATTCGACCCCGAGACTCATTCCCCAAAGTTGGGGGGCGACGGGGATGAGTGAACCCGAGGCGATGAGTCGTTCAGCCGTGCGCATGTTTGAGCGTGACCTATACAAACTCAAGCAACTCGGTCTCGCAGATCGTCAGACGGATGTTGAACTAAATCTAATCGCCACCATCCACAAACTCCAATCCGACTTCGACATCGTAGACGAAGCACTCACCCTCTCCGAGCGTGATAATGAGTACCTGACTTGGAAGTCTACGATCCTCCGCGATGCCCTGTCGGAGATAGCACATGGTGCTGAGAATCCGCGGCAGGTGGCAGATGCGGCGTTTAGCAAGATTGCGAAGGGAGAGCGTGGGGATGCGGACATTTGAGGAAGTTGTAGCGTTTGCGGAACGGCAGATCAATTTGCAGATGGGCGCGGTTTCCATCATTCGAGAAGATGCCCAGACTCTTCTCTCCACCATCCGTGACCGTGACAAGACCATCGCTGAGTTGCGGGAGCACATCCAGATCGTGGAGTCCGACAACGCAGACTTGCGCAAGGTGTACGCAGGCGAGGTGCGGACGAGCAACACTTTGCGCGTTCTGCTGAAGCGGTTGGAGTGGTTCGATGATGGGTATGAGCCAGAAGCTTACTGCCCAATATGCCGCAATTACAAGCGTGTGGGACACCATGACCCCGACTGCGAGTTGGCGCAGGCGATTGGAGGAGATGCGTAACGTGGACGTGTATCTCGGCATGTATACGACCTATGACGAGACGAGCATATGGGGTATATACGACACACTCGAACTCGCACATGCCCGATTGGACGGAGAGCGCAAGATGCACATAGTCAAGGGTAAACGGGTGCCGTATGAGTGGGATTGGAACGACAATGCTGAGGGGTGGGTCGTGCCAAGCAAGAGCAGATATGGCGGCTCGATGGTCATACGCCCCATGAAGGTGGAGAGTGCCGATGCCCAAACCTAAACCCAACCCCGCCGATCCCGATTGCCCACTGTGTCATGGTGAGGCGCGGGATGAGGTGTGCGGATGCACACTTGACGCTATCGAACGCGAGTTGCAGAGGAGGGGTGACGTTGAGTCTAGTCTACGTCCAACGCAAGGGCGAGCTACCGTGGCGCGAGAGACGCATCGTCGCGGGCGCATCCGGGTCAGTCATCCGATATGAGACTACCCACGATTATGTCAAGGGTTGGTGTCAGGAATGCGACAAGTGGAAGTTGTTTTGGATCACGGAGATGGACTGGCACATTACTCCCATGTGGATCATTGGAATTGCGGAGCCAACATATGAGCAGGGGCATCCCTCTTACAAAGGAGTCTGCACCAACGGTCACGAATCGTGGTTTCGTCCATTTGAGACACCAGATGGGCCACGGTGGAAACGGGACTCGCGAGCCTTCGATTGTGACGGGCGCGACTACACGGCGCGGACGGAGTATCAAGAGTGGCTAGAGGGATTTCGACATCCTGAGCGCGAGGCACATTATCAACCGGGGCATGAGTGTGACAGCGATTGTCCTATGTATGATTGGGAATATGGGGATTGGTGAGGAGGGATATGATCAAAAACAGACCCCCTCCCGTGATGGAAGGGGGTCATCTTGTGACATGGCCTTTGCACCATTGTATCACGCAGGCGTAGCGGGAGTGATGGGAGTTGGAGGCGTAGCAGGCGTAACCGTCAACTTGTGCTTGGCGACAAACTGCTCGATGAGGCTCCCGATCATGCTGTCCACATTGCCGAGCGTCGATTGTCCGAGTGCCAATAGGTTCGATGCCTGCGACTTGACAGCGGCGATGGCGTCTTGTTTCACCTGTGCGCCGATGGACGCATTCCACGTCCCGTTTGATTTGGCGGGGTTGACGATGGTTTGGTTGAAGTCCTGCACCACGCTATCGACTATCTTGGATAGCCCATCAATTACACTGTTCCCCGTTGCGGCCACCTGCGCGTTGGTGTGCGAATGCAACCAAGCCTTCGCCTTGACACCAAGATAGCCCACACCTGCGGTAACGACAGCCATGAGGAGTCCCGCGAGATCCTGCACAATCTGAGTTTGAAGCGTCATACGATGACCTCCTTAGTTTTGCGATACCTTCACATCGAGTCCGAGTTTTGAAACCTCCAACGCCTTCGTAGCGGCTTGCTGAGCATCCGTGAACGTGTTTGTCACCGTGAGCCTATATACGGGCGCTACGGGCTTCACGGGCGGTTTAGGCGCGGGTTGTGGATAGTAGCCCAAGTTGAAGTAGACATGGTTGAGATCCGCCGTCATCCCGCATACCGGCTGCTCCACGGCATACTGCCACGCCGCCGCATGAGGCCACACCTTGCCGTCATCCCACCCCGCCGATTGCCAACCGTGACGGGGTTTCGAGCGAGCCTTCCCACTGAACAGGTATTCGAGTAGCCCTGCGTCGCCATAGATGCCATCGCCATACTGCCTGTCCAGCGTCTGCTCGACGGCCAACAGGTAGTCGTCTACCGCCTGATAGTCTGCGAGTGACACAGCGTCGAAGTCAGCCGAGAAGTAGACCACCACGTTGATGCTCGGCGGGATGTTCAGATACTCCAACTCGCTCATGACGTACTTGGCGTCCGCAACGCCTTGCGTCGTGGTGAAGTAGGCACGGTCGATGCCATCCGACTCCCAAACGAAAACCACTTTGAGACCGTTGT
>JAPTWT010000095.1 GCA_028064935.1 Gammaproteobacteria bacterium | reverse complement strand
GTGATTTCTCGGCGGCCGGACGCCTGTCTTCCAGGAGACGGGCGACCGTGGCATCGACCACGCCGATGCCGAGTGTGTTCCACAACAAAGCATGCAGGCGCTCGGACGGTGCAGCGGGGATCAATCGCTCGGGCGTGAGGGTATCGATATACTCGATGAGCAACGCCGAGTCGAACAAGACCCGGCCATCGTCGGTCTCCAGGACCGGGACCTTGCCGAGCGGGTTCAACGCCACGATGCGGTTGCCGGCATCATGCGGACTCTCCTGGATCCATTCGAAACGGATGTTCTTTTCCCGCAGGGCGATGCGCACCTTGCGCACGTAAGGCGACGTAGCATGACCATAGAGCTTCACAAAGACCTCCCGAGATAGGCGGCGACCAGGCCCACGAAGACGCTGCCGCCGAACCAGTTGTTGTTGAGAAAGGCCCGAAAGCAGTCCATGGGCCGGCGGTCGCGCAACAGACTCTGCTCATAGAGCGCGAACCCCAGGGCAAGCCCCAGGCCGCCATCGTACACGAGCCCCAGGTGCGCCATAACTCCGACCCGATACAAAAGCCCCAAGGCGACCGCGTGATTCAAGGCCACCATGGCCCGGTCCCAGCGCCCGAACAGGATGGCGCTCGATTTGACGCCGATCTTCAGGTCGTCGTCGCGATCGGCCATGGCGTAGGCGGTATCATAGGCCACGGTCCACGCGATGTTGGCAGCAAAGAGCACCCACGCAAGACGTGGGATGTGCCCGGTCTGGGCGGCGAAGGCCATGGGGATACCCCAGCCGAAGGCAAGCCCCAGATAGACCTGCGGGAGGTGCGTGAAGCGCTTGAGGAAGGGATACGTGGCAGCGAGCGCCACCGCCACGACCGAGAGCTCGATCGTGTAGGTATTGAGCCAGAAGGCGAGCATGGCCGCCAGGAGACAGAGCCCAAAGAACAGGGTGAGCGCGGCCCTGGGGCTCACCTCGCCCGCGGCGATCGGCCGGTCTTGCGTGCGCCAGACGTGCGGGTCGAAGTCACGGTCCGCATAGTCGTTGATGACGCAGCCCGCCGAACGCATGAGGAGCACGCCCGCGACAAATACGGCGACCAGGACGGGCCTCGGATGTCCCTGGCCCGCGATCCACAGGGCCCAGAGCGTCGGCCACATCAAGAGCAGGCTGCCGATCGGCCGGTGCAGCCGCATGAGGCGCACATAGGCCCCCAATCGCGCCCGCCCGCTCGCTCGAACCGCCCCCTCGCCCTTTGCCGCCATCATCCGCCCCTACGCCCGCGCCATGACCGGGTCTTGAAAACGTCGCATTGTAGCGCACTGCGCCCCCGCGAGACTCCAGGCCGTCGCGAGCCTCGGGCCTGCGCCGAGGCAGCTCACGGCGGCGGCACGCTCCGCGAGACCCAGAGACGGACTCATCACCTCAACGCCCCTGCGGCGCACCAAATACGAACTGCTACACGTGGCGCGCGTCGAGCTTGCTCATGAAGCCGCATCCCTCCTTGGTGTGTCGGCGGGTTTCCTGCAGAACTGGCGAGCGCCTACCGCGCTTGGTAGGATTGGTCAATCCTGGCTAACGAGATTCAGCGTCGGCAAATGGTAACGGCAAGACGATGACTTACCCGGAAGACGAAATCCTGACGCTCGACGAAGTCGCCGCATACCTCAAAGCCGGAAAACGGACAGTCTATCGCTTGGCCCAGAAGGGAGAATTCCAGCGTTCAAGCTCGGGGGCACGTGGCGCTTTCGCCGCTCCGAACTGAATCGCTGGATCGCCGAGAGCATAAATAGGCAAAAGTCGGAGGCGGTGTGAACGTGGGTCAAAACAGCGCTGCGAAGGAAAGGGTTTGGTTCATGGCAATAACAGAAAACCAAATCGACCGAGATCTCATTGCCGCACTGAAAGATCTCAAATACACCTACTGCCCCGATATCCATGATCGTGCCGTGCTGGAGGCGAGCTTTCGCGAAAAGCTCGAGGCCCTCAACCGCGTTCGCTTGATCGACAGCAAATTCCAGCACCTGCTTGACAGCGTCATTACGCCTGATGTGTACAACACCACCCAGACGCTGCGCGACATCAACAGCTTCGAGCGCGACGACGACACGCCGCTGAACTACGCCCTCGTCAATATCCGCGACTGGTGTAAGAACCACTTCGAGATGGTCAGTCAGTTGCGCATCAGCACCGACTCTGATCGCTTCAAGGCCAAGAAGAAGACGCGCGAACTTGCCGGCATTGGGGCGCGGCATGGCCTAGGGGCTTCCGCGCCGCAAACCTTTGTCGATGAAGTGCTGCGCCGCCGTATCTTCGGCGGCGAAGCCCTGAGCGATCCGATGGCCCCGCTGGCCCCCTTGGGCCTGGGCTGGAAGGCACGCATCGAGAAGGAACTGGCGCCGGTGGAAAACCTGACACCGCTGCTGCACAAACCGGCGCAGGGGTACGAGATTGCCGGGCTGTCGGCGTATGAGGAGGGACGATGACGGATGACCTGCAACCCCAGCAATCAGGGGCGCGCACTAACGTTTTCGTCGAAGGGGCACAATGGGTTCGCGCCGACTTTCATCTGCACACCCGCGCAGACCGCGAATTCAAATACGCAGGCGACGACAACTATTACAACAGCAACTACGTGGCAGCGCTAGAGAAAGCGCAAATCCGACTGGGGGTCATCACCAATCACAATAAGTTCGACTTTGAAGAGTTCAAAACACTACGCAAGACAGCCCAAAAGAAAGGCATTGCGCTGCTGCCGGGCGTTGAGCTGTCCGTCAACGATGGGGCCAATGGCATCCACACGCTGGTTGTGTTCTCCGGCGCGTGGATTGATGGGCACAACCACATCAGCCCATTCCTGACCAGCGCGTTCGAAGGTAAAGCACCGGCAGAGTATGAACAGGAGAACGGGCGCACCTCCTGGTCGCTCCTGGAGACGATCAAGAAGCTGGAAAACTATCACCGCGACTTTTTCCTCGTCTTCGCCCATGTGGAAGCACCCAGTGGGCTGTGGGCCGAGCTGAATGGCGGCCGCCTTTCCGAGCTGGGGCAAAACGAGTTTTTTCGGCGCAGGGCCCTGGGCTTCCAAAAGGTACGCACTCGCGATGGTATGGGCAAAGATAAGCCCAGCCGCGCCAAGGTTCAGGACTGGCTGCAAAACTGGTATCCCGCCGAGCTTGAAGGCAGCGACCCCAAGGGCATCGACGAAATCGGTTGCGGCAAGACCTGCTATTTAAAGCTGGGCGAATTGTCTTTCGAGGCTGTCAAGTTTGCCTTGAGCGATCCAGCTTCGCGCGTTGCGTCGGAGCCGCCCAAGCACCAGGCATCCCATATTCGCAGCATCCACTTCGATGGCGGCATCCTTGACGGGCAGACGCTGCATTTTTCCCCCGAACTCAATACGCTCATCGGCATCCGTGGCAGCGGCAAGTCATCCATCCTGGAGGCAGTGCGCTACGCCCTCGACATTCCACGGGGCGAGAAGGCACAAGATATCAGGTACAAAGATGAGTTGATCCGCCACACCCTGGGCAGCGGCGGCAAAGTGACGCTGACGGCCAGCGATGTGTACGGGCAAGAATTCACGATCTCCCGCATCTTCCGCGAAGCACCCAACGTCTACCTGGACGACAAGTTGCAGCCAGGCGTATCGATCCGGGAAACCGTACTGCGCCGCCCGATCTACTTCGGGCAAAAAGACCTCTCCAGCACCGGCGAAGGTTTCGAGACCGATCTGGTGGAAAAGCTGGTCGGCGAAAAGCTTCGTGTCCTGCGCGATGACATCGAGGACCAGCGCCTGCGCGTGCGCGAAGCCACCCAGCGCTGGCTGAAACTCAGCAACGCCGCCGAACTCAAGCGCGACTTCGAGATCCAACTCACCGATGCCAACTTCCGTCTGAAGAAGTTCGAGGAGTACGGTGTCGCCGACAAGCTGCAGAAGCGCCTGGGCTTCCAGCAGGACGCCGCTGCGCTAATGCGCATGAAAGAGCGGGCAGACAACTTCATCCTTGCCTTGGGCAGCCTGCTCGCCGGGCACGAGGACGAGTTGCGCAACGCGACGAGCTATGTGTCCCGGCAGAACTCGGAATTCTTCTCTGCGTACTACGCCGAGTTTTCCGATCTCATTGCAAAGGTCGATCAGCTCAAGCAGATCGAGCAAGAGGCGCGCGCCATTGTGGCTCGCCTCAAGACCAAACAGGGCGAGTTTGAAGGTGTAAGCAAGAGTCTCCAGGAAGAGTTCGCACAAGTCGAGCGGCAGCTGGCCCAGGAACTCAAGCAAACCGGCATGACCGCTATCCAACCGGACGACTTCCTGGTCCAGCAACAGCGCAAAACAAAAGCTGAGCAAATGTTGGAGGCGCTGACCAAGCAGGAGTCACAGCAGGCTAGTATCCGCGATGCGTTATTTGACGAGATCGGCAAGCTAAACGACCTTTGGCTGCGCGAGTTCAACACCGTCAAGGCGGAACTGGACCGCGTGAATGCCAGCCACACTGCTCTGCAGATCGAAGCTGACTTCAAAGGCGACAAGGGAGCCGCCATAAACTTCATGCAGCAGCTTTTCAAAGGCAGCAACATCCGCGAAGCCACGCTGCGAGCGGTCATGGAGGACTACGCCGATTTCGGCGGGCTGTTGCGTGCCCTGCCGGGACCTTTGGCCAAGGCAGGCAGTACTCCCGAGGTCTTTGAGAAGACCTTCATGCAGAACCTGGCCGAGTTCGTCACTTGGCAGGTGCCCAACCGGTTCATCATCCGCTATCGCGGCAAGGAGCTGAAGCACCATTCACTCGGGCAACGTGCTTCGGCACTACTGCTGTACGTGCTCAGCCAACGACAGAACGACGTGATCATCATCGACCAGCCAGAAGACGATCTGGACAACCAGACTATCTACGACGATGTGATCAAGCTGCTGCGTAACATGAAACCTCACACCCAATTCATCTTTGCCACCCACAACGCCAATTTCCCAGTGCTGGGTGACGCCGAGCAGGTGCACGCCTGCCAGTACCAGGACGAAAAGGTCGCCACGCAAAGCGGCAGCATCGACGCCCGCGTGGTGCACGAAGCCATCATCAGCATCATGGAAGGTGGCCGGGAAGCCTTCAACCGTCGTAAAGAGGTTTACAACCTATGGAAACCACAGAGCTGATCGACATCCTCAGTCGAGGCGAGGACAGCCGCCATCAGTTCAAGGCGGACGTCACCAATGCCGATGCCTTGGCGGGGGAGATCGTTGCTTTCAGCAACACCGCAGGCGGGCGCATCTTTATCGGCGTGAACGACGATGGCTCGGTGCGCGGTCTATCAGGTGCCGACGTGGCCCGCCTCAATCAGCTTGTCGCCAACGCGGCATCGCAGAACGTGCGCCCAGCTGTGAATCCGCTTACCGATAACGTGCCACACCCAGCGGGCACGGTTATCGTGGTCTCCATTCCTGAGGGCATCAGCAAGCCTTACATGGACAGAAACGGCGCTATCTGGGTGAAGTCGGGCCCAGACAAGCGTCGGGCCACCTCGCGCGAGGAACTGCAACGCCTGTTCCAGCAGGCAGGCTTGGTCCATGCCGACGAAACACCCGTGGCCGGCCTGGGCTCGGGCGATGTGGACCTACCCTACTTCGAAGCCTTCTTCGAGCAGCAATTCGGCGAGCCGCTCGCCCAGCATCAGCAGCCACTGCCCCAGTTGCTGACCAACATGAACCTCTTGAGCCAGGGGCATCTCAATGTCGCCGGAGCGCTGTTGTTCGCCAAGACACCGCACTACGCGCTGCCCGCCTTCATCATCAAGGCGGTGGCCTTCGTCGGCAACGAGATTGAGGGCGAGCGCTACATCGACAGCCGGGACATCACCGGCAAGCTCGCCGATGTGTTTCAGCAAACACTGGGCTTCATCAGCGCCAACACCCGCGCCCTGCAAGGGGATCAGGGCATCAACACCGTGGGCCGCCCCGAAGTGCCCCGCATCGTCTGGGAAGAGCTGGTCGCCAACGCGCTCATTCACCGTGATTACTTCATCAACGCCCCGGTGCGTGTGCTGGTGTTTGCGGATCGAGTCGAGATCGTAAGCCCCGGACACCTACCCAACAATCTGACGATCGAGAACGTCAAAACCGGCAACTCCAATATGCGTAATCCTGTCTTGGCTTCATTTGCCGCCAAGCTCCTCCCTTATCGCGGGCTGGGCAGCGGCCTGCTGCGTGCCTGGCCTGACATCGAGCTCATCGACGACCGCGCCGGCAATCTCTTCAAGGTCATCGTAGCGCGGCCCGATGTGCTACCAGCGGCAGCATCGGTTGCCATGAATGCGGAGCGCGCCGAATGAGCGGAAACGACAAGCGCCCATTGGTGCCACGGTTGCGGTTTCCGGAGTTTCGGGAGGCTGGGGTATGGATTACGAAGAAACTGAAAGGCGCTTGCGGCGCGAATCCGCGAACCCTGAACTTCCGGAGAGGTTTGCATACATCGATTTGGAGTCCGTCGAGGCTGGGAAGCTAAAGGCACGCAAGATTTTTATTCCAGAACGCCGTCCGAACGATAACACGATGGCGACAGCGGCAGCCTTCAGCAGGGTGTTTGACCGATGGCGTAGAAAGTATTACTCTCAAAAGTAATACGCCGAACACACCCCCTATAAGGAGATCATCATGCGAATTACTAGCAAAGGCCAAGTCACCATCCCCGTCGACATCCGACTCAAAGCCGGCCTTCTGCCCAACACCGAAGTGGAGTTCGTTGTGCGCGGTCATACCGTCATCGTAAGGAAGGCCGAGAAGGCTCCGCGTCGCGGGCGCGAGCTTCTTGCGATCATGCGCGGCAAGGCCACCGCACGTCTTAGCACCGACGAAATCATGGCCTTGACCCGTGGCGCCTGAGGACGAATCCACTCATGGACGCCGTCCTGGTCGATAGCAACGTCATTCTGGATGTTGTCACCGAGGACCCCCAATGGTACGAA
>JAPTWT010000084.1:3008-6947 GCA_028064935.1 Gammaproteobacteria bacterium | reverse complement strand
CCCCCAGCCCGGCGGCCTGGGCCTGCTCCCGGCGCGCGAGCGAGGCCGCCTTGGGCCCGAGAAAATCCCCGAGCAACGCCGCCACGAGACCGAGCGCGAGCGCCGCCCTCAGGGCCGCGTAGGCGATACGCCCCACCGAGACCCCGGCGGCGCGCATGGCGGTCAGTTCGCCATCTATGGCAAGCGATGACAGCCCGAGGGTAGCCCCGACCAGCGCCGACATGGGGAAGAGCATGGAGATCTTGGCCGGGACCCCTAGCAGAAGAATCATGAACAGCCGGTAAAACCCCCCGTGGTGGATGTGGTCCAGGGTGGTCACGAGATCGAAGAACAGAAACAGGCCCACGAATACGCTCAACACAAGACCCGTGCTCAGGATCAGACGCCGCGCAATGTAGGCATAGAGGATGCGCATCAGCGGAATAGCCCCCACGGCAAAAGCCCCTTACCGGCGGCGCGCCTGGCGAAGAACGCCGCCGCAAGCGCCGCGAACACCGCGTGGACCCACCATAACCCGAGCCATGCCGGCTCCTGTCCGCGCGCCAACAGGGCATGGGCGATGCTAAGCAGGTTGGCGTACGAGAAATAGGCGAGGACCGCCGCGAACAGCGGGGCAAAGGCCCCCTTGCGGGAGTCGGTGTAGGCAAAGACCAGCGCCAATGGCGCCAATATGAACAGCGACAGGGGCTGCGCCAGACGCCACTGCCATTCGGCGATCGCGCGCGGGTTCGACGAACGCAAAAGGCGCAGGGTCGGGACCTCGTCACGGGTGAGCCCGGCCATGACCGGCGTGAATGGGCGCCGCTTTATGCGCAACGCATAGGTGCGGTAGCGCAGGATCCGGTAATTGGCCTGACCGGGGATCCCTTGGTAACGGCGACCGTTTAGGAGCACGAGAAAACGCGCGCCGGTGTGGCGGTTCTTGAACTCATAACCGCGCTTGGCGATCAGCACCCCACCCTTACCGAACTGCGTGCGGCTCACGAAGATATCATGCAGGCGTCCGCTCGACCCGACCCGCCCGACGTAGAAGATCGCCCGCCCGTTTCTCGTATGATTGAAGCGTCCGGGAATGATGCCGGCGGTGTAGGCGGAGGTGTTTTCGAGCTTGATCTTGTGGAGCAGGAGCGCGGCCATGGGCGCCAGATAAAACGCGATGGCCGCCACCACGGTGGCCACGGCACCGGTCCACACCATGGCCGGACGCAAGAGCCGCGCAAGCCCGATCCCGCAGGCCGCCAACACCGTCACCTCGCTGTCCCGATACCAGCGCGCCATGGTCAGCAAAAGCCCAATAAAGACCGTCAACGGC
This sequence comes from Gammaproteobacteria bacterium, assembly GCA_028064935.1. The sequence continues at coordinate 5,635 of JAPTWT010000084.1, read as the reverse complement.
AGTATCATCGCGAGGTTCTTGAGGAGCTCCAGGGCAAGCAGCAGGAACACGATATGTGCGGGAAACTCGCCGCTCGCCGCCTGGCTCAAGAGCTTCACCAGACTGACCACGAGATAGAGGGTCAGGAACGTCAAGGTCACGAGCAACGTGGTTTGGGTCGCCTCGCGATAAAAGGCCTTGTGGACTATCACGGCTTTTGCTGGCGCCGCAAGCGGTTTATCATGGAACCGCGCATGACGGCGCTCCCGTAACCGACACTTAACCCGAGATCCCCGAGCCCTATGGAATACGCCCTCACTCAAGAAACTCCTGATCAATTGGCCACGGAATGCCTGATCGTGGGCATCCACGAAAACCGTGGACTCTCGGAGGCCGCCGCGGCCATCGACCGCATCCTTGGCGGCGAGATCGCGGCCATTGTGCAACGGGGCGACATCGAAGGCAAACCCGGACAGACACTGCCGCTGTTGCGCGCGGCCGGCAAGGCCGAGCGGATACTGCTCGTGGGCATGGGCGCGGCCGGCGAATGCAAACCGACGCAGTACAAGGAGGCCGTGGCGCGCGCTGCGCAGGCGGCAGCCGACTTGCACGTCGCGACCATCGCAAACTTTCTGCCGTCGGTCCCGGTCAAGGAGCGCTCGCCGGCCTGGGCCCTTGAACAGGCGGTGGTGGCCACCGAGGATGCCCTCTACCGCTTCGACCGGCTGAAGACCCGGGCGCCGGCGCGCACGCAACCGCGGTCCTGTGTTTTCGGTGCGGTGAGCGGGTCCGAAACGGCCGCGGGCGACGCCCTGACCGCCGGTGCCGCGATCGCGCGCGCCGTGTCGTTCGCCAAGGATCTCGCCAACCTCCCGGGCAATATGTGCACACCATCCTATCTCGCCGAGCAGGCCCAGACGCTCGCCACGCGCCACGCCCTCAAGGTCAACGTGCTCGAAAAGGGCGACATGGAAACCCTGGGGATGGGCGCGCTGCTTGCGGTGGCGCGCGGGACGCATGAGCCCGCCAAGCTCATCGTCCTCGAGTATCACGGGAACGGCACCGGTGCCCCGATCGCGCTCGTCGGCAAGGGCGTGACCTTCGACTCCGGGGGCATCTCCCTGAAGCCGCCGGCCAACATGGATGAGATGAAATTCGACATGTGTGGGGCGGCAACGGTATTGGCCGTCGTGCAGGCCGCGGCCGAGATGAAACTGCCGATCAATCTCGTGGGCATCGTGCCGACGACCGAAAACCTCCCCGGAGGGAGCGCGATCAAGCCCGGCGATATCGTGACGAGCCTGTCCGGTCAGACGATCGAGATCCTGAATACCGACGCCGAAGGCCGGTTGATTCTGTGCGACGCGCTCACCTACGCCGAGCGCTTCAAACCGGCCGCGGTCATCGACATCGCCACACTGACCGGGGCCTGCGTCATCGCCTTGGGCGCGCAGGCCGGCGGCCTCATGGGCAACAACGAGGCCCTCGGACATGAACTGGAACAGGCCGGCCAGCAAGCGGCCGACCGCGTCTGGCCGCTGCCGCTATGGGAAGAATACCAAAAGCAGCTCGACTCGAATTTCGCGGACATGGCCAATATCGGCGGCCGCGAGGCCGGAACCATCACCGCCGCCTGCTTCCTGTCGCGCTTCACCGAGGCCTATCCCTGGGCGCACCTCGATATCGCGGGCATCGCCTACAAGGGCGGCAAGGACAAGGGTGCCACCGGGCGACCGATCCCGTTGCTCATGGAATTTCTGAGGCGCCGCGCGCGACCGGCATGACGCGTGTCGATTTTTATCTCGGCGGTGACGGGCTTGCGCGCGATACGCTGGCCTGCCGGCTCGTGGAGACCGCCCATAGACACGGCCACCAGGTGTTCCTGTGGGTCCCGAAAGACGAGATCGGCCTATGGGATGAGCGGCTGTGGACATTTTCCGATACGAGCTTCGTGCCGCACGCGCCGGCGGGTCTCGCCGATGAGCCGGTGCTCATCGGCGCCGAGCTTCCGCACGCGGGGGACTGCCTGGTCCCACTGACCGCCGACGCCCCGCCCTCGGTGACCGGTTTCGCGCGCGTGCTCGAGGCCGTGGGGGCGAGCGACAGCGAGAAGGAGCGGTCACGCGCGCGGTTTCGTCACTACCGCCGGCAGGGCCTGGAGCCGGCCGTCCATAACCTCCCATGACCCGCATCCGCCACGAACCGCTGCCGGACATCCTGGCGGGCCTGCGCGCACTGGCCGCCGACCTGCAAGACGACGCCGAGGTCGGTGACGACGGCATTCCGGTTCTGACGACCGTGGTTGCCAACCCGACCCGGCCGGACATCCGGCCACGCGCCGTGGGTGCCCCCATACCGACCTTGAGTGACGTGGTCGCGCGCCTGCCCGCCACGCCCGATCCCGAAGCCGCCGACCGCCAGGCGCTTTCCGCCCACATACGCGCAGCGGCGATCACCCAACGCGTCGAGGCCCTGTGGCGCGCCGATGGGAACGATCCGCTCGACCCTGCTATGATGGCGACCCTCGAACGTGCACTGGCGCAAGCCCTTCAAGAGCCGACCTGATACGAGATGACAGAACCATTGCCACACACCCTCGCCAAGAGTTACGAGCCCGGCGAGATAGAAAAGGCCATCTACGCACAATG
>JAPTWT010000084.1:0-2908 GCA_028064935.1 Gammaproteobacteria bacterium | reverse complement strand
CCCTCGAACGTGCACTGGCGCAAGCCCTTCAAGAGCCGACCTGATACGAGATGACAGAACCATTGCCACACACCCTCGCCAAGAGTTACGAGCCCGGCGAGATAGAAAAGGCCATCTACGCACAATGGGAGGCGAGCGGCGTGTTCGCGCCCTCCGGGCATGGGCCCGGGTACTGCATCGTCATCCCCCCGCCCAACGTGACCGGCAGCCTGCACATGGGCCACGCCTTTCAGGACACCATCATGGACGCGCTCACGCGCTACCACCGGATGCGTGGCGATGACACCCTCTGGCAGCCTGGTACCGACCATGCCGGTATCGCCACGCAGATGGTCGTCGAACGGCAGTTGGAGGCGGCCGGCGAAAGCCGCGTGGCGCTGGGTCGCAAGCGATTCCTCGAGGCGGTCTGGAACTGGAAGGCGCGCTCCGGCGGACGCATCAGCGAGCAGTTGCGGCGCATGGGGGCATCGGTCGACTGGTCACGCGAACGCTTCACGCTCGACGAAGGGCTGTCGCGCGCGGTGCGCGAGGTGTTCGTCCGCCTGTATGATGAGGGGCTCATCTATCGCGGGCAGCGACTCGTGAACTGGGACCCGCGACTCGAGACAGCGGTCTCCGATCTCGAGGTCACGGCCGAGGAGGAGGATGGCCATCTCTGGCACATCCGTTACCCGCTGCCCTCCGGAGGGCACCTAGTCGTCGCCACCACCCGCCCCGAGACCCTGCTCGGCGATGAGGCGGTGGCCGTGCATCCCGACGACCCGCGTTACCGGCGGCTCGTCGGGCAGACCGTAAGTCTGCCGCTCTCCGCACGCGAAATCCCCATCATCGCCGATGACTATGTCGACCCGGCCTTCGGATCGGGCTGCGTGAAGATCACGCCGGCGCACGACTTCAATGACTACGAGGTCGGCCAACGTCATGGGCTGGCGCTCACCAACATCCTGGACAAGACCGCCCACATCCAGTTGCCGGGCTCACCCTATCACGGGCTCAGCCGCGAGGAGGCGCGGCAGCGGATCGTGGCCGACCTCAAGGCGGCGGGGCTCCTGGAACAGGTGCAGCCCCACAAGCTCAAGGTCCCGCGCGGCGAACGCAGCGGGGCTGTGATCGAGCCCTGGCTCACGGACCAATGGTACGTGCGCACCGCCGATCTCGCCCAGCCAGCGCTCGCGGCGGTCGAGGACGGCCGTATCCGCTTCGTGCCCGAGAACTGGGACAAGACCTATTACGAATGGATGCGCAACATCAAGGACTGGTGCATATCGCGCCAGATCTGGTGGGGGCACCGTATCCCCGCCTGGTATGACAATGCCGGACGGATATATGTCGCGCGCAGCGAAGACGAGGCGCGCGCGCGCCACGGGCTGGGCGCTGGCGTCGCGCTCACGCAGGATCCGGATGTCCTCGATACCTGGTTCTCCTCGGCCCTCTGGCCATTTTCGACGCTCGGCTGGCCGGACCGGACCGAGGCCCTGGCGCGCTTTTATCCCACCCGCGTGCTTGTGACCGGGTTCGATATCATCTTCTTTTGGGTGGCGCGCATGATCATGATGGGCCTCAAGTTCACGGGCGACGTCCCGTTTCGCGAGGTCTATGTCCACGGTCTGGTGCTGGATGCCAAGGGCCAGAAGATGTCGAAGTCGCGCGGCAACGTGATCGATCCGATCGACCTCATAGACGGCATAAGCCTCCCGGATCTCATCGCCAAACGCACGAGCGGTCTCATGCAGCCGGCCAGGGCCGAGGCGATCCGCCGGGCCACCGAACGCGAATATCCCGAGGGCATACCATCCTACGGCACCGATGCCCTGCGCATGACCTTTGCGAGCCTCGCCACCCAGGGCCGGAACATCAACTTCGACCGCGCGCGCATCGATGGCTACCGCAACTTCTGCAACAAGCTCTGGAACGCCGCGCGTTTCGTATTGCTGAATACCGAAAATGCGGACTGCGGCAATGAAGGGGATTATGTCCTCGACATCGGAGATCGCTGGATCATATCCCGCCTCCAAGAGACCGAGCGCGCGGTCGAGGAGGCGTTTGCCGCCTACCGTTTCGATCTCGCCACGCAGGCCCTCTACGGCTTCATATGGGATGAGTACTGCAGCTGGTATCTCGAGTGGTCGAAGACCGTCCTCGCTGATGCCGACGCGCCCGCGGCCCGCGGCACGCGCCGCACGCTGGTGCGCGTACTGGAGACCGCCCTGCGGCTTTTGCATCCGTTCATGCCCTTCATCACCGAGACCTTGTGGGGACGGGTGGCGCCACTATGCGGCCGCGGCGCAGCCACCATCATGCGCGCGCCCTATCCGCGCTGCGACCAAAGCCGCATCGATGCGCGCGCGACCGCCGACATGCAGGCGCTCATGGGCATCATCGGCACCGTGCGCACCATCCGTGGCGAAATGAACATCGCGCCCAGCGCCCGCATCCCTGTAATCCTGGATGGCGCCCAGCACCTGGCGGAACTCGTTCGCGCCCATGAGCGAACGATCATGACGCTGGCGCGGCTTTCGGAAATCACGCATCTGGCCGCCGATACGCTGACGCCGGAGTCGGCGGTCGGATTGGCCGGGTCGGTACGCGTGCTCGTCCCGCTTGCGGGACTGATCGACAAGGCCGCCGAGCTGCGCCGTCTTGCCAAGGAGATCGAGAAAATCGAACGCGAGATCGGGCGCGCACGCGCCAAGCTCGGGCGGACCGACTTTGTCGAACGCGCACCGGTGGCGGTGGTCGACGAGGAGCGCCGGCGGCTTGCGGACTTCGAGGAGCGCCTGCACAAGCTCTCCGAGCAGGAGACGCGCATGGCGCGGCTCTCCGGCTAACCTCACTTTTACCTATCAATGGAGACGGGGCACGACGCGCGGACACACGGGTATCGGCGGCGCATCCCCCGGACCCATGC
>JAPTWT010000149.1 GCA_028064935.1 Gammaproteobacteria bacterium | reverse complement strand
TATACGGGTGGCAAAGCCACGTCGTCCGCCAATACCACGGCCACGTTCAACGCCGGCGGCACCGCCGGCTCCGAGCCCGAAAACGGCTCGGTGTCCGCCTCCGGACACGCCGGGTCCACCACGAGCATCTCTTGTGGCGGCACCTCATTCAGCAACACGTCCGCGGTCTATCCGCTGGGCATCGAGACCGAGTGCGAACAAGGCGCATCCGGCGGGACCTACAGCCTGCGCTTCTGTCCAGGCACCCAGCAGGGCGAATCCTGCGGCGGGACGTCCGGCCCGGCCTGGGAGACCACCACGCTATCCCCCGGTGGCACGGCCCAGCCGGACAGCAGCCTGACCGTCACCCTGGGTACTTGCTCCGGAAGCGGTTCGGCAACAAGCTGCCCGCTCGCTGTCACGCAGACCGGCAGTTACTCCCAGTCGAATCTGTACGCCATCAAGCAACAGGGCGCGCAGGCCCAGGCCAACCAATACGCCAACAGCAGCAGCATCGTGTCGGATACCCAGGGCACAGGCATCGTCGCCCAGAACGGTACCCAGATTGCCGCCGGCAAAAACACAAATGCCGGCGGATATACAGGCGAGATAGTCGCCAACGGCGGCAACATCTCGACGTGCTATGCCAACCAGCAGTCGCAACTGGCAGGCGGCAAGCCCGTCTACAGCTGCTCTGGCAACACCAGCGTGCAGATGGGCGGGACCTGCGGCCAGACCCAGACCTGCAAGCAGTGGACCACCACCACGCAGACCTCGACCAGCACGTGCGCGCAGACCGTCAACACGACGTCGACCACCTGTACAACGCAGACACCGACCGAGTCCTGCACGCTCAGCAACCCGCCGCAAAACGAATCCTGCACGGTGCAGACTACGCCGCAGGTCTCGGTGTCCGACTCATGCACCCCGGGGTCCTGGTTCGCGAGCACCATGTCCTGGCGCGTGGGCGGTGTTGGCTCGGATTTCTGCTATATGGGCGTGCAGTGCGCGCCGAACGCCACGTCGTTGACCTTCGACTACTACTGTTGGGGTGGCAACCCGCCGCACGACGTGTACACTGCGACTTTGCCGATTGCGCCATTTTCCTCGCAAGAGGACGGACCGGCCGTAACCACCCGGCACTGCACCCCACGTGGCTGCTGGTATACAACGAACTGCCCCTACCCGAACGCCGTCAACCTGAACGGTACGTGCTACACCGGTGCTCAAGAGATAGGGGCGGTCAATCCCAGCTGGGAAAATTCGACGTGGAATTTCCCTGTTTATTATCTGAATGGCGGGTGCAATTCAAGCAACGACCAGTGCTCGTACGAGTTCGATTTCAACGTCGGACCCTGGTTCCAGCTGTACACGAACCCGCAAACGCTGACGTTCCCCTACCCGCACAGCATCACGACCCTCACCGGCAATAACGTCAACGACGGTTGTACGGCCTATGGAGGCTAAACGCATGGGTCGACACGCACTCCTCATTCTGGCCCTCTGCGCCGGGTTCCTGGCGCTGCCCAACTCGGCGCGCGCAAGCGCGTCGTCGCTCATCGACTGCACGCAGACTTCATCGACTTGCACCAGCAATTCCTGCGAGACAGTGAACGGCGCCTGCGTTTGCGTGGCCGGCACCAATCCCGTGCCCGCGGGCTGCATCGTCGACAATAGCGTCACCTGCTGGAACCAGTCCCGCACCTACACGTGCTATGGCAGCACCCAGCAACAGTCGTGTAGTGGTGCGCAACTGCAGGGTTGCCAGTTACTGCAATCGACCTGCACGGATACGCTGTCCAACGGCACCTGCGTGAGCTATGCCCAGACCTGGGCCTGCCCCGCGCGCGCTGTCACCACCTGCAACCCGTCGCAGCCCGGTAGCAACTGCGCCCTCTCCAGCCAGAACTGTTTGGACTCGGTCGATGGCTATTGTACGGACCAGGAGTCGGTCTATGGCTGCTCAGCCCCGGTGGCGTACTGCAACACCACACCCGGCTGTACGTTCGAGTCGCAGACCTGCGCCTCGACCATCAACGGCGTGTGCGCGGTCGAGGACCAGACCTACCAGTGCACGACAACGACGCGGACTTGCGCGCAGTACGCGACATCCGGCGCCTGTGCCAGCGCCAATACCGCGGGTCTGCAAAACCAGACATCCGGACCAAACAACAACGAGTTTGGCCAGGCCGTGAACAGCATGGCGCTGCTCGACGCCATCAAAAAGAACATCAGCAACGGCAATCCGCCGGAGGTCTTCAGTGGGAACGAAGGCACCTGCGTCCAGCTGTGGGGCTGCACGCTCGGCTCCTGCTGCTGCCAGACAAACCTCAAAAACGGCGGAAGCTTCATCTGGTCCTGCTCGCAAGAGGAAATCAATCTCGCCGGCTACCGCCGGGCGGGACTGGCCGTCAACGTCGCCAACGGCTGCCACGACGGTATCCCCAACCCGTTCAATGGCGGGTGTCTCGCCTGCACCGGGACCATCGAGTATTACTGCACGTTCCACAACGTGCTGGCGAAGCTCGTGCAGGTGCAGGGTCGCCAGCAGCTCGCCGCCCTGGCCGCCAACGGCTATGCCGGCGCAACTCAGACCCCGCTCTCCTACACATTCTACAACGGGAACGGTGACTGGCTTGGCCCGGTTGACGCCAATGGCAACGACGTGTGGGTCTACCAATGGCCTACCGCCTGCAACACGGCGGCGCCGCCGGCCGGCGTGTCCTGCCCAGAGGCCTTGCAGTCGACCTTCGCCGCCTGCGATGGCGCAAGTTGCCCCGCGCCATCGGGCGTCCCGCCGGTTGCGCAACCGAACGGACTCAACGTCCAGGCGGTCAACGTCCTGTCCAATGACAGCACGGCTCTGTCCAAATACGTCGTCGCTACCGGCCAGTGCAACAGTACGAGCGGCCAATGCTCGTACACGCTCTCGGCCTGGCCGGGCGGCGTTGGTGGCACCGCCATGCTGCAGGAACAGGTCAGCTGGCCGCTTTATGGCCAGCCGTCCGGGTGGCAAAGCCCGCAGTACCTTGCAAACTACGCCTTCGCCGGCGCCAGTCTACCCATGTCCCAGGCTGGTAGTGCTTTGCCGGCGACCGTCGCGTTCGAGTATTCCACGAACAACGGCACGACGTTCCAACAGGTGAGCTTGCCGCGGACGTTGCCCGCGTCTGCCGATTACCAGCTGCCGGGCACGCAGGTGACCATCTACGGCGGATGCCCGTCGAATAGCGAGCAGTGCACCTACACAGTCGTGGCCCCGGCGACCGCTACCGCCAAGCCGTGGGTGATATCCGAAGGTCAGAACGGCTGTACGTTCCACGCTCAGGTGGACTGCTCCGGTTTTACCCTGCAGCAGTTCGAGCTCCTCGACCTGTCGAAAATGAACCTGTCCGGGTGGGTACAGTCCATCACGCCCACGTTGCCCACGCAGGCCAGCGTGACACAACAGGCTTCCACACAGGCCAGCGCGCTCACGCCCTCGCAGCCTGGTGTCCCCAACACGGGAAACAACGGCACCGCCGTCCTTCGCCTCAACCAGTCCGAGTGCCAGGTGAACTCCGCGGTCAACACATGCCAGATGCAGGCCTGGCTGACATCGAACTGGCAAACGACACACCAACAGGCCTCATCCAACACGAACCCGGTGCAGTCGGTCTCCGTCAACTGGGGTGATGGCTCCGCGCCGGGCACCGCCACGGCGCCCGTGTACAACAGCCAATCGGGTACGGACTTGTTCGAGTTGACCCATACGTATGCTGCGCCCGGCAATTACACCGTAACCGCGACGTTCACGATGCCGGACGGCACCGTGCATACGGCGCAGGCCCAGGTGCAGGCCTACGCCAACACGCCGCCCAGCAACCAGAACGACCAGAACGCGGTGGCCGGACCGCCTATTCCGGGGAGTTAACAACGACGATGAGGACCGCTTGAATGCCGGATGAATTCGATAACGCCATGGCTATTGAGGAGCGCAACCACGCGTTCCGGCTTGCCGAGGCCGCGCGCGCTGCACGCGCGCGGCTCACGCCTACCGAGCCTCCCGACGAGGATGCAGAAGGCAATCGCTATTGCCTGGATTGTGGCGACTCGATACCGCGCGCCCGAGTCGAGAGCGTAAATGCCGTGCGCTGCGTCGCCTGTACCGTGCTGCGCGAAAAGGGCGGGAATTTTTGACAGGGCCTAATGCCGTTACCAGGACTGACTACAGGAGGATTCTGATGGAAAATCCGATACCGGCCACATTGCCCCCCGAGTGGGGGGTGCGACTGGCAATGAACGAAGTGTTGGAGGAATTGGCGAAAGCAACGCGCAAATACCCCACCTGGCCGACAGACCCGCTGCATGCCCTCGCTGTGCTAGGCGAGGAGTTTGGTGAGCTGACCCAGGCTGTATTGCAGCGCACCTATGAGCCGGATAAGACAAGCCTTGCCCATGTGCGCGAAGAGGCGGTGCAGACAGCCGCCATGGCCTTGCGATTTCTTTTGAGCCTCGAACGATACGAGTACGAGAGAAGCGCCCAACACTGTCAGGACGCCTCGTAAAGAGGCTACTCAGAGAAAAAGCCATGCGACTCCAACAAGACGAGACGACCAAGCAGAATACACACGCCCAAGAGGTGTCTGACCATTCCGCGCACGCCGCCTATGCGACCCGCATGCTTATCATGGCTGCCGCCCTGCAGCTACTCGACGCCGCACAGCGCGCCGTTCGCACCACGACTGCGCCGGCGCTTGCTGTCAGCCTCGCAGAGATTCATTACCCGGGCGAGGCCGGCTATTGCCCGGGCGTAATGGTCACCCGGTTAAATGACCTGGGTGTTGGAGATGCCGTTACCATAGAGGTCGGCACCGAGCTGGACGAGGCCGGGCGAGTACGTCCGTCCTATCGCCTGCGCGGCCTTGGCCGAATGGCTGGCATCGGCGGCAAGGATGGCCGCATAGCCGGCGCTGCCGGCCGGCTGGCCGGCAACGCCTCGGACCCGCAGTCGTGCCCAGCGGACGCCATTGCCCGGGCCATGGCCGTTTTCCCGAACGACGCACGGTGAGGTCTGACATGGAATTCACGAGCCCCCTTCTCGCGCGCGCCCAGGCAGCCCCTCCGCACTGGGCCCACACCGCCATAGAAGCCTTCCCCGAGGACCGGTTTCGACGCGGCTTGCCGTTCGTGGATGTTCACGAGTGGCAAGCCTGCGGCGATATCAACGTGTTCACGGTTGCTGGTACTCGTCACCCCGACTACCTGGGCTTGACCTGGCTGGAATTCCTCGCGCGGGGCAAACGCATGCCAATGAACCACTGTTTATGGGAGGAGAACCCAGGTTACTACCGCGACGACGCGCGGAAACTTCCCGAGATGTCATATATCTCTCTCGACGGCTTTTCTTGGTACGTCGATAGCGATGGAAACCATCGCACCGCCATTGCGCGCTTCGATTTCGCCGCGGACACGCGGACCCAACTACGCGGCGTCACGCTCTCGCACTATCGACTCGACGAGGCGTTTCGCGCTCTGTTCGCTCAGGCCTCGGACATTGTGGTGCAGCGTCACCTCGGCCTCCTGCGACACGACAACCGGCTTATCAAGCGCGACGACGCGGCCGGCTGGAAGCGCGACCAGCACGCCAACACAGCAACCCTGGAAACTGCGCGGACCAGTCTGCGCGCCGCGTGGCCAAGCACGCTTGACGCCGGCGGGCTGCGTCGCCTTATCGCCGCACTAGAACGCCCCGCGTGGCGGCGCTGGTTTGCGCGCGTCTGACACTGCAGTGCAGACCGAACCAGCGCCGGGGCTTGCCAATCCGAGAAGACTCAGGTCATGACACATCACTTGCAGCGGAAAATACCGACCACCGAGCTGCGTTGCTGGCCATTCCGATGAGTTTAGGAGCATGAGGCCCGCCAAGTAAACCGTGGAGACAATGTCCACGACATCCAGCACGATAACAAGAAAGTGGTGGGGATTAGCCAGCACACTCGCCCACTGTGTCGCGGGCCAGCGAGCTTGCACTAACCTGAGTAAGAACATCGTCAAAGACGTGAAGACGACGAGCGCGTAGAACGTCGTGCTTTTGTGATATGGGACCAAGAACTGGGCGGTCAGCTGTGGATATCCTGCATCGCAGGCCGCATGGCCTGCATTGCAGGCCAAATGGCCTGTGTACAAGCCACGCACTTTCTGCATGAACTCATGCGGTCCATCAATGCCCGCGGCTTTCGTAATATGATTTGCCTGAATCCAGCGCAGGGTGTTGCGGTTGTCTATGCCAAGACTCTTATCCAGCGCTCGGCGATTCCAGAAAAATATCAAGGAGAGTGCGCTTCCTATTAAGCCGGCAACAAATAGCAGGGTTTGACCCGGTTCGGACGCGCCGACCAGTACAGACCAGGCAATTGCCGCTGCGACGGCAAATAATAGTGCCGCCAGCCATCGACACAGCCGCCGCTGTGTGGGGGACAAACTAGCCCCGTAAACTGCCATGTAGTAGTCACGCGCAATTCTATTAAGGGTTTCTCGTAGGCACGCGATGCTGTCCGCGTCGATTTCATCCGGGCTCTCGTAGGAACTCAGTGAGTCCAGCGCATCCGCGACACTGAGCTTATATAAATCCATGTCCGCCAGACCCTCGGCTAGTAACAGTGCCAGAAGTATAGCCAAGCCGAGTGGCGGCGACCACAGCAGAACCAACAGCAAGAGAATAAACGGCAGCAAGGTCAATCCTCCAGGACAGGCTACAGGGCCCACAATGCCCGCACAGCCCATGCGAAGTTGCCGCCCGAAATGGTGGCGCGGCCGGCAATGCTCGATGGGTTTGGTCTCTCCCCGTGTGCTAGGCCCTGTCGAAAATTCGCGGAAAGCCAAGCCCAGTGAAATTTTGACGGGGCCTACTGAGCCTGTGCTTCCCTGCCATAAGGAGACGTTAATGAACGATACATGTCGCAATAAGGCACCCACAAGCAACTCACCAAACAGGTACACATCGA